>JBKJOM010000258.1:0-23378 GCA_046595775.1 Ramlibacter sp. | reverse complement strand
GGCGGCTAGGGCTTCAGACGACGCGTTCGGCGCGCTCGCTGCGCAGCGCGGGCGCGTGCAGGTCGGTGAAATCGAAAGAGCGCGCCAGGCCCAGTTCGCAGCCCTTGGGCTTGTAGCGGCCGTCGCGCTGCTTCACGAACAGCTGCTGCCCCGACAGCAGGCGGCGCAGCATCGGCTCCAGTTGGCTCAACGTGACTGGGTTCAGCCAGGCCGCGATGATGGTTCCTGCGTCGAGCGAATCTTGTACGTGCTGCATGTCACTCCGCTTCCATCGGGCGATGGGTTGCTGGAGTTGCATTCTGCGCGCCGTCGGCGTGCAACAGTGTCGGGACGATGACAAACCCCGCCCATCAGCCGCGAATTCGTACGTGGATGTTGTATGCGCGCCAATGGCCTGCTTAGGTCGACAGTGGGAGTACAGTCGCGCCCTATGTCCAAGCTCCTGGCTCGTGCGCTGCTTCTGGTGTTGGCCGGCGTGCTGTTCTTCGGCTCCATCGGGATCGTCGCCACCTGGGCGCCGGACCTGCCGGTCGACGAGCTCAAGCTGCGCTGGGCCCGGCCACCGTCCCGTTTTCTGGAAGTCGAGGGGCTGCAGGTCCACCTGCGCGACGAAGGCCCGCACGACGACCCGGTGCCGATCGTCTTGCTGCATGGCACGTCGGCCAGCCTGCACGCCTGGGAAGGCTGGGCCCAGGCTCTGCGTACCCGGCGCCGCGTGATTCGCTTCGACCTGCCGGGCTTCGGGTTGACCGGGCCCAATCGCGAGAACGACTATTCGACCGAGGCTGACGTGAAGTTCGTGCGCGCCGTGATGGACACGCTCGGCGTGCAGCGCTTCGTGCTGGCAGGCAACTCGCTGGGCGGCCAGATCGCATGGTCGGCCGCTGCGGCGATGCCGCAGCGCGTGGACCGCCTGATCCTGGTGGATGCGGGCGGCTACCCGGCCCATGCCCTGTCCACGCCGCTCGAGGCCCCGCTGGGATTTCGCATCGCCGCGACGCCGGGGCTGCGCTGGCTGGCGCAGTACACCCTGCCGCGCGGCGTGGTGGAGATGGCCTTGCGCAACGTCTACGGCGACCCTTCCAAGGTGACGCCGGAGCTGGTGGACCTGTATGCGGATATCACGCTGCGCCAGGGCAATCGCCAGGCGCTGGCGCGGCGCATCGAGCAGGGCGACACCGGGGACGTGTCGATGCTCCGGCGGATCAAGGCGCCCACGCTGGTGCTGTGGGGCGGCAAGGACCGGCTGTTGCCGCTGGAGTTGGGCCGCATGTTCGAGCGCGATATCGCCGGGGCACGGCTGGTGGTGTTCGACAGCCTGGGGCACGTGCCCCACGAGGAAGACCCGGCCGCCACCGTGTCCGAGGTCAGGCGTTTCCTGGGGTCTTGAAGCCCCAGGTGCGGGTGGTGAGCACCTTGTCCAGCTTTTCCAGCATGTTGATCCAGCCCTGGCGGGTGCGCTGCTCGTTGGCGCGGGCGTCTTCGCTGTCGCCCAGGTCGTGGCCGAGGACCAGTTCGCAGATGTTCGGCCCCATGGGCACGAAGTCGATGGTCACCCGGGTGCTTTCGTCGGCATGGTGCCCGACGCTGAAGTCGAAGGCCAGGCGGTGGGGCCGGCTGATCTCGGTGTACACGCCCCGGTGCTGGGCGTCGAAGAAGCTTTCATCGCCATCTGCGTTGGGCCGCCGGTCGGTGACGGTGAAGCCGCCCCCCACCCGCGGGTCGATTTCGCAATAAAGGATGTTGCCGGTGCGGGTGGCGAAGAGGAAGCGTCCGGCCTGGGCGGGCGTCATCCAGGCGTCGAAAACTTTCTCGGCGGAGACGTTGTAGCGTTGGGTGACGCGCACGATGATGGAGTCGGCCATCCAGCGTTTATCTTCCCAGGCCGCTCACCTGTCAAGTGGCTCGGCCGCTCACCTGTGATCGGGCAGCTCGATCTTGACTTCCAGCACTTCCAGGTTGTCCTGGCGTTCCAGGTTCACCTTGATGTCCTGGGGGCCGATCTTGATGTACTTGGAGATCACGGCCACCAGCTCGCGCTGGAGGGCCGGCAGGTAGTCGGGCTGGCTGGCGCTGCCGCCCCGGCGCTCGTGCGCCAGGATGATCTGCAGCCGCTCCTTGGCGACGCTGGCGGTCTTCTTTTTCTCGCCCAGCAGGAAGGACAGAAACGAGCCCATGCCTATTTGCCTCCGAACAGCCGCTTGAGGAAGCCGCTCTTTTGCGGATCGACAAAGCGCATCGGCTTGTCCTGGCCGAGGAAGCGGTCGATCACGTCCTTGTAGGCCTCGGAGACATCGCTGCCCTTCATGTGCACGGCCGGCGTGCCCTGGTTGGAGGCCTGCAGCACCGATTCGCTTTCCGGGATGACGCCGATGAGCTTGATGCGCAGGATGTCCTGGATGTCCTCCAGCGAAAGCATCTGGCCCTGGTCGACCCGGTTGGGGTTGTAGCGGGTGATAAGCAGGTGCTCCTTCACGGCTTCCTTGCCGTCGATCGCCCGCTTGGTCTTGGAGGCCAGCATGCCCAGGATGCGGTCGGAGTCGCGCACCGAGGAGACTTCCGGGTTGGTGACGACCAGCGCCTCGTCGGCGAAGTGCATCGCCATCAGCGCGCCGGTCTCGATGCCGGCGGGCGAATCGCAGACGATGTATTCGAAGCCCATCTCGCCCAGGTCCTTCAGCACCTTCTCGACGCCTTCCTTGGTCAGGGCGTCCTTGTCGCGGGTCTGCGAGGCGGCCAGCACGAACAGGTTGTCGCACTGCTTGTCCTTGATGAGGGCCTGATTCAGGTTCGCCTCACCGTGGATCACGTTGATGAGGTCGTACACCACGCGGCGCTCGCACCCCATGATGAGGTCGAGGTTGCGCAGGCCCACGTCGAAGTCGATGACAGCCGTCTTGTGGCCGGCAAGCGCCAGGCCCGATGCGAAGCTGGCGCTGGTGGTGGTCTTGCCGACGCCGCCCTTGCCGGACGTGACGACGATGATCTTGGCCATTGAATGGTTTTCCTTGGGTTTATTTCAGCGGGTCCATCACCAGCTTGCCCTGGGCGCCACCCACCAGCCGCACCTGCGCGGGTCGGGCGAGCAGCTGCGGAGGCAGCGGCACTTCGCTCGTGCGGTACACGCCGGCGATGGAAATGAGTTCGGGTTCGAGGCACAGCGACACGATGCGCGCCTCGGTGTTGCCGCGCGCGCCGGCAATCGCCTTGCCGCGCAGCGGTGCGTAAACGTGAATGCTGCCGTCGGCGATGACTTCTGCGCCGGCGTTGACCATGCTCATGACGACCAGGTCGCGCCCGCGCGCATAGACCTGCTGGCCGGAGCGCAGCGGCTTGTCAATGATGAGGGCGTGCCTGGATTCTTCTTCCTCCTTCCCCTTGCGGGCCAGGGCTGGGGTGGGGGCGCTCGGCGCATCGATCACCCGCAATTCGTTCGCCACCGCCAGCCCCTTCACCACCGCCGCTTCCATCTGCTTTGCGTCGCCGCCACGCACCGCCACCGGCATCACCTTGTAACCATGCAGCAGGTGCAGGAGCTCGCCGAAGTCGATGTCGCCCTCGCCCGCCAGCGGCGAGAGGTCGAGCACGAGCGGGTCGTTGTCGAAGAAATCGGGAATGTCGCCGAAGCGCGCGTTCAGCTCTCCCGCAAGCGCGGCGAGGTCACGCGACTTCAGCAGCAGCGATACCAGGGGGAGATTGGCACTCTTGATCTCGAACGTGGCAGGGGCGCGTCCTGCGAGGGCAACGGTCATCGAACGGTAAACAACAACGGGGTGATCGTTGACTGAGCTGTGAAGGCGGCGCATCTTATCAGTCGATGGACAGCACTGTCCTACAGTTTCTGTTGCGAAATGCACCTTCCCTTGCGGCAGAGACTGGACCACACTGCAAGGGCGGGCAAGCCAAGGAGCTCACCATGATGAAAATCACCCACTCTCCCCATCACTGGGTCCATGTCGCAGTCGTTGCGGCCGCGGCGCTGCTGGTGTTCTCGGAAGCGCATGGGCAGAAGCAGGATGCCGCGGCCACTTTCGAAGGCCGGCCCGCGCTGGCCGGCGCACAAGCGGGCCAAGGCGCACTGGCCGGGCCGCCGCAAGGCTTCGTCGGCACGCAGGGCACCGTCTCTGCCGCACAGGCCCGTGACGACAGGGCGCAAGCCCGCGGCGATGTGGCACCGAAGAAAGACACCAGCCTTGCGAAAGAGCAACGCAGCGCAGCCCGGAAAGTGAAGAAGGCGGCCAAGCGTGTGGTGAAACAAAAGGGTATCCCGCCGATCGAGAGCCGCACCGGCGGTTGATGCCCTGTCATGCCGCGTCGTTGACGGCAATTGCCCTCGCGCCGAAGACCCGGTGATAGCAATCGAGCCAGGCTTGGTCGCTTCCAACTTGCGCGGGTACAGCAGCACGAGCGAGGCCGGCGCCGAAGTGCAGCTTCAACCCGTCGCACTCCACGGAACGTTCCGGTGTGAAGATGACCCAGCGCTGGCCCGGAATGCGCTTGGCATACCAGGGCGCGATCGACTCGATGATGTGGTGAGCAGTCTCATACCACGCCATCTGCAAGGGCAGCGCGGCGCCGCCTTGTACTTCGTGGAACTTGAGCAGCGTCTTCATCTTGTGGATCTCGCGGCGCACCGCCTGGCCCATCTGGTGGGCGTGCAACATGTCCGAATCGATGGGATCGTTGCGCAGACCCGGCTCGTGCACCAGTCGCCACAACAGGCGGTACAGCAGTGCGAACCGGTCGATGTCATGGTGCAACACCACCATTTCGCACAAGCGCAGAAAAGACGCTGGCACGATGGCAGTCGCAGCCCTCGGCAGGCCGCTTGAACGGTCAGCGGCAGAAGCGGTGTCCGCGAAGAAGTCGCTGTTCTGGGCCTGCGAAGTCTCCCACTGCACCGCCTCAGGCGGCACCTGATGGGCCAGCAGGGCCTGCGCCTCCTCGCGGAATCCCGCGAGGTCAGTTTCGCTTGCCAGCCGCGCTTCCATCATGCACTCCTGCGAGTTCGGCCGCTGCTACGCGACAGGCGCCGCGCATTCCGGGTGGCGGCGCTGTGCACGGGCTTCAGGCCCGCGCTTGCCACTTTCGCGGTGCTGGTGGACAGGCGCGACAGCGAACCCAGGCTGCCGGTCCACGGCTGCCAGAGCCGCATCATTGCGCCGGACATCGCCAAGGCCGACTCAGAGGCAGCCCGCACTTTTTCAGTTCCCATCAACATGAATTCCTTGCGGTCGCGCGCCGTAGGATTGCTGCCTGCCTGCGCCATGCGATTGACGCGCACACCGATCACCTGATTGGAAGCAAGCATCATCTCTGCAGCTTTCACGGTGAAGTCGGCCCACATCATCCAGGGATTAGAGAAGGCGAGGTTATTGCGGCGCATGGCGGGCTTTCAAAGTGGGAGCTGGTGGGGGTCGCGCCATCAGGCGGTCACGGTGTTTCTTCGCATGCAGTTCCATGTACAGGTACAAGCCTGCTGCGGCGTTGAGGGGAACGACGTAGTAAATCGCACGATAGCCCAGCAGCGCGCCGATCAAACGCGCCTCCGACACTTGGTGCGAGAGCAGTGCGACGAAGACGAATTCGAATACGCCCAGGCCCGCCGGCACGTGGGCAACTACACCAGCGATGGCGCCGATCAGCAGCACGGCCAGCACGTCGGCGTATGCAACGCGGTGGCCGAGCAGGGTCCAGATCACGCCAGCCATCAGGCTCCAGTTGACGCAGGAGATCACCATCTGCAGCACCGCCATGCGCCAGGGCGGCAGGTACAGCTCGTGGCCGCGCAAGTCCCAGCTGTGGTCGCCCCAACGCACGCACGCGAGGATGTAGCCTGTGGAGATCAGCACCAGCAACGCACCGAGCCACTGAAGGCCATGATTGCCCATGTGCCAGCTGGGCGGCAACACCAGCGGGCAAATGAGGAACAGCAGGCCCGCGAGCAAGTTGTAGCCCAGCCAGTTGGTCAGCATGCTCATGGAGACGATGCGGGTGATCACGCCGCTCTTGAGACCCATGCGCGAGTAGAGACGGTAGCGAAAGCCCACACCGCCCACGAGCGAACCGATGCACAGGTTGAACGCGTAGCTCACGAAGTTGATCCCCATGACGGTGAGCGTCGGTAGGTTGTGGCCGGTGTAGCGCTTGCCGATCAGGTCGAAGCAGCTGTAGAGCAAGTGGCTCATCGCGGCGAGCGCGCACGCCATCAAGAGCGCCGGACGCGGCGTCTCGGTGACCGAATCCCACACCTCATTCCAGTCGATGTGGCGTGCATAGCGCACCAGCAGCCACAGCACCACGCCAAAGAACAATGCCGCCAGGACGCGGCGAGTCCAGGGCCACCAGGCCTGCGAGCCCCAGCGGTCCGCGTGGCCGGGTTCGGGTCGTGCTTTTCGCCCTTGGGCCTTCATGGTGGCGCTCAATCCTTCGCGGCGTTGTAAGCCGGGCTGAGGCGATCGGCGCGCGCGGGCAGGAGTCGGGGTACATGGCGCGGCAGCCACGACACCCAGCCGGGATAGCGGCGCGTGAAGTGGAAGGCGATGAAGCTGCGCACCCAGGCCCAGCCCTTGAGTTCGCCGATGTCGGCATTCTGGATCTGCTTGCAGCTGCTTTGCATCAGGTGATCGAGCCGTTCATGCAACTTCTGGTTGAACGCGCGGTCGCGGATGATGACGTTGGCCTCAAGATTCAGCGCGAGGCTGAGCGGGTCAAGGTTGCTCGAACCCACGGTGGCCCATTCGTCGTCCATCAACGCGACCTTGCCGTGCAGCGGTCGTTCACAGTACTCGTACACGCGCACGCCCGCGCCCAGTAGCCGGTGATACAACATGGTGGCTGCAGTCTTGACGATCTGCATGTCGGGCTCGCCCTGGAGGATCAGGCGCACATCCACGCCGCGCCGCGCGGCGCGGCGCAGCTCCTTGATGAACCGGTAGCCAGGGAAGAAGTACGCATTGGCGATGACGATGCGCTTGCGTGCCGAGCGAATCGCGATGCGATAGTGGCGCTCGATGTCCCCCTGGTGGTCACCGTTGTCGCGCACCACCAGCATGGCGCCGGCCGTGCCGACATGGGGCTGGTCGGCGGCCGAGCTGCGCTGGCTGTTGCGGCCGCGCCACCACAGCCGCTGGCGCTGGTGGCGCTGGCCCTGCACCAGTGCCGAATGGCTGAAGCGGTGAATCTCGGACACCAGCGGCCCATGGATCTCGACCGAATAGTCCTGCTTGGCTTGCGGGCCGAAGTCGGCAAGATGGTCGGCCGAATAGTTGATGCCGCCCAGGAAAGCGATGTTGCCGTCCACCACCACGATCTTGCGGTGCATGCGGCGCAACATGTTCCAGCGCCAGCCCAGCACGCGCTTTCCCGGATCGAAGACGTGCACACGCACGCCCGCGCTGACCAGCGATCCGATGAAATGATCCGAGAGATCAGGTGAGCCGAAGCCGTCGATGGTCACGTCAACCTGCACACCACGGCTTGCTGCCGCAATCAGGGCCGCGTGCAGTTGCAGCCCGACCTTGTCCTCGAACAGGATGAAGGTTTCCAGCAGCACTTCCTGCTTCGCGTTGGCAACGCAGTCGAACACCCGCGGGAAGAACGCCTCACCGTTTTCCAGGAGGCGGATGTCGTTGCCTTCGATCCAGCGCTGGTTCATGCCCATGCCTCAGAGATGAATCTCCGCGGCCAGCGGCGCGTGGTCCGACAGGTGCGACCAGGGACGGCGCGGCAGCACCACGGGCAGGTGCACCGAGGCGTTGCGAACGTAGATGCGATCGAGCGACAGGACCGGGAAGCGTGAGGGAAAGGTCTTGGCGGCTTCGCCGTAGGCGCTCACGAAGACTTCCTTCAAGCCCGCGCCATCTTCCAGGATGTCGTGCGCGCGGCGCCGCCAGTCATTGAAATCGCCGGCCACAATCAGCGGCGCGTCGTCAGGCACATCGCCTCGCACCATCTGGCACAGCAGGTCAAGCTGCTGCACGCGGTGCGACTCGGCCAGGCCCAGGTGTACGCAGATCGCATGCACCTCCTGCGTGTGCCCCGGGATGCGGATCACGCAATGCAGCAGCCCGCGTTTTTCAGGACCCGCGACCGAGACATCGTGGTTCTGGTAGTGGACGATCGGGAACTTCGACATCACCGCGTTGCCGTGATGCCCCTTCGGATAGACCATGTTGCGGCCGTACGCAAACTGCGGCCAGATTTCGTCGGCCAGGAATTCGTAGTGCGGCTCTTCAATCGCGCTGGACTTGTGGTGCGAACCGTTGGTGCCCATCACTTCCTGCAGGAACACCAGGTCGGCGCCGACCTTGCGGACGGCGTCGCGCAGCTCGGGCAGTATGAACTTGCGGTTGAAGGAGGTGAAGCCCTTGTGGATGTTCACCGTCATCACTGTCAGCTGCGGTGCGGTGGACGCGGTCTCGCTCATGGGCGCTACTCTCTGTGGACGGAGAACTTTTTTGTACTGCCGGGCAGGCAGCGCAGGTGTAGGACTGTCGGCAGTCTTCCTGTCCCCTCGCGAGCGAACTGGCGTCAGGGCGCTGCAGGCTTTGCTGGCGCGATGTTGCGGGCGGTGCCGAGAAAGGTTGCGCATAGCGTTTCCTGGCCGCCCTCGCCAATGGCGAACACATCGGCGGCACAAACGGTGAGGAGGCGCGCCGCATCGATCACCCTGCCACGCGCGCGCAAGGCGATCCCCGCGGCGGGAGCGACCAGCTTGAGGTGGCCGTCGATGGTGGCGTTGGCCCAGCCGACGGGCAGCAGCGATCCGGCGGCGCTGACAGCGGCGAAATCCGCGATCGCGAACACCGGCGTGGCCTGCAGTTGGCCGGGACGGAAGGTGAAGGGCTCGGTCACCGGCATCTCGAGCTCCGAGTGGCCGCCTTCCAGCCGGTTGAACCGCAGGCCGAGTGTCCTTGCCATCGGCATCGACAGGACAAGGGCCCGCAAGTGTGTGAGGGCGATCGAGGCATCACTGTCGTTGTCCATCGGCTTGCTCCGGAGTATTGGAGCGCCCAGCTTAGGAAGGACGGGTGCGTGGAGCAGTTGCCGAGGTGACTGCGGCCAGGGCTGGCTGACGCCTGCGGGACTTTGTAGGCCTGCAGCTGCGCTACGCGCGCAACTTCTGACGCGACATTTCGGCCAATTCACTTCCGGCGCGGCGGCGTGATGCCCGCATCGGCGGGCAGCACGCCGGCCCTCAGCTGCGCAACTTCCTGCGCGACCGCGCGCGCCACGTTGCGCACTTCCTCCTGCATCGCCGTGTCCGCGTCGAGTGTCTGGTGGCTGGTCGCGTAGGGCTCGTAGTAGCCGATGTAGCGGTCCAGCTGCGACTTGGCGCCCGCGTCGACCAGGCCCATCCAGTCGAGCCAGTCGCACAGCGCCCGCCGCACGCCTTCGATGCCCGCGACGTCGCCGTGCACGACCACGCCATATGCGCGCCCCTTGAGGTGTTGCGGATAGTCCCAACCGGCGAGCTCGATCTGTTTCGCTGCTTCCGGCTTCTTGCCATGCGTGCTGGTGGGATCGGGATTGCCGCCGTCAGCGCAGACCAGCCGGTCGATCATCAGCTTGAGCGGGCTGGCGACCTGGTACCAATACACCGGCGTGACCAGCACGATGCCGTGCGCGCTGACCCACCGCTCGTAGATCTCGGCCATCCAGTCGCCTGTCTGCCGCTCGGCGTGATTGGGATAACAGCTGCAGGGCCAGTGGCACAAGGGCATCGCGGTGGACACGCAACCCTTGCACGGATGAATGTGCAGGTCGTAGCTGGAATTGATCAGGCTCAGGTCCAGCACATCGGTATGTACGCCGGCGTCTTCGAGCGCTTCGCGCGCGATGTGCGTGAGCCGGAAGCTCTTGGAAATTTCGCCCGGGCAGGTGCCGTCGTTGCGTGACGCGCCGCAGACCAGTAGCACGCGCGAGGGCGTTTCGGGTTGTGCCCAGCGCTGTTGCGCAGCGATCAACTTGTCGCGCGTGGCGCGCCACTCGACGGAGAGGTCGTAGTCGGGGTCCGAAAAGCCGGGGCCTGCCTTGGCGGTGACAGGAGCCTTGCGACCCTCCTGGTAAGCCTGCCAGGCGATCTCCTCGATGCGCGTGATCGCTTCGGCCTCGGGCTGGTAAGCCGGATCGAAGAAGCTTTGCATGAAGCGCTGGTGGAAACTTTCGCGCTCCAGGGGTGCGGGCGCCTGGCCCTTTCGGATGTCCATGGCGCAGTCTAGGCGCGTCTGGGTGCGGCGTGGGGCGCCGCGCCATTGCTCAGGTGGCCGCTGCGACCTTTCGCACGGTGTCCCAGGTGCGGGTGGTGACGTCCTTGCCGAAAGTGCGCTCGATCAGCGTCATGAAGACCGGGCCCTCGGGGCCTGGAACATACGCGCTGAAGACCTCGCGGCCGTGCATTGCCAGGATGCGGGCGCCATGCAAGGCGACCGGAAGCTTGGGCAATGTCGCCGGTACAGCGGCAAGAAAAGTGACGACGCGCTTGGCATCGGCTGGCAGCTTGAAGGCCGCGAAAGGATCGGCATCAAGCAGTGCCTGCAGCTCGTCAACCGGCCGCACCAGGGTCATGAAGGACTTGCCCATGTGGGCCTGCATCGCGGCCTGCGCCTTCTTCTCAAGCGCGCGGGGCGCGCCCGAAGCGCCGAAGACCACGTTGCCGCTGGACAGCAAGGTCTTGACGCCCGAAAAGCCCGCGGACTCGAAAGCCTGGACGAGCTCGGGCATCTTGCAGTTCATGGGGCTCACGCCCCGCAGGAACGCGGCATAGCGCTTCATGGCAAAGCACTATGCCACGGGTAGCGCGTCAACCGCGCATGCCGCCGTGCATGCCGCTGTGCATGTCGCCGTGTTGGCCGCCATGGCCGCCGCGACCGCCCTTGCCGTGCATGCGCAGGGTGAGCTGGTCGAACACGCGCTTCTGGTCGGCAGCGAGCTGGCCGTAGAAGACCTTGGTGGCTTCGCCGCGGCGGTCCTGCTCGGCATTGCGCTGGGCGCGCATCTGGCGCATGCGGTCGATGCGCTCGGGCGTGGGCAGGCGGGCCATCTCGCCGATGTCCGGGCGTTGCATGTTGCCCGGACGCAGGGCCGTGGTGAACGCGGTCCAGGCGCCTTCTTGCGCGGGAGTGATGCGCAGGGCTTCCTTCAGGTGGCCGAGGCGACGGGCCATGTGCTCCTGCATGCGCTCGCGCATGTCGGGGCCGCCAGGGCCGCGCTGCACTTGGGGTGCCGGCCCGGCGGGCGGGGGCGGCGGGGTCTGGGCCGCAGCGGCCAGGCTGAGGCCGGCCAGGAGGGCGGCGGCCAGAAGGCGGTGGGGAGCGAGCTTCATCGGATGTCCTTTCAGGGATCGGGTTGAGGGTGACTGTGAACCCCCGATGTATCGCGACAGTGGCGGCGTTGTACCGGGTGTGTAAAGGCCGCCCGGGCGGGCTGTGGGAAGGCTCCTACCGCAAGGACGCGGATCCGGCGTGGCATGGCAAACCGCGACAATCGCTCGCATGCCCGCGCCTCCCGTGCCAGACCCGACACTCCTGCGCCTGGCATTCGCGTTGTCACTCGGCGCCGCCGTATCGCTGGGCGTCACGCGTTTCGCGTATGGCCTGCTGCTGCCGCCGATGCGCATCGACCTCGGCTGGTCCTACACGCTGGCGGGCGCCATGAACACCGCCAACGCTTTCGGCTACCTGCTCGGCGCCTTGGTCACGCCGCGTCTGATGCAGCGCTTCGGGCCGGCGCAGATGCTGGTGGGCGGTGCGGCCTTGTCCAGCCTGTTCATGGGCCTGTCGGGCTTCTTCACCGATGCGACGCCTTTGCTGCTGCAACGCGTGCTGGCCGGCGTGGCCAGTGCGTTCCTCTTCATCGCAGGCGGGCTGCTGGCGGCACGGCTTGGCTCCCTGCGCCCCGCGCGCGGTGGCTTCCTGCTGGGCCTGTATTACGGCGGTACGGGCTTCGGCATCTTGCTGTCAGCCCTGCTGGTGCCGGCCGTGCTGGAGGCGGCGCGCGATCGCCCGCATGGCTGGGCGTGGGCGTGGTGGGGACTGTCGCTGGCCTGCTTCCTGGGCACCGCGCTGCTGGTGTGGCCGGCGCGCGTGTTGCCGCGGCTTCAGCCCGACATCAAGCCTGTGCAGACGACTGTGGCAACGGTGTCTTTTCGCTGGCAGCTTTTCGGGCCAAGCCTGGCCGGCTACGCGATGTTCGGCGTGGGCTACATCGGCTATATGACGTTCGTGATCGCGCTGCTGCGCGAACAGGGCGTGGGGGCGGGCGCGATCACGCTCTTCTACGCGCTGCTCGGCGTGGCGGTGGTGGCGTCGTCGCGCATCTGGGCTGGATTGCTGGACCGCTCTCGGGGCGGCGAGGCATTGGCCATCCTCAATGCGCTGCTCGGCGCGGCCACCGTGATTCCGGCTTTCACCAGCGCCTGGCCGTTGGTGTTGTTGTCGGGGCTGGTCTTCGGCGCCGTGTTCCTCTCGGTCGTGGCATCGACCACCGCCCTGGTGCGCCACAACCTGCCGCCCGCGCAATGGGCGGCGGGCATCAGCGCGTTCACTATCGTCTTTGCGGCCGGCCAGATCGTGGGGCCGACCATCGTCGGCTGGATCGCCGATGGCGAAGGCGGCCTCGCGCGCGGGCTGGTGTTTTCCGCCGTGGCGCTGTGGATCGGCAGCGCGCTGGCCTGGCGGCAGAAGCCGCTGATGTGAGCGCCGTGCGGGCTCACGCCCATTCCTGCTGTCCCCACGGCCGGCCGCTGGGCGGCACAATGCGGCATGAATCGTGCGTTCAAATGGTTGATCGGTCTGGTGTTGGTCCCGGTGTTGCTGCTGGGCGGCATCGTCGTGGCATTGCATCTCTGGGTGGGCAGCGACGACTTCCGCACGCGCGTGGCGCAGCAGATCTCGACAGCGGTAGGCGTGCCGGTCGAACTGGGCGGGCTCACTGTCGATGTCTGGCCCTTGCCGGCAATCGCCGCGGACCGGGTGCAGGTGCGCAGCAACCCGCCCTTGACCTTGGAGCGCATCGAGGCGCGGCCGACCTGGGCCGCGCTCCTGCACGGCAAGCTCGATATCGCGACGCTCATCGTGCGCAATGCGGTCGTGCCGCAGGATGCCCTGGGTGCCATTGCCACCAGCGTGCGCAAGGCCCGGCCGGCGAGCGCGGGTGAGACGAGCGATTCGCGCAAGTCACTTTCCGGACTGCCGCGGCGCATCGTGCTGGACCACGTCATCTGGGTGGACAAGAAGGAACACCGGAGCCTGGTCGACGCTCAGGTGAACCTCGACGAGGACGGCTTGCCGATTGCGGTGGAGCTCAAGGTGCTCGAGGGCCGCTTCCAGGGCGGGCAAGTCTCGGTCGTGCGCGAAGCCGATTTCTGGAAGGTGGACGCAGGCATCGGTGGCGGCACGATCAAGGGCACCTTGCAGTCGAAGAAAGGCGCGAAAGGCGAGCCGCTGCTCGCAGGCGTGTTCGACACGGCCGGCGTGGAGGTATCGGCCCTGACGCGACCCAGCCACGCGCTGACCGGCAAGCTCGAGGCGCATACCACCGTGCGCGCCGACCTGCGCGAACTGGGCGGGGTGACCGAGGCCGTGCACACGCAGAGCAAGTTCACCGTCAGCGGCGCTGTCCTGCATGGACTCGACCTGGCGCAGGCGGCGAAAACGGCGGGGGTGAGCAAGGGCGGCGAGACGCGCGTGGACACGCTGGCGGGCAACATCGCCACGCAGGGCCTGAGCGTGCACGTGACCAACCTGGTGGCGACGTCGGGCGCGCTCTCGGCCAATGGCGCGATCGCGATGACGCCCGACAAGCAACTGAGTGGCAGCGTGACGGTGAGCCTGACCGGGGCCTCGGTAGGCGGCGCTTTGGGTGTGCCGCTGGAAGTGGGCGGCACGCTGGCGGCACCCACGATCACGCTGAGCAGCGGCGCGATCGTCGGTGCCGCGATCGGCACGCTGATCGCGCCAGGACTGGGGACAGGTGCAGGCGCCAGCGTGGGGGACAAACTGGGCCAGGGGTTGAAAGGGTTGTTCGGGAAGTGAGCCCGTAAACTCGCCCCAGGAAGGGGTCCCGATGGCGATATCCAGCCAACACGTGCCGGAGCCGGCCGTGCTTGCGTCAGCGCACGCGCGCACACGAACCGACATCCAGGCATTGCGTGGATGGGCCGTGCTATCTGTCGTTCTCTATCACGGGGGACTGGCCTCTTGGCTGAGCGCCGGCTATCTCGGCGTTGATATCTTCTTCGTCATTTCCGGGTACCTGATCACGGACCTGATTCGCCGCGGGCTGGAGAGCGGCAGCTTCAGTTTCGCGGGCTTTTACGCGCGCCGTGCAAAACGGCTGCTGCCCGCGGCGTATGTTGTGTTCGTGGTGACGGCGGTCGCGGCCCTGCTCATCCTTCCTGCTCGCGAGTTGCGTGACTTCATGGCGCAGTTGCTGGGAGCGACGACGCTGACAGCCAACCTGGTGCTGTGGAACCAGACTGGTTACTTCGCGGAGCCGGCGGCAACCAAGCCCTTGTTGCACACCTGGTCCTTGTCGTTGGAGGAGCAGTACTACCTGCTGGTCCCCGCCGCTCTGGTTTTCACGCCACGGCGCTGGTGGGGCGTAGCAGCTGTTGTCGCTTTCGCACTCAGCCTCGGTCTGTGCCTTTCGGCTGTTAGCACGATGCCCGGCGCGACTTTCTACCTGTTGCCGACCCGCGCGTGGGAGCTCGCCCTGGGTTCGGTCGGCGCGCTGCTGGGTCACCGATGGGCCAGGTCTCCCTGGCTGCGGCAGACCTACTGGCCTTGCGTGATCGGGCTGCTCGCACTTCCCTTCTTCGAGCTGCCGATGCCCCATCCCGGATTGGCGGCGTTGCTGGCGTGCGCATGCACTTTGGTTATTCTGGTTGTCGGCGAGTCGAAGGCCCAGGCGTCGCCCCTCCTATGGTTGCCGGCTCGCATGGGCGACATGTCGTATTCGCTGTACCTGGTGCACTGGCCGCTTCTGGCGCTTGCCGCCAACGCGTGGTTGACGCAGCCTCCCTTGCCCGTGCGGCTCTCGTTGATGCTGGCTGCTTTCGTCTTCGCGTGGTTGCTTTACACCTTTGTCGAGCAACCGATCCGCTCCATGCCGGTGAGCCGGCGGACGACCATCGCGCTCGTGGCGGCGACTGCGTTGCTGGCAATTGCCGGCGTGGGAGGGTTGGTGCTGTACGCACGCGAGGCATCGACCGCAGCACCTCGCGCCGCTAACGTCGGCTTGAATGGGGACTGCGAATACGGTCAACGCTTCGATGCGCGGGCTGCCTGCCAGAACTCGAAGCACCCGCACCTGATGATCTGGGGCGACTCGCAAGCCATGCATATCGTCGACGCAATTGCGTCCAGCACCGATGTCGGCGTCATCCAGGCCACGAAGACCACATGTGGCCCGCTTCTGTCGATATCGACTTTCACGGAGGCGAGTGCCTACAACCGGAAGTGGGCGCAGGGGTGCCTGGCCTTCAACCGCAGCGTGCTGGAGTACCTTGCCAGCGCGCCAGGCATCGAGGTCGTCGTTCTCGTGAGTTGGCTCACGCAGTACACCGAGGGAAACCGGGTGCTGGAAGAAGCCGCGGGATCACCGACTGACACGCGCGAGACGGCTGGCAGTCAGACGCTCGCCTTGCACGCACTGCGCACGACCATCACCCGGCTTCACGCAATGGGCAAGAAGGTGGTGCTCATTTCGCCGGCTCCCTCGTCCGGCTTTGACGTGGGGCGCTGCCTCGAGCAGAAAGCCCTGGGCAAGCTGTCTTTCGGGGCGGACACACCGCTTTGCGAGATCGATGTGGTGCGATTCCACGCGGCGCGATCGGCGGCAACCTTGCTGCTGGATGCTGTCGACCGCGAAGGCTTGGCGCCGGTCATTCGCCTTGATTCGCAGCTCTGCGGGCTGCAAACGTGCCGGGTCACTTTGGGTGACGTGCCGCTCTACAGGGACGCCGTCCACTTTTCGCGGGAAGGCTCGCGCGAGTTCGGTCGCAGCTTCGGCCTGGGCGCAGCCGCACTGTCCATCGCGAGGTGACGCGCCTGGGGCGCCGTCCTACAGCGCGGTGCGCACCAAGCTGATCTTGGGGAGCCGAGGCTTGCCGGACTATCGGTTGATGCACCTGTCCACCGTCGAAACCGTCCTCGAGTACGAGGTCAAGGCGCCAACTCACTTCTGCTTCAACGTCGAAGCCGCGCACTGGCCGACGCAAAAAATCCTGAGCGAGCGCCTTGCGGTGTCTTCCAATGTGATCCTGCATTCCTTCGTCGACGAAGGCAGCGGCAACCGCTTCTTCCGCTTCGACGCGCCGCCTGGCCCGCTGATCGTGAATTACAAAGCCGATGTCGAGGTGTATTCGGATCATGTCGACGAACACCTGCCCGAGTCGCCTGTCAGTCAGGTGCCCGACGAAATCTTCCACTACCTGATGCCCACGCGCTACTGCGAGTCCGACGTGCTGGGCAGCGTCGCGCAACAGCTGTTCGGCAACGAAACACCCGGCATCACCCGCGTGCGCAACATCGTGAAGTGGATTCATGATTACGTGCAGTACCGCCCAGGCAGCACGAACTCGACCACGACTGCGCAGGACGTGTTTGTGCAGCGCGCCGGTGTATGCCGCGACTTCGCGCACTTGGGCATCACGCTGTGCCGCGCGCTGAACATCCCGGCGCGCATTGTGGTGGGCCATGTGTGGTTCGATGAGCCGCCGCAGGACTTTCACGCGACGTTCGAGGCTTGGGTCGGCGGTCGATGGGTGTTGTTCGACCCGACCGGTATGGCCCCGGTGGATCGATTGGTGCGCATCGGCACCGGCCGTGATGCAAAAGACGTGGCCTTCGCCACCTACTTCGGGTCGGTCGATATGACGCGCAAGGAGATCAGCGTGCTGGAGCACGAGCCGCGCAAGACTGCCAACAGCGGGAAAGCGGTGCTCGAGCTTGCAGCCGTAGGGGTAGGCTAGATCTTGTAGCCCGGGTCACTGCGCTCGAGCTTGCGGATCAACGCCGGCCAAGCCAGCTGGCTCGGGCTCAGACCCGCGCCAGCAACGCTCATGGCATGCGCAACGCCCTCCAGGATCTTCGGGTCAACGTAATTCAGCTCCGCCCCCTGCGCGTCGATCTGGATGCGGCACGCCGACTCAAAGAAATACATGTTCAGGAAAGCTGAAGGCACATCCTTGCCCACGACCAGCAGTCCATGGTTGCGCAACATCAGGAACCGGTTGGTGCCCAGTGATTTTTGCAGGCGCACCTTCTCGTCGTCGCGAACCGCGAGGCCTTCGTAGCCGTGATACGCGAGGAACGGCAGGATGAACGTGCTTTGCTGGCTGATGGGCAGCAAGCCTGCCTTCTGCGCGCTCACGGCCACACCCGCGCGGCTGTGGGTGTGCAGCACGCAGCCCACGTCCTCGCGCGCCTCGTGGATGCAGCTATGGATCACGAAGCCGGCCGGGTTCACGGGGAACGGGGAGTCGATGATCTTGTTGCAGTTCTGGTCGACCTTCACCAGCGAAGACGCGGTGATCTCGTCGAACATCAGCCCATAGGGGTTGATGAGGAAGTGATGCTCGGGCCCCGGCACTCGCGCGCTGATGTGGGTGAAGACGAGGTCGCTCCATCCGTACATCGCCACCAGCCGGTAGCAGGCGGCCAGTTGCTCGCGCAGCGCCCACTCTTGCGCGCTGACAACTTCTTTCAGGGATGCGATGTTCATGCGGTGGTCTCCTTGTCCATTGCGGGCTTGTAGATGCTGTTGCGCGGGCTTGCCATCAGGCGGCGCACCATCGGTTCGAATTCGGAAAGTGGCAAGGTCTCGGCTTGGAGGTCGAACGCGGGGCTGTCATAAAGCGCGCAGAACTCCTCGGTACGCGCGAAGTTAGCATGGCCGCGAAACTGCTCGCGCATGTCGCGGTCCATGCCGATGTAGTGGAAGAAGTAGTAACCTTGAAAGATGCCGTGGTGCTGCACCATCCACAGGTTCTCATCGCTCACGAAAGGCTTGAGGATCGCGGCCGCAATGTCGGGGTGGTTGAAAGAGCCCAGCGTGTCGCCGATGTCGTGCAGCAGGGCGCACACCACGTACTCATCGTCGCGGCCATCCCGCAGGGCACGCGTCGCAGTCTGCAGCGAGTGCGTGTAGCGGTCGACCGGAAACCCACCGTAGTCACCTTGCAGGATTTTCAGGTGCGCCAGCACGCGATCGGGCAACGCCTGGCTGAAGTGCTTGAACTCCCCGGCGATGACCTGCCATTGGGCCTGGGTGCTGTCCTGCATGCGGGTGAATTGGGCGCGCGCGTTCATCATGTCTCCGTCATCGTGTCTCAGGTAACCCGGCCATTCTTGTGCCGGCCTTGACGGGCAACTGTCAAGAAATTGACAATCAGCCCCATTGCTGTCGCCAACGCGCCGATGAAGTCCACGCCCGAGCTGCTTTCCCGCCTGTCTGCCAACCCCTGGTTCGGCGCCCTGCCCCTGCGGGAGCGCCGGGCCATGCTGTCAGCGGCTGAGCTGCTCAAGGTGCGGCCCGGTGAAATGCTGTTCCGCCAGGGCGACAAGGTGGGCGCCGGCAGCGGCGCGTTCTATGGCTTGGTGCAGGGCAGCTTCAAGATGTCGAGCCTGCGTGAGGATGGCAAGGAGGCGATCCTGGTGATGCTGGAGCAGGGCAACTGGTTCGGCGAGATTTCGCTCATCGACCAACTGCCGCGCACGCACGACGCCACGGCGCTCGGGCATGCCGAAGTGCTGGCGATGCCGCGCGCGGCCTTCGATGCACTGATGCAGCGCCCGGTGTTCGCGCAGGCCATCAGCCGGCTGCTGGCCGCGCGGATGCGTTCGCTGTACGGCATGGTGGAGGACGTGACCTTGCGATCGACGCGTGCGCGCGTCGCGCGACGGCTCCTGTTGCTGGCGCGCGGCGATGCCACACAGTCGAGCGACGCACGGCGCGTGGTGCCCGTTTCGCAGGAAGGGCTGGCGATGATGCTGGGGATCACCCGGCAGACACTGAGCAAGGAGCTGAAGGCGCTGGTCGGCGCGGGTGCGCTGGTGCAGGGCTATGGCCGCATCGAAATTGTTTCGGCCGCGGCGCTGGAGCGGCTGGGCGCAGCCGGCTAGTTCGGTGTGGCCACCAGCTCGTACTGGCCGTCCTGCGCACCATCGCGGCGCAGGCGCACAGAGTAGCCGATGCGCTCCAGCATCGCGCAGCAGGCCTCGTGTTGCTGGAACCCGTGCGTGGAAAGAAGGACCAAAGGACGATGCACGCTCAATGTCGTCGAGGCACCTGCGAGCGCGAGCGACTCCGCGCCTTCGATGTCCATCTTGATGACGTCCGGGGGCGAGAGGATGTCTTGTGCGACGAGATCGTCGATGCTGACCACCGGGACCGTGATGCCGCGGGACGCACCCATGCGCCCCATCGACGGTGAGCCCTCGTCGGAGAACGTGGCCGATCCCGCTGCGTCGGCCACGGCACTCGGGAGCACCTTCGCGTTGCCCACGGAATTGAGGGCGAGATTCGCACGCAGCAGTTCGAGATTGCGGGGCAAAGGCTCGAAGGCGACAACCTGGCCGTTCGTACCCACGCACATGGAGGCGAGTAGCGAGAAGAAGCCCACATTGGCGCCGATGTCGTAGAAGACCTGGCCGGGTTTGATACAGGACACGATCAGCGCCTGCAGGTCGCTTTCATAAGTTCCCAGCCAGCAGCCGTGCGTGCCCGAAGTGGACAACCACCGCTTGCCGCGCAACGGACCCGACACGATGGGAAGCGGCTTGAGCTCCGGCACCAGGCGCAGCGGCAGCCGAAGTGCGCGGCCGATCAAGGTGCGGGGCCCGGGCAACATGCGTCAGTCCGCGAAACGCCCAGCAGCCCAAAGTGTCTGGTCGATCACCGCCTGCACCTTCTGGTGCGCCACTTCGTTGACCAGTTGGCCTTGCGCATCGAACGCATCGGCTGCGCGGCCGAGGGCGTAGTTGGTGGGGCACACCCAGAAATGCAGGTTCAGCAGCAAGGGCACCAGGTGACTCTGCGACCGCAGGCCGCCCAGTGCGCCGGGCGACGCGCTCAGTACACCGACGACCTTGCCGCGCGTGGATCGGAATTCGTCTTTCCAGACCGGATCGGATTTCACGGGGCTGGAAATCCAGTCGAGCGTGTTCTTGAGCAGCGCGGGATAACTGGCGTTGTACTCTGGCGTGCAGATGATCCACGCCGGATGTTCGTAGGCAATCTGCTTGAGCTTCATTACTGCTGCCGGCGTGCCGCGCGCCTCGAGGTCCGCGTTGTACATGGGGATGTCGAAGTCCGCCAGCTCGATGTGCGTGACTTCGGCGCCGCTGGCGCGGGCCTTGTCGGCTACCGCATGCGCGAGCTTGCGGTTCCACGAGTTGATGCGGGTGCTGCCCGCAAAGACCAGGAGTTTCATGGGTTCTCTTCCGGTTCCTCGGCGGGCAAGGGCCGCAGGTAGGCGCCCGCCAGCAGGCAGGCTACCAGTGCGTTGGGAAAGATGCGCATGTTGAAGTCAACCAGTGCGTGCAACATGAATCCGAGCAGGCCCATGCCGCACAGTGCGGCCGTCATCGCTTCACGGCTCAAGGTGCGCTTGTTCCAGGCCGACAACAGCAGAAGGACTGCACGGCGCACGAACAGCCACGCCACGCACCCACCGACGACCAGGAAGGGCAGCCCGCCTTCGAAGAGCATCTCGATGTAGTCCATGTGCGCGTGGTTCGCATACCCTGCGATCCGGTCGGGCTGAAAGCGCGGATAGGCCATCGCGTAAGTGCCCCAGCCCGATCCCCAGGGAAAGAATGCCCACGCCCCTTCGAGGCTGGTGCGTGCGAGCTCGGCTCGGAAACCGGCGGAACTGGAGAGCTGTTCGGCGGTGACCCGCGAAGCAACGTTGTCAAAGCCGACCAGCCAGCCGGACGTGACGACCAGCAGGAGAGCGACGGGCAGCGCGAAGCGCCAACCGCGCGCCCAGCCAAAGACACGCAGGCCCGCCATCGACAGGCCAAGGAAAGCGGCGGACAGCCCGAAGAGTGTGGCCCCGCGCGAGCGTGACATGAGGATGCCGAGCACCAGCACGAGTCCGCCTCCGATCCACGCACCGATGGCGTGGCGATTGTCGAAGGTGCCGCTTCGCATCGGCGCACCGGGCTGCAGGCGCATGGTGTAGCGCACAGCGTCGTAGGCGAGCCAGAGGTAGGCGGCAAGCGCCATGGCGAGGAAATTCGCGTAGAGGTTTCGATTACCCATGGTGCCGATCGGTGCGCCGTAGGAAGTCGTGATCCCGAAGAAGAATGGTGAGTGCTCGCCGCCGGAAATTTGCAACAGCCCCAACGCAATCTGGGCGAAAGCCGTGGCTGCGACGACGCGCACCAGCACCCTCAGTTGCTGGATCGTCCCCAGGAAGCCACTCAGGAACAGCGCGGCGAGCGGGATGGTCGCGAGCAGGGATGCCCGTGTTGCGTCGGGGCTGACGGAGAGTGCGCGCCAGCTGTCGGGCGATACCCCGACGGCTTTCAGCGTGTCGGCGTAGATGGCGTGCCCCGGCATGCCGGCCCAGAGAGCTGCGGGGATCGGCGCGAGCTGGATGAGCGCAAAGAGAAGCGGGGACAGCATCACGAACCAAAGCGCCTTGGGCATCTTCTGCTCGGGCAGGACCGAGGGCCGATAAATCGCGCGCCGCAATGCAAGGGAGAACAACAGGATCAGGCTGAGCGCCTCGAAGCCGATCAGTGCCAGATAGCGATCGGTTCCGCTCAAGCCCGCTGCCGCCAACATGAAGGCAGCCCCAAAAACAGCAACGGGGCCTGCAAGCCCCGCATGTCTGCCCCTCTGGCTCTCTGTCATTGGGCCGGCGGCGGCGTGATCGGTGGCACCGGGATATTGCTGCCGCTGCCGCTGCCGCTACCACCGCCGCCCGAACGGCCGGCACCAGCACCGCCCAGCAGCAGCGCCGCGCTGGTCAGGAAAGGTCCGATGCCCGACCCGCTGCCACCTAATCCTGCTCCCCCCGACGAGTCTGTGATCAAGACGACGGCCGACTGGCGCGTAGCGCAGTCTGTGGAGGCATCCACAGAGGTCCACTGATTGGGCCCGAGAGTGACGTTGCAGCCATCCTTGAAGCCCAGATCGGCTCGGCCCGTGGAACTGGTGACGTAGCGACTGCCATCGATGATGGGGGAATCGCTGGCCACATTCGCAACCGTCGTGCCGACGCTGACCGTGACCAGCCCCTGCACCTTGGCGATCGAACCCACGATGCCTAGTGCAGGCGCTGGCGGCTGCTGCGCAACGGCCCCTGCGGCCAGCAACATGGCGGCGAGAAGAACGGTGAGGGGTTTGTGCGTCATGGAATGGTGGCACGGCGAAAGCGAGCCGCGTGCATACTCGACTATAGGGGAAGGCAGAGGGCGGGTCAAACTGGCAAGCGTCTTCATTTCTGGATTTTCTCCAATGAAAGAGCGTCGAACGCAACGCGTCCGCGGGCGCCGAGAACTGCTTCCGCGGCCACCTGGGTTTCAAGCTGCAAAGTCACGATCAGTCCGCACGCGGGCTGCACCTCGAAGTCAAACTCAAACTTGCGCCAGGATCCTTGGGTGTCCCCCAAGGCCGGCGACTTGCCCGCGGATTTGCCGGCGCAATCAACAGACCATGCCAGACCTCCTTCAGAGCGGAACTGCCGGGCCATTTGCTCGCCATGCAGCCGGTAGCGGCCCGGCGCAAGAAAGAGCTGTTGCCGGATGAGGGGCAAGGCGATCGGGCGCCCGGTGAATTGCAAGTCAAGCACGGCGCCCCGGTCATCGGCACCTCGCCGTTCGATGATGGCGCCGGCGCGGCGCAAGGGACCGGCCATCGAGGTGTCCCAGTCGAAACCGTCCGTCTGGAAGGCTTCGTCGAAACCGCCGTTGAACAGTGCCGGCACGGGCTTGCCCTGGATCGACAGCCACAAGCTATAGGCATCGGCCCATGACTTCGCCGCCTTGAGGTCGCGAACGTACAGGCGAGCCGTCGCCTCATCCAGGATGCCGAGCTTCATGGCGCGGACCACCAGGGGCAGCGCAGTCGAGAACGGCGCCTGCACGGACTGCATTTGCGTCAGCACGCGGCCCAGCCAGCGTGTGCCCGGCTTGAGCACTGGCATCAAAAGGTCGCTTTTGCCCGCCGCGATCATCTGCGCGAGCGCCTGCGTTGCGACGGGAGCGACGTGGTGCTCGACCACGCGGACCAGGTCGTGCGCTGCGGTTGGCCAGTCCTGCCGGTTGAGCGCGAGCGCCGCATGGTGACTCAGCAAGTTGGGTTGGCTGGGCGCCAGTGCCATCGCGGCCGACACCAGTTGCTCATGTCGGTCGGAGCGGTCG
>JBKJOM010000317.1:0-6730 GCA_046595775.1 Ramlibacter sp. | reverse complement strand
ATCTGGGCTCGCTCTTCGCGCTGATCGTGGTTGCGGCACTTGCATTCCTCATGGGCAGGACACTGAAAGGATTCGAGATCCGCGTCGCCGGCAATGCGCCGCGGGCCGGGCGCTTCGCCGGATTCTCACGCGAGCGCATGGTGATCTTCTGCTTCCTGCTATCGGGCGGACTGGCTGGCCTCGCCGGCATCGTCGAAGTCGCCAGCACCATTGGCCAACTCCAGCCGCAGGTGTCGCCCGGCTACGGCTTCGCCGCAATCATCGTGGCTTTCGTCGGGCGGCTGCATCCGCTGGGAATGGTGTTCTCGGCCGTGCTCATGAGCATGTTCTACATCGGCGGAGAACTCGCGCAGTCGCGCCTGGGCCTGCCAAAATCCCTGACCGGCGTGTTCCAGGGCCTGCTGCTGTTCACGCTGCTGGCTTGCGACACGCTGATTGCCTATCGCGTGCGCTGGGTGAGCGCTCGGGGGGTTGCGGCATGAAATTCAAATACAAAACACCCGTACGCAGAAGTCGCAGAAGTTTCGCTGAAGACGCAGAAAAGAAATTGGAAGTCTTTTGCGTCTTCTGCGTGACTTCCGCGACTTCTGCGTACGGGAGTTTGAATTAAAAATGGAAAGCTACGCACTCTTAATCGCAGCCACGCTCAACGCAGGCACGGTCCTCGCGTTGGCGGCGCTGGGGTTGCTGGTCAACGAGAAGGCTGGCGTGGTCAACCTTGGTGCGGAAGGCATGATGTTGTGCGCGGCCATCGCGGGGTTTGCTTGCGTGGTGCACACCGGCAGCGACTGGCTCGGTTTTGCGGCGGGCATCGCAGCTGGCGCGTTTCTCGCATGCCTCTTCGGCGTGCTCGTCATCTGGCTCAACACCAACCAATACGCGACCGGTCTGGCGCTCAGCCTGTTTGGTGCGGGCTTCTCCGCCTTTGCGGGCATCGACTACGTGCAGGAGAAGTTGCCCGAGCGTCCGCACTTCAGCTGGCCCCTGCTCGGTGACATCCCGCTCATCGGCCCCGCGCTCTTTCGCCAGCATCCCATCGTCTACCTGGCGATGGCGCTGGTGGCCTGGTTGATCTGGTTCCTGTATCGCTCGCGCAGCGGGCTGGTGTTGCGGTCGGTCGGCGAGTCGCCGGCATCCGCCCATGCGCTGGGCTACCGCGTGCGCCTGATTCGCCTGGCGGCGGTGGTCGCGGGCGGCGCGCTGTGCGGGCTGGCGGGCGCCTACATCTCGGTCATCTACACGCCGCTGTGGGTGGAAGGCATGGTCGCCGGCAAGGGCTGGATCGCGCTGGCGCTCACCACCTTTGGCACCTGGCGGCCGTTGCGTGTGCTGCTGGGGGCCTACCTGTTCGGCGGCGTGACCATGTTGCAGTTCCACTTGCAGGGCGCGGGCGTCGACGTGCCCAGCCAGTTCCTCACCATGTTGCCGTACCTGGCCACCATCGTCGTGCTGGCATTGATCTCGCGCAACCCGGCGTGGATTCGGGCCAACATGCCCGCCTCGCTGGGCAAGCCTTTCTATCCCGCTTCATAATCATTTTTTTCCCGGAGAAGGACCCCATGACCACCGACCTGAAGAAGTGTTCACTGCTTCAACTTGCCACGCTTACGGCGCTGGCCGCCGCTGCCCTCGCCGGCTGCGGCAAGAGCGAACCACCGCCGCCCGCGCCCGCTCCGGCCCCTGTCGCGGCGCCGGCTCCCAAGCCCGAGCCGCTCAAGATCGCTTTCGCCTACGTCGGCCCGGTGGGCGACGGTGGCTGGACCTTCGCGCATGACAACGGCCGCAAGGCGGTCGAGAAGGAATTCGGCGACAAGGTTGTCACCAGCTTTGTCGAGAAGGTGCCTGAGTCGGCCGACGCCGAGCGGGTGCTGCGCGACATGGCCAGCCAGGGCAACAAGCTGATCTTCGGCACCACCTTCGGCTACATGGAGCCGATGTTGAAAGTGGCCGCCGACAACAAGGCCGTGAAGTTCGAGCACGCCACCGGCTACAAGACCGCCGACAACCTGCGCACCTACGACAGCCGCACCTATGAGGGCGCGTACATGGCCGGGGTGATCGCGGGCAAGATGACCAAGACCAACACGCTGGGCGTGGTCGGCTCGATCCCGATTCCCGAGGTGGTGCGCAACATCAACAGCTTCACGTTGGGCGCGCAGTCGGTGAACCCCAAGGTCAAGACCCGGGTGGTGTGGGTCGGCGAGTGGTTCAACCCGCCGAAGGAAACCGAAGCCGCCACCTCGCTCATCAACGCTGGCGCCGACGTGCTGATGCAGAACACCGACTCGTCGGCCGTGCTGCAGACGGCCGAGAAGCTGGGCAAGCGCGCTTTCGGCTGGGACAGCGACATGACGGCCTACGGCCCGAAGGCGCACCTGGGATCGGCGATCATCAACTGGGCGCCGTACTACATCAAGGCCACGCGCGACGCGCTGGATGGCAAGTGGGCGACCGGCCAGGCCTGGTGGGGCGTGAAGGAAGGCGCGATCGACTTCGTCTCGCTCGCCGCCGACGTGCCGGACGACGCGAAGCAGCAGCTGGAAAAAGTGAAGGCCGGCCTGAAGGACGGCAGCTACTCGATCTGGAAGGGCCCGATCGTCGACAACACCGGCAAGGAAGTGATCGCCAAGGACCAGGTGGCCGACGACAAGTTTCTGGGCGGCATCAACTTCTTCGTCAAGGGCGTCGAAGGCAAGGTGCCGGGCGGCGACAAGAAGTAGGTTGCTGGACGCAGCCAGTCAAAGGGCCGTTTGCACGGCCCTTTTTTTTTGGATCTGGATGCTCTGTCGTGGCCGCGAGGGCGCGCGCCACGACGGCCGCTAGCGGTGCCTGCAAAGACGCATGATGAACACGCAACCGGTCCCCGGCACGTTACGCACCGTCAGGTTTCCTCCAGAGGCCTCGACGTTCTTTTGCGCGATCGACAGCCCCAATCCAAGCCCACTCTTGTCTTCGTGGCGCCGCGTGAAAGGCCTGAACATGATTTCGGGAAGGCCTGGCGGCAGACCCCCGCAGTGATCCGCGACTTCGACGAGCACATCATCGCCTTCCCCGGCGAAAGCGCTCAGCGTCACCACGGTCTGCGCGCGGGTGAACTTGAAGGCGTTCTGGAGCAAGTTGGTCAGCGCGCCCAGGAGGAGCTCACGGTCTCCCATGATTTCGATGTGCGTATCGACATCCCTGAGTTCAAAAGAGCAGTTGCGCGAAATGGGGGCGAGTGCCGCCGCGCCGGCGGCGTCGGCGATGAACGACTGGAGCGAGAAAACCTGCCTGTCCAACGGCGGGTCGGCTGTGACGCGGACCTCGTCGAGCGCATGCTTGACCAGTGAGGTCAGTGCGACAAGGCTGCGCCGGAGCACCCCACCGGTGGCACCGCCGATCGGCAACTGGCCGCTTTCCAGGGCGCTCAGTGCGAGCGTGGCCGTGTGCAACGAGTTGCGCAGCTCATGGAGCAGGAAGCCGAGTTGCTCGTTGGTCTGCGTGGAATACCGGCGCGACGTTTCGGCATCGCGCTCGGCACTGAACGCGGTCACTGCGTCGGCGATGGCGTTGTCCAGACAGCGGTTCAGCGTCCTGAATTCATCGACCGTGAACGGCGCATCACGCTCGACAGCAAGGTCGGTGATGGCCTGGCACAGGTCGCCGTAGCAATGAATGACCTGGTCGACCGTGTAGCCAAGCTCCAGCAGTTGCCTGCCGTGCGCCGTGGCGCTCACGCCCATCTCGGAAAGCTCGCTCAAACTGCCACCCGACGCCCCGGAGATTCTCAGGCTCTCGCCGGATTGACCTTCGCTCTCCGCCTGAAGTGTCTGTGTCAACTGCTCCAGGAAGAGGGGAACGCCGTTTTTCAGCTGCTCGGTGGTGGCAGCGTGCAGAGGGCGCTGGGCGACTTTGGCAGCGCAGCGCTCGATAAGCTCATCGCGATTGCGGTTCAGGAAGTCATGCATGGGGTCGCCCTTGTTCAGTTGTGGACATATCGATTCCCGGGGCCTCACTTCGCGCGCCGGCCAGCGCGGCTTCGATCGCTCGCTGCAGGTCGTCGAGCGAAAATGGCTTGGCCAGGACTGTGGCCTTCAACCCGGTTGCCGCGTCGAGCGCGCGCGTGTTCGCATACCCGGTGGCGAAAATGACAGGCATGGCAAAGCCCAGTTTCCGGGCCTTTTGGACGACCTCCGCTCCATTGAGACCGGGCATGAGGTAGTCGATCAACAGCAAGTCGGGCGAATGGAGCGCCATCAAGGCAAGTCCCGCGACACCATCGGCGGCGGCGCGGACCTCGTACCCCGCCAGCGCCAGCGACTCCACCAGCAGGCCTCTCACATCCTCGTCGTCGTCGACCACGAGGATGTTGGCTCCCTTTGGCTTCGCCACGGCACTTGAGACTGCGGCACCATCTTTCACCGAGCCGAGCGTGGGCAAAGGCGCCTGCCGCAGCAGGAGAGTCACCGTGGTCCCCGTTCCCGGCGCACTGGAAATGCGGGCTGCGCCCCCCGACTGCCGAGCGATGCCATACACCTGCGCCAGGCCCAGGCCGCTGCCCTCGCCAATGCCCTTGGTCGTGAAGAACGGATCGAACGCCCGCGCGCGCACCTTGTCCTCCATGCCGTAGCCGGTATCCGCGATGCTCAGTTCCAGGTAGCGGCCGTCGGCCAGTTCGGGGTCGTTGTCGATCGCGCGAACGGCGGTGGCGATGCGCAGGCTGCCGCCGCCGGGCATGGCGTCCCGGGCATTGATCGCCAGGTTGAGGATCGCGAGTTCGAGCTGCGTCTTGTCGGCATGAACGCGGATCCCCGAAGACTCGAGCTCGCAGGAGACGCTGATCTCGGGTCCGAGGGTGGTGTGCAGCAACTCCGCCATGCCACGAACCAGCGCGGCCACATCGACCGGTTGCACATTGAGCAGCTGCGTCGCCGAGAACACAAGCAACTGCGACGTGAGCTTGCTGCCGCGGTCGGCGGCCCGCAGGCCGACTTCCGACCACTTGCGTACGCTATCGGCATCGCCCGGACGCAGCCGGATCAGGCTCAAGTTGCCGCAAACGGTCTGGAACAGATTGTTGAACTCGTGGGCGAGGCCGCCTGTCAACTGGCCCACGGCCTCCATCTGGCGTGCATGGCTAAAGCGCGCATCGATCTCGTGTTGCGCGGTAAGGTCGGTGACCACACCGCCGATGAGCCGCGCCGCGCCCGGCTCGGAGACGATGTCGTTGATGGAGATGTAGACGGCAACCGCAGTCTCGTCGGCCAGGCCCGCGCGCAGTTCCGCACGGGACGGCTCCGCACCCGTGGCGGCCAACAGGCTTTCAAACTTCGCCGACTCGGCGCCCACGAAAAAACGCTTGAAGTTGCTGCCGACGATCTGCTCC
This sequence comes from Ramlibacter sp., assembly GCA_046595775.1. Taxonomy (GTDB): domain Bacteria; phylum Pseudomonadota; class Gammaproteobacteria; order Burkholderiales; family Burkholderiaceae_C; genus Ramlibacter. The sequence goes on along the minus strand of JBKJOM010000317.1, from coordinate 1,365 downwards.
AGCGGGGCACCCAGGATCTCGCCGAGCCGCCGGTTGCCGTACAGCACCACGCCCTCTTCCGTCAGCGTCACGGCGCCTTCCTTCATCTGTTCGATCAGCGACCGGTAAGGGCGGTCGGCGTTGACCAGCGTGAAGATCTGCTTGGCGCCCGCCTGGTCCACCAGCACCGCATCGACCTCGCCGCAACGGATCGCGTCGAGCGTTTCCTGGGCTTCACGCAGTTTGGCGCGCAGGTCGGCGATCACGGCCTGCTGGGCCGCGGGTTCCGAAGCGCGGTCAGAGCGCATGGACGGTGCTGATCGGCAGGCTCAGCGTCGACAGCACCTTCTGTTCGTTGGAGAGATCGCCAATGGCGCGACGGGCTTGTCCCGGGCTCAGCTTGATGAGGGTCGGCGCGGCAATGATCTGCGCAACGGCGGCGGCCTCGGGATGCTGGTAGATGTCGATGACCTCCAGGTCGTACAGGCCGGCCAGGTGGCGCTCGCAGATGTTGCGGATGTTCTTCACTGCCAGCATTGACCGCGGCGTCGAGCCGGCGACATAGAGGCGCAGGTTGTAGCGCTCGGCGTTCATCATGGCGCTTCGCCTCGGGACCGGATGTCCAGGCCGACCAGTACGCGCTCTGTGTTCGAAAGGTCCCCGATGATCTTGATCAGGGGCGAAGGAAGGTGCCGCACCAGCGTCGGCAGTGCCAGAATCTGGTCGCCCGCGGCCAGCTGGGGATTCACCCGCAGGTCGACGATCTCTATCGTGTAGCGGCCCGCCAGATGGGTTTCGCAGATGACGGTGAGGTTGCGGATCGCGGCGAGCGACCTTGGTGTCTGCCCCGCCACATACAGGCGCAGCGAGTAATGGCCTTCCCTCACGGCGGCGGTCGCTGTCGGACTGCTGGTATCGGTGTTCATGGCTACTTTCAGCTGCGGCGCTTGGCCATGACCGAGCGATCGGCCGCGACCACGCTTTGCTGCAGGATGCGCTGCGTCTTGAGGCCCAGCGCTTCCTTGTCGGCATCGTCCAGCTCGGCGCGCATGTCCTCGATCTGCCGCTCGACCACCTCCCGTCGACGTGCCAACACCCGAACACGCAACTCGACTTCCTGCTTCGCGGCCGCCAGGAGTTCAAGCTCGCTGGCTTCCTGCGTCACGCGCGCGGAACCCGTGAGCACCCCTGCGGCACCGATGTAGGCGGGGACCACCTTGATGCCGTGAGAGGTGATCTGGAATTCGCGCAGCTGGTTCGAATGCCCCATGCCGCGTGCCTTGAGAACGTAAAGAATCAGGTTGCGCTCGCCGTTGGAAATCGAGTTCGACAGCGACACCCAGCTGTCCATCAGCGAGGAGATGCCGTAGTCCGCATCGTTCATGG
>JBKJOM010000244.1:0-5945 GCA_046595775.1 Ramlibacter sp. | reverse complement strand
AGGCTACGGCGGCTTCTACAACTACTACAGCAGCAGCCTCATCAACAACGGCATCATCGACGCCAACGTCGTCGGCCAGACCGTTACTGTCAACAACACCGACTTCACCAACAACGGCACCCTGAACGTAGTAGTGGGCGCTCAGTTGAATCGCGGCTCAGGCTTCACCAATTCGGCTGGCGGCGTGATTTCCGGCGGCGGCAGCATCTACCTGGGCTCCGGGACGCTGACAAACATGGGCACGCTCGCTCCCGGCAGCGCTGCTGCCACGGGAACGCTCTCCATCACCGGCGACCTCAATACCAGTTCCGGCAGCATCAACCTGAGGCAGTCGACGACCAGCGCGTACGACGTGGTTTCGGTTTCGGGCGCCGTCATCTTGGGCGCAGGCACTGTTATCAATCGCAGCGATTTCCCTGGTGCCACATACCTCGTCAATGAGGCCTTTGATGTGATCCGCAGTGCCGCTGGGATCGTGAGCGGCCCACAACCGACGGTGAGCGGTTTCACGGCGTCGGTCACTGTGGCGCCTGCGCCCGTTTCACTTCGGTTGGTAGCGCAAGCGCCCGCCCCCACGACCGCGCCGGCGCCGACGCCCGCGCCAACGCCTGCACCGACACCTGCACCGACACCAGCGCCGACACCAGCGCCAACACCAGCACCGACACCCGCGCCGACACCCGCGCCGACACCCGCGCCGACACCTGCGCCAACACCTGCGCCGACGCCCGCGCCGACACCCGCGCCGACTCCGGCACCGACACCAGCGCCCACACCAGCGCCCACACCAGCGCCCACACCAGCGCCCACACCAGCGCCGACTCCAGCGCCGACTCCGGCACCCACACCAGCGCCCACACCAGCGCCGACTCCAGCGCCGACTCCAGCGCCGACACCAGCGCCCACACCAGCGCCCACACCAGCGCCAACTCCAGCGCCAACTCCAGCGCCAACTCCAGCGCCGACGCCGGCACCGACGCCGGCACCGACACCTGCGCCCACACCAGCGCCAACTCCAGCGCCGACGCCGGCACCGACACCTGCGCCGACGCCGGCACCGACGCCGGCACCGACGCCCGTGCCAACTCCCGCGCCCACACCGGCGCCGGCCACTTCGGCCGAGAAGATCGCGGACCTGCTCGTAGGCAACCACGCACTTGCGGCGCAAGTCATCTCGGAGATGGACACCAATCCCTTGACCACGTTTGCCTTTCTGCTGCTGAAAGAAGAGGCCAAGCAGGCGGACGACAAGGGCAAGAAGAAGGGCCTGGACAACGTCACCAACGACACCCAGTGCAAATGAGCGCGACGGAGGGCGCGCGCTTTCCCTGCAAACCACGCTGGCTCACGCTTTGCTGTCGCACGTTTGTTTTGCGCACAGTGCCGTTGCGCCCGGTGTAACGCTGTGCTACTGTCGAATTCATCTTTGGTTCATAGGCCCACGCCGGGCGCTGCGGGGAAACGCCTGTAGGGGAGGCGGCTTCGCTTCGAGAGAGTATTTTCGTGAACAAGCCACCAAGACTTTCAGCTTCCGGGCCGTTTCCCCATCTGCGTACTGGTGCGGCACCTTCGGGTACGCGCCACGCCGCGAGTCCAGCGGTTGCAGGTTTCCGGCCCCGGGGTCTCGCGCTCGCTGTGGCCGCCGCCTTCATCGGCACCGGGCAGGCCTTCGGGCAGGCGGCACTGCCCAGTGGCCTCAATGTGCAGCAAGGCAATGCCACGCTGCAGCAGCAGGGCAACTCGTTGGTCGTCACCACGACCAACGCCGCGAACACCAACCGCTCGGTGCTCAATTGGGGCAGCTTTTCCATTGGCGCCTCCAACAGCGTCAACATCAGCCAGCCGAACGCGCAGAGCACCTCGATCAACCGGGTCGTCGGTAACGACCCTTCCAGCATCTTCGGCAGCCTTCTGTCCAACGGACGCGTCGTGCTGGTCAACCCCAGCGGCATCGCCGTGGGTGCAGGCGCGGTTGTCGATACGGCCGGCTTTACCGCATCGACCTTGCGCATGTCCGATGCTGACGCATTGGCAGGGCGCCTGATTTTTGGTGGTGACAGCTTGTCCGGCGGCGCTCTCAACGTCGAAGGCCGAATCATCGCCCGCAGCGGCGACTTGGTCCTGATCGCCCCCAACGTGCAGGTCGGTCCGCAGGCGCTGCTGCAATCGCCCGAAGGCGCGACGATCCTGGCCGCCGGTCAGAAGGTGGCGCTCACCGGCCGCGGCCTCGAAGGCATCCAGCTCGAGTTGCAAGCTCCCAGCGACCAGGCGGTGAACCTCGGCACCTTGCAAGGCGATGCTGTCGGCATATTCGCCGGGCAACTCAGACACAGCGGACTGGTGCAGGCCACGGCCGTCACCACTGAAGGCGGCAAGGTCGTCCTCAAGGCCAGCGGCGACAACCTGGTCGACGGCCGGGTCGTCGCCACTTCAGGCGACAAGGGCGGTTCGATCGATGTTCTGGGCGATCGGGTGGCGCTGTTCGGCAATGCTTCGATCGATGCCTCGGGCACTGCCGCAGGCGGTGTGGTCCGCGTCGGCGGCGACTGGCGAGGCAGCAATGCCAGTGTGCCCAACGCCAGCAGCACTTTTATCGGCTCCGGCGTCACGATCAATGCGGACGCGACACAGCAGGGCAACGGCGGAAAGGTGGTTGTCTGGAGCAACGAAGGCACGCGCTTCTACGGCAACATTTCCGCCAGGGGCGGTGCGCAGGGCGGCGACGGCGGCGCGGCCGAAGTCTCCGGCAAGAACTACCTCGACTACGCGGGCGGCGCCAACCTCAGCGCACCCCAAGGCAAGGCGGGCGAACTGCTGCTGGACCCCAACGACATCCAGATTGTCGAGTTCGGCTCCACCACCACCAGCCTCTCGTCGGGCATCGCCGGCCTCACTTTCGGCAACGGCCCCGGTTCTGCCACGGTCACGAAGAGCTCGCTCGAATCGACCCTGCTGACTTCGGACGTGAAGATCACCACGTCGCAAGGCAGCCTGGGCAGCGGCAACATCAACGTCAACACCAGCCTGGGCTGGTCCTCGGGACGCGCCCTCGCGCTCGACGCCGATAACGACATCCTGTTCAATGGCGGCCCCATCCTGGCTGGCACCAATACGTCACTGGGACCGGTGGGCAATGGGTTGATTTCACTGACCACGCGCAACGGCGGCAGCATCACCCAGAACTCCAGTGCAGGCATCACGTCCGGCGGCCTGATGATCAGGACGGCTTCGTCACTGAGCGGCGGGGGTGGCAATGTCACCATGGACCCGGCCATCAACAATGTCACCAACCTGTCGGCTTCGGTCGGCGGTGACTTGCGCTTCAAGAACCAGGGCAGTCTGAGCATTACCACTCAATCGAGCGGGGTGGCGGGCGGCTCACTGAGCGGGGTTTCTGCTGGCGGGATCGTTAACATATCGACCACTTCCACCTCGCTAGGCAGCATCACCCAGAACGCCCTGGTCACCGGCAAGTCAGTGGGCATCGGCGCCGCGACGGCTTTGACGCTCAACGCGAATGTGATCGCCACCGACAGCAACGGGCTCATCCTGCTCGGCGGACCAGCGGGGGTCGCGCAGACTGCGGCCTCGGTCATCACCGGCCCGACGCTCGGAGTCTTCAGCGGCGGTAACGTGGTGCTGGGAAGCGCCAACCACGTCGGCACCTTTGCCGGCTCGACCGGCGCGCTCGGTGGCGGCCTCTCGTTCAACAATGCCGAATCGTTTGCCGTGCGCGCCGTCAGTGGCAGTTTCGGCTTCGCCAACGGCGTCACATCCGCCGGTGCGCTGTCGCTCACCAGCACAGGCTCGACCTCGAACATCACGCTTGCAGCACCGCTGCAGGTCACTGGCGCCGGCAGCCTCGCGGTCAACGCGGCCGGCGCTCTGGATGTTGCGTCGTCCACTTCGGTCAAGTCGAACGTTGGCACCATCACCTTGCGCGCCGGCAATGGCAATATGGATCTGGGCACAGGTTCGTCCAGCGTCGGCAGCAACGGGGGCGCCATCCTCATTCAGGCGCCTGCAGGCAGCATCCTTGGCAACGCGCAGATTTCTTCCACCCGAATCGGTGGCGACAGCGGCACGATCACCATGACGGCATCTGGTTCGGTGAACGCGAACCTTGTGCAATCTTCCTCGGAAAACTTCTTCCCCACCAGCCTGAGTCTCAACGGCGGCAACGTCAGCATCAGCGCGGGGACCGGAGGCGTTTTCATCCTAGATGAAATCCATTCTCACGGCGGCAGTAACACCGGCGGGAGCGGCGGAAATGGTGGAAACATCACGATCGTCAGCGCCGGGCCGGTGGCCATCGGTGCCACGTCCTTTGGGTCGGGTGTGCAAAGCTGGGGAGGGGACGGCATCACCGGGGGCAACGCCGGAAACGTCACCATTGCTGCAGATGGCACCGTGGCGATTGGCGACCCAGCCAACTTTGGTGGCGTCGATGTGGGGGGCGGCCGTGCCAAGTCAGGTGCCGGCGGGAAGGGCGGGAATGTCTCGGTCAGCGCCGGCAGCGGGCAGATTACCTTGCCATATATCAGTGCTGGCGGTGGGGATTCGAGCCTGGGCAGCGGCGGCGCCGGCGGCGCGATCTCTTTGGTGACGAACGGGCTCCTGACGCTCACCGAAATTTACAGTTCAGGCGGCTACAGCGATTCGCTGGGCGCCGGGGGCGCCGGCGGCAACATGACGTTGCGCGGCGGCACCATCGCTGGCAGCTCCTCGCTGTACAGCCATGGCGGCGGAGCCGGCGCAAATCTGGCCGGCGCCGGTGGGAATGGTGGCGCCGGCGGCACGATCCTGATCCAGCAGGCCAGCGGCATCATGAATCTGAGCCCCTTGATCTATGACCATGGCGGCGGGGGCGGCGGCGGCACCACTGCGGGCGGTGTCGGCGGGCTGGGCGGCAACGTCACCATGATTTCCGGCGGCGGCAACATGTTGATCAACGGCGGCGACATCTATGCCGGCGGTGGTTCTGGCGGATTCAGCTCCAACACCGGTAGCTTTGGCGTTTCCGGAGGCAATGGCTTCATCACGGCCAGCGCGCCCGGTAACGCCGTCTACCTCATCGGCAGTACGAACATCACCGGCAGCTGGATCAACAACGGCGCCTTCAACATCGGCGGGTCGGCGGGCCTGGGTGGCGGCAACCTGTTCTTGAACAACGGCACGGTCAACCTCAGCGGGTCGGCATACCTTTACACTTCAGATGGCATCGTCAACAACGCTGGCGCGTCGCTGGTCGTGGGCGGTGGCAATGTCTCCGCGAACCTTGTCACCAACCACGGCTTTCTGAACGTCGCTTCAGGCGCCACCATGACCTCGCCGAAGTTCACCCTGAACGACGGCACAGTCTGGTTGTCCGGCACGATCAACATCACCAACCTCGCGTCGGCCGGTGGCGTGCTGACCAATGCAGCCGCCGGTGTCATTCGCGGCAACGGCACGCTCTCCCTGGGCGACGGCAAGTTGTACAACCTGGGCCGGATCGAGCCCGGCGCGGCCGACCAGTCGAACGCCATCGGAACGATGAACATCTCCGGCAACCTGGACAGCGGACCGGCTTCGGTGCTGGCCGTCGACGTGCTGTCGTCGAGCGTTTATGACAAGGTCATGGTCACGGGGACTGCGACATTCAGCGGCGTGAGCCCCGCGCCAGCACCGGTGATCGAAGTCACCTACGCCCCGGGCGCCTCGCTGGCGACGAACGACCGCCTGAACGTGGTGACCGCGTCGGCCCTGGACATGCAGAGGCAGCCCGTAGCGACTGGCGCGCCGTCACTGTCGGTCAATGCGGATGTCGGTACAGGCACGGTAGCCCTTGTCGCCAATACCCCGGTCCCCGCACCGACGCCGGCACCGACGCCGGCACCAACGCCGGCACCAACGCCGGCACCAACGCCGGCACCAACGCCGGCACCAACGCCGGCACCAACGCC
>JBKJOM010000135.1:0-10844 GCA_046595775.1 Ramlibacter sp. | reverse complement strand
GGCATGCAGGAATACCTGGGCCGTGATCAGGCGCGCCAGTTCGCGGTTCATGGCGCGGCGCTCCGGCGGGCCGCACGGCACTGCGACAGGTCAGGTCTCGCCGTCGTCTCCCGTGTCGCCGCTCAAGGGCAGCAGCTCCTGCGCCTGCGCCTGCGGCAGCGCTTCCACCACCTTCAGCGCGCGGCGCATCTGCTTGGTCCGCGTGTCGGCCTTGTCGAGCGTGTCCGAGGCCTTCTGCACCTGCTCCTTGATGCGCGCCACCCATTCGCCATAGCGCTCGAACTCGGTCTTCACCGCGCCCAGCACCTTCCACACCTCGGAGGCCTGCTGCTCCAGCGCCAGCGTCCGAAACCCCATCTGCAGGCTGTTGAGCATGGCCAGCAGCGTCGTGGGGCCGGCCAGCGTGACGCGGTAGTCGCGCTGCAGCGTGTCGATCAGCCCCGGGCGGCGCAGCGCCTCGGCGTAGAGGCTTTCCACCGGCAGGAACAGGATGGCGAAATCGGTGGTGTGCGGCGGGCTCAGGTAGAACTCGCAGATCGACTTGGCCTCCTGGCGCAGCCGCACCTCCAGCGCGCGCGACGCGCTGTCCACGCCGGCGGCGTCGGCGCGGTCGTGCGCTTCCTGCAGGCGCTCGTAGTCCTCGCGCGGAAACTTGGCGTCGATCGGCAGCCACACCGGCGGGCCGTCGGCCACGCGGCCGGGAAAGCGCACGGCGAAGTCCACCTTCTGGCCGCTGCGCGGCTTGGTTTCCACCTGCTTGCCGAACTGCTCCACCGTCAGCACCTGCTCCAGCAGCGCTTCCAGCTGCACTTCGCCGAACACGCCGCGGCTCTTCACGTTGGTCAGCACGCGCTGCAGGTCGCCCACGCCTTGCGCCAGGGTCTGCATCTCACCCAGGCCCTTGTGCACCTGCTCGAGCCGGTCAGCGACCTGCTTGAAGCTCTCGCCCAGGCGGGTCTCCAGCGTGGTCTGCAACTTTTCGTCGACCGTCTTGCGCATTTCGTCAAGTTTGGCGGCATTGGTCTGCTGCAAGTGCGTCAGTTGCGCATCGAGCGTTGCGCGCACTTCGCCCATCCGGCGAGCGTTGGACTCGCCCAGGGATTGCAGCTGCAGCGTGAGCGTGTCGGAGAGCGACTTCTGCAGCAGCGTCAGTTGCTGCGCAAAGGCGTCGATCTGGATGTTCTGTGTGCGGGTGGCTTCCGCGCCCTGCTTCACAACCGCATCCTGGAAGGTCGCGAGCGTGTGCGTGAGTTCGGTGCGGGCGCCGCGCGAGGACTCGCTGATCTCGCGGCGCAGTTCGCGCTCCAGCCGCTCGTTGGCCGAAAGCAATTCAATGCGTGCCGCATCGTTGGCCGGCGGCTTGCGCACGAGCAACAGGAACAGCAGCACCAGGTTGGCAAGGGCCAGCGCGATGAGGATCCAGATTTCCAAGTGTCAGCCTTGCTTCGTCAGTACTTCGGGATTGAGCGGCGTCACGGGCTTGCCCTGCACAAGGAAGCCAATGAGGTTGTCGGCCGCGAGGTCAGCCATCGCGCGCCGCGTGGGCAACGTGGCGCTGGCGATATGCGGCGTGAGCACGACGTTTGGCACGGTGAGCAGGTCGGGGTGGACTTTCGGCTCGCCTTCGAACACGTCGAGTCCCGCCGCACCGATCCGCTTCTCGCGCAGCGCAACCGCGAGCGCGGCATCATCGACGATGCCGCCCCGCGCGATGTTGATCAGCGTCGCCGTCGGTTTCATCAGCGCCAGCTCGGCCGCGCCAATGGTGTGGTGCGACTCGGGTGTGTACGGCAGCACCAGCACGACGTGGTCGGCAGTGCGCAAAACGTCTTCCTTGCTCGCGTAGGTGGCCTTGCACGCTGCTTCGGCTTCAGGCGCGAGCCGCGAGCGGTTGTGATAGATCACCTTCATGCCGAAACCATGCGCGCCACGCCTGGCGATGCCCTGCCCGATGCGGCCCATGCCGATGACGCCAAGCGTGGAGCCGTGGATGTCCGAGCCCGCAAACATGTCGTAAGACCAGCGATCCCATTTTCCGGCGCGCAGGAAGTGTTCGCTCTCCGCGATTCGGCGCGCAGTCGCCATCAGCAGCGCGAAGCCGAAGTCGGCCGTGGTTTCGGTCAGTACGTCCGGCGCGTTGGTGCCGAGCACGCCTCGTTCGGTCATCGCCTTCAGGTCGAAGTTGTTGTAGCCCACTGCCATGTTGGCGCAGATCTTCAAGTCATGCGCTTTCGCCAGGATGGCGGCATCGATGCGCTCGCTCCCCGTCGTGAATACGCCCGACTTGCCCGCCAGCCTGTAACCGAATTGTTGTGGCGACCAGGCTTCGTCTGCCTGGTTGCTCTCGACCTCGAAGTGTTCCTGCAGGCGCGCAATGACCTGGGGAAATATCGCGCGGGCGACGAGGATGCCGGGTCTTGCCATAGGGTATTACCTGAACCAAATGAACGTCATGATGACGAAGAGCGGAATGAGGATGCTGCAGGACCAGGCCATGTAGCCGAAGAAGCTCGGCATCGCCACGCCGCGGTCCTCGGCGATGGCCTTGACCATCAAGTTGGGCGCATTGCCGATGTAGCTGTTGGCGCCCATGAACACGGAGCCTGCGGAAATCGCCGCCAGGGTGGTGGCCAGCTGTGTCATGAGCACCTTTGCATCGCCCCCTGCAGTGTTGAAGAAAACCAGGTAGGTCGGCGCGTTGTCGAGGAATGAACTGAGCAGGCCCGAAGCCCAGAAGTACATCGCGGGATCGGGGCTTCCGTCCGGCCGCGTCACCGCCGAGACGATGGCGCCGAACGGCCCGTTCACGCCCGCCCTCAGCATCGCGATCACCGGCACGATGGTCACGAAGATGCCCGCGAACAGCTTCGCTACTTCGAGCATCGGCGCCCAGGCGAACTGGTTGTCGTCATGGACCTGCTGCGGCGTGATGCGCAGGGAGAGCCATGTGACCGCGAGGAGGCCGATGTCGCGCACGAGCCCGGGAAGCCCAACGCTGGTTCCCGCGATATCGAATGCGACCGGCGACTTCCACGTGCCGCTGAGCAGGACCAGAAAGACGATGACGCCCAGGAGCCAGAAGTTGCGTGCACCATCGAACCCCAGGCCGCGTGAGTCGGGTGTCGGGTCGACGGGGAGGACTTCCTCACGGCGGTGGTAGTAATAGCTGTCCATGGCATAGAAGATCGCCAGCAGCGACCCCACCAGGAAGAGCGTCTCCGGGAAGATCTGGCCAACCGTCCAGAAGAACTCCACGCCCTGCAGGAATCCGAGGAACAGCGGCGGGTCACCGAGGGGCGTCAGCGATCCACCTGCGTTCGAAACGATGAAAATGAAGAATATGACGACATGCGCCTTGTGGCGGCGATTGTCGTTGGCGCGAATCAGGGGGCGGATCAGCAGCATCGATGCGCCGGTGGTGCCCATGATGCTGGCGAGCACAGAACCGATCGCGAGGATCGCGACATTCAAGCCGGGCGCGCCATGCAGGTTGCCTCGCACATAGATGCCCCCGGAGACGGTGAACAGGGCCGTGAGCAGGAGGACGAACGGCAAATACTCCCCCAGCGTCACCTGGACCAGGCTCGCCGCGGCAGTGCCGCCACCGAATGCCACCGCAAACGGCACCAGGAAGGCAAGCGCCCAGGCCGCCGCGATCTTGCCGTAATGGTGGTGCCAGACGGACGCGGCGAGCAAGGGCATCACGGCGATGGACAGCAGGAGGCCCGCAAAGGGAATGCCCCATGCGGGCGACAGCCGCCCCCCGTCGAACTCCGAGGCCCGCGCCGCGACCGGCAGCAACAAGGTTGCAAGCAGCGCCAGCAGGTTGCGCGCAATTTTCATGGCTGTCTCCTCATGGGGCCGAGCATACCAATCGCGGTAGGTACGGGCCTACCGCTGGCGGCCGGCACGTCCTACCCGGCTGGCCGCAAGCCAAGCGCTACGATGGACACGTGAAGGGGAGAATCACCATCACCATGAACCACGACAGCATCGAAGGCCAGTGGAAACAGCTCAAAGGCAAGGTCAAGGAGCAATGGGGCAAGCTGACCGACGACGACATCGATGTCATCGCCGGCAAGCGCCAGCAATTGCTGGGCCGCATCCAGCAGCGCCACGGAATTGCCAAGGCTGAAGCCGGGCGGCAGGTGGACGGCTTCGACGGGAACAAACCCGACTTCAATTCCCGGAAGTCCTGAGTCGCTTCAGTCGAGCCAAGTGGTGAATGCCTCAGGAGGCACGCGAGGAGTGTGGAACCCATTGACCTGCTCGCCTTGGTCGGCATAGCCCATCGACATGCCGCACACCAGCAGCTCATTGCCCCCGGCCCCGATGTGCGGAAGAACGATCTTTGCGTAGGGATTCCACGCTGCCTGCGGACAGGTATGCAAGCCGCGCGCACGTGCCGCCACCATCAGGTTCTGCAGGAAGGCCCCGTAGTCCAGCAGTGAGCCTCGTCCCAGGACGCGATCCAGCGTGAACATCAGGCCGACCGGCGCGTCGAAGAATCGGTAGTTGCGCTGGTGCTGCGCATGCATCTTCTCTTTCTCGCCCTTGACGATGCCAAGCAGGCCGTACAGGCCCCAGCCGTTTTCGCGGCGGCGGTCGATATAGGGCGACACCCATTTCTCCGCGTAGTAGTCGTACTGCTCGGTGTATTCGCTCGCCAGCGCAGGATTGGCGTAGACAGCGTCATGCGCGGCGCAGACTTTCCCGACCAGGCTGTCGCGCGAGGAACTCGTGAGCACATAGACTTTCCAGGGCTGCGTGTTGGTGCCCGAAGGTGCGCGGCTGGCGAGGCGCAGGATGTCGATGATCGTTTCCCGCGGGACGGGTGTGGGCAAAAAGGCCCGGGCTGAAAAACGGCTCTGGATAGCCTGGTCTACGCTCTGCGGATCAGCGATGACGGTGCTGACGGCGTTGGTGATCATTGCAGTGCCTCCAGCACGGAATTGAGTTTTGCCGGCAGTGGCGCGGGGCGCCGTGTTGCGCGGTCGACATAGACGTGGACGAAGTGGCCCCTGGCGGCCGTGAGCGGCTCGCCCTGCGCGAACAGGCCAACCTCATAGCGCACGCTCGACCTGCCCAGCTTCGCGACACGGATTCCCGCTTCGACCACTTGCGGAAAGGCGAGCGGCGCGAAGTAGTTGCACTGGGTCTCGACCACCAGGCCGATGCTCTGGCCGCCCTGGATGTCGAGTGCGCCGTGTTCGATCAGGTGGGCGTTGACCGCCGTGTCGAACCAGCTGTAATAGACGACGTTGTTGACGTGCCCGTAGACATCGTTGTCCATCCAGCGTGTGCTGATCGTGCGGAAGGCGCGGTAGTGTTCGCGCGGCTGCGGGTCGGGCGTGGCGGTTTCGGTCATCGCGACTGATTCTGCCAGCGCGCCGCGTACTGCGCCGCGACCCTGAAAGTGTTGACCTGCGCCTGCACGGTGTCTTCGATCCGTGTGCCGTAACCCCCGGCCATCGCGAATGCGAGCGGCACGCGGCGCTGCCAGGCCCAGTCGAAGACGCGCCGGTCACGCGCTTCAAGCCCGTCGAAAGAAAGTTTCAGCCGCCCGAGGCGATCGCCCTCATGCGGGTCGGCGCCGGCAAGGTAGATCACAAGGCCAGGCTCGAAGCGGCGTTCCAACTCGCCCAAGGCGAGCTCCAGCGCGCGCAGGTACTCCTCATCGCCGCAACCATCCGGCAGGTCCACGTCGAGGTCGCTCGCTTCCTTGCGGAACGGAAAGTTCTTCTGGCCGTGCATCGAGAGCGTGAACACGCTCGCATCGTTGCGAAATAGGCGCGCGGTTCCGTTGCCCTGGTGCACGTCGAGGTCCACGATAGCCACCCTCAAGGGCGCGCGATGGCTGCGCAGCCACTCCGCCTGCATCAAACGCGAGGCGACGGCGGCATCGTTGAAGACGCAGTAGCCGCCTCCCCTGTCCGCGTAACTGTGGTGGGTGCCGCCGGCAATGTTGGCGGCAACGCCTTCCCTGAAAGCTGTGCGGCAGGCCGAGACCGTCGCGCCGACCGAGCGCCGCGCCCGTTCGGCCATGGCTTCGCTCCAGGGAAAACCGATCTCACGCATGACCTTGGGGTCGATGGAGCCGTCGCTGATCGCCTGGATGTACCCCGGCGTGTGAACCAGCGCGAGTTCGCCATCGGTCGCCGGCAGAGCCTGCATGAGATCCATTCCGGGCAGCTCATCCGCCAGCCGGTCGCGCAGCATCTGGTATTTGCCCATCGGGAAGCGGTGGTTCGGAGGAAGTGACAGCACGAACTGGGTGGCGTAGTAAACCCGCATGCCGCCGATTGTCCGGGCTGGGCGAAAACCCCGCTTTTAGGTGACGCGTTCTAGATTGATGCAATGCAGCAAAAATCCCTTGCCATCGGGTTTTCCCTGCATATAATTCGGACCATGCTGCGCTGCAACATAGACCGGGTCTTCCGGGTTCAGGGCAGATAAATGATCCACAACCGCAAATTGGAGAATGAATATGCTGACCGCTGAACAAGTTGTTGCTTCCCAGAAAGCCACCGTTGAAACCCTCTTCGGCCTGACCACCAAGGCTTTTGAAGGCGTCGAGAAGCTCGTCGAGCTGAACGTCACCGCTTCCAAGGCCGCCCTGGCCGAAGCCGCCGGCACCAGCCAGGCTTTCCTGGGCGTCAAGGACGTGCAAGAACTGCTGGCCCTGCAAGCCGCCCTCTTCCAGCCCCTGGCCGAGAAGACCGCTGCCTACAGCCGCCACCTGTACGACATCGCGTCGGGCACGGGCGCTGAGTTCGGCAAGGCTTTTGAATCCCAGGCCGCTGACGTCCAGAAGAAGTTCCTGGCTGTCGTGGACAACGCATCCAAGAACGCCCCGGCCGGCAGCGAAACCGCCGTCGCCGTGTTCAAGAGCGCCGTCGCCGCTGGCAACAACGCCCTGGAATCGGTGCAGAAGGCTGTCAAGCAAGCCACCGAAGTGGCCGAAGCCAACTTCAACGCTGTCGCCGCGCAAGCAGTGAACGCCGCGAAGACCACGACCTCCAAGAAGCGCTAAGCACTTCCTGCCTACGGGTCCCCGCTCCCCTGGAGCAGGGACTCTACAAATCGCGGAGCATCTCCCCGACACTTGCTGTTCGAACCCGGACAGCGGTTCACAGGTTGTCTCCTCGGGTCCTTTCGACACCTTCACAGGTTCAGGGATCCTTCAAGCCCCAGCGGCAACGCTGGGGCTTTTTTTATTGCCACGATAATTGACACCAACGTCACATCACTGCGGAGAGCACATCATGGAAATCAGCGGCAAGGTCTTCATCGTCACCGGCGGCGCATCGGGCCTCGGTGAAGGCACGGCGCGCATGCTCGCGGCCAACGGCGCCAAGGTCGTCATCGCCGACATGCAAGCCGAAAAGGGCGAAGCGGTCGCCAGGGAAATCGGCGGCGCCTTCGTCAAGTGCGACGTGAGCCAGGAAGCTGATGGCCAGGCCGTCGTCGCGCAGGCCGTGTCGATGGGCAAGCTGATGGGTCTGGTCAACTGCGCGGGCATCGCCCCCGCCGAAAAGACCGTGGGCAAGAACGGCGCGCATAACCTGGCCGTGTACACCAAGACCATCATGGTCAACCTGGTGGGCAGCTTCAACATGATCCGCCTGGCGGCCGACGCCATGTGCAAGAACGAGCCCGAAGCCACTGGAGAGCGCGGCTGCATGATCTCCACCGCCTCCGTCGCCGCCTACGACGGCCAGATCGGCCAGGCCGCGTACAGTGCCTCCAAGGGCGGCATCGTCGGCATGACGCTCCCCATCGCACGAGACCTGGCGCGCAACGGCATCCGCAACATGACCATCGCGCCTGGCATTTTCGGCACGCCGATGATGTTCGGCATGCCCCAAGCCGTGCAGGATGCGCTGGCCGCTAGCGTGCCCTTCCCTTCGCGCCTGGGCACGCCCGACGACTACGCCAAGCTTGCCAGGCACATTTTCGAGAACGACATGTTGAATGGCGAAGTGATTCGCCTCGACGGCGCGATCCGCCTCGCACCGCGCTGATCGCATGAAGCCGTGGGCCGCGCTCGCGGCTCTCCTGCTTGCGCTGGCGCCACTGCTGGCGCAAGCGCAGTTCAGCTACCGGTTGCCGGCACAGCAGCCCGCCGGAAGCTGGGGCTACACCGCCAAGCCCGGCTGGACATTCAAGCGATTCGCCGTCGCCGCAGCAAACCCGCTTGCGGCCGACGCTGGTAGCCAGGTGCTCGCTGCCGGCGGCACGGCAGTCGATGCGGCCGTCACTGTGCAGGCGGTGCTCGCGCTGGTGGAGCCGCAGTCGAGCGGCATCGGCGGCGGCGCGTTCCTGATGCATTTCGACGGCAGCGCCGTCACGGCCTACGACGGTCGCGAAACCGCGCCCGCTGCTGCCGGCCCATCGCTCTTCCTGCGGTCCGACGGCC
This sequence comes from Ramlibacter sp., assembly GCA_046595775.1. GTDB lineage: Bacteria > Pseudomonadota > Gammaproteobacteria > Burkholderiales > Burkholderiaceae_C > Ramlibacter. The sequence goes on along the minus strand of JBKJOM010000135.1, from coordinate 2,425 downwards.
AGCCGATGTCGATGCGTGAAGCCGTCGTCGGCGGCCGCTCGGTCGGCGTGCCCGGTGTCATGGCGATGCTGGAGCTGGTCCACAAGGAGCACGGCAAACTGCCCTGGGCCCAGTTGTTCGAACCCGCGATCACGCTGGCGGAGAAGGGCTTTCGGGTGACGGTGCGCCTCAATCGCCAGCTCGACGCGGATCGATGGTTGCGCGACGATCCGGTGGCGCGCAACTTCTACTACCGACCCGACGGCAAGGCGGTCGCGGCCGGCGCCATGCTGCGCAACCCGGCCCTGGCCGCAGTGCTGCGACGCATTGCTCGCGAAGGCGCCAGCGTGTTGCAAAAGGGCGCCATCGCCCAGGCGATCGTCGACAAGGTGCGGGCGCACCCCACGAATCCCGGCTTGATGGAAGCGTCCGACCTGGCGGGCTACCAGGCACGCAAGCGGGTGCCCTTGTGCTTTGACCACGTGGCTCGGGGCACAACTTACGAAATCTGCGGCATGCCGCCACCGAGTTCCGGCGCAATCGCGATCGCGCAAATCCTCGGACTGCTGTCGCGCCTCGATGCGGACCGGCTGGCGCCGCAACAAGGATTGCCGGGTGCGGACTGGTTGCACCTCTACGCGGAAGCCTCGCGGCTTGCCTTCGCCGACCGTGCTCAATACGTCGCCGATCCGGACTTCGTCCCGCCGCCGGCCGGCACATGGACCAGCCTGATCGAGCCACGCTACCTGGATTCGCGCGCCAGCCTGGTCGCACCGGGAGGGCGCAGCATGGGCGTCGCGCAACCGGGCCAGCCCGCCGGCGTGCGCACTTCCTGGGCGCCAATGGCCGAACAGGACGAGCACGGCACATCGCACTTCAGCATCGTCGACGCGCAGGGCCATGCCGTCGCGATGACTACGACCGTCGAAGATGCATTCGGCTCACGCTTGATGGTCGGCGTGCCCGGCCTGGCAGGTGGATTTGCGCTGAACAATGAACTGACCGACTTCAGCCTCGCGCCCGAAGACGAGAACAAACAGCCCATCGCGAATCGCGTGGAAGGTGGCAAGCGCCCGCGCTCCTCGATGTCGCCTACGCTGGTCTTCGACAAGTCCTCGAGGAAACTGGTGCTGGTTGCCGGCAGCATGGGCGGCTGGTCGATCATTCATTCGACCGCGCGACTGATCTACGGTGTATTGCATTGGGGGCTCGACCCGCAACGCGCAGTGGACCTGCCGGTCTTCGGCTCGTACAACGGGCCGACATTGCTGGAAGCGGGGCTCTTCCCTCAAGCCACGGTGCAGGCATTGCGCCTACGTGGCGCCGACGTGCGCGAGCAGACATTCACCAGCGGCTCGCACGCCATCCACATCACGCCAATGGGCTTGCTCGGCGGTGCCGACCCGCGGCGCGAAGGCATGGTCAGCGGCGACTAGTCGGTCTTGAACGGGTCTTTCGTGTCGGGCGGCAAGCCGATGCGCTCGAACTCCGAAATGACCTGGCCGCCCAGCAGCAACAGCGTCGCCCCGATTTCCAGGCTGAACAGCACCACGATCGACGTCGTGAGCGATCCGTACACCACGCTCACTTGCGACAGCGTGCCGAAGTACCACACCAGGATGTGCCGGATGACTTCCCACAGCACCGCCGCTGTCGCGCCGCCCAGCAGCGCGTGCCGCCACGGCAGGCGCCCCACGGGCATCACCATGTACACCGAACTTACGACGAAGATTTCGCCGCCCAGCCCAAGCAGGTAGAGGAACAGGCCTGACACGCCGCGCAGCGAAAGGTCCTGGCCCATGAACCGGATCGACTCCTGCCCGATCGCCTGCAAGCTTTGCGAAACGAGTGTCACCAGCAGCAGCCCGAGGCCCAGGCACAGGATGTAGATGTATGGCAGCACGGCGGAAACAACGTATCGCCTCTTCTTGATCCCGATGCGGTGCAGGAAGATCACCGCCATCGCGTTCTCCAGCACGGTGAAGGCGAGCGAGCTGAAGAACAACATCGTCACCAGCAGCAGCCAGCCCACGACCTCGCGGTTCTCCAGGAAGTTGCGCAGCTCGGTGACCATCGCCTTCGATTGCCCCGGCACCAGCCACTCGAGGTAGCGCCCGATGGTCACGAGCAGCTCGCCCTGGTCGATGACGTGCGAAAGCGCAATCACCGTAAGGATCAGCAGCGGCACCACCGACAGCAACGCGTAGTACGCAACCGCGCCGGCGAGCAACAGGCCCTGGTTTTTCTTGAAGGCCTTGAGGACGCCCCAGGCGAAGGCGCCCGGGCTCTTCAGGACGTGGGCGAGTCGAGGACCAATGACGGGCATGGCGCCAATTCTGCCGTCAGACGTCGATCGCTGCGGCTGAGCCGGCCACTTTCCTCAACTCGAACTTCTGGATCTTGCCGGTGGACGTCTTCGGCAGCTCCCCGAAGACCACCGCGCGCG
>JBKJOM010000092.1:0-12333 GCA_046595775.1 Ramlibacter sp. | reverse complement strand
GCCGCCATTGCCGACCTTGCCCATGAGCGGGCCGAGCGCGGTGAAGCGCTTGTACACATTGGGATAGTCGCGCTCCACCACCTGCATATTGGGCGCGGTCTTGCCGGGGATCAATTCGCAGTCGCCACGCTTCCAGTCGCTCACGCCAAAGGGCTGGGCCAACTCGGCCGGGCTGTCATGCATCAGCGGCGTGAGCACCAGTTCGCGCTCCACGCCCAGATGGCCGACACAGACTTCGCTGAACTTCTTTGCAAAGCCCTTGTAGATGTCCCAGTCGCTGCGCGACTGCCAGGCCGGGTCCACAGCGGTGGACAGCGGATGGATGAAGGGATGCATGTCGCTGGTGTTGAGGTCGTTCTTCTCGTACCAGGTGGCAGTCGGCAGCACGATGTCGCTGTACAGGCAGGTGGTGCTCATGCGGAAGTCCAGCGTCACCAGCAGGTCCAGCTTGCCTTCGGGAGCCTTGTCGTGCCAGACGACTTCGGTGGGTTTGGCCTCCTCTTTGCCAAGATCTTTGCCCTGCACGCCGTTGCTGGTGCCCAGCAGGTGCTTCAGGAAGTATTCATGCCCCTTCCCACTCGAGCCCAGGATGTTGGAGCGCCACACAAACATGTTGCGCGGCCAGTTGTCCGGATGGTCCGGATCGGTGCAGCTCATCTTGAGCGTGCCGTCCTTCAGGCCTTTCACCGCATAGTCTTTCGGATCCATGCCGGCCGCGGCGGCGTCGCGCACCACCTGCATGGGGTTGGTCTGCAGCTGCGGCGCGCTGGGCAACCAGCCCATGCGCTCGGCGCGCACGTTGTAGTCGATCATGCTGCCCGCAAAAGCCTTCTTGTCGGCAAGGGGAGACAGCACTTCTTCCATGCCGAGCTTCTCGTAGCGCCACTGGTCGGTGTGCGCGTAGAAGAAGCTTGTGCTGTTCATCTGCCGGGGCGGGCGGATCCAGTCCAGCGCAAAGGCCAGCGCAGTCCAGCCCGTCTGCGGCCGCAGCTTTTCCTGGCCCACATAGTGCGCCCAGCCGCCACCGCTTTGGCCGATGCAGCCGCACATCATCAACATGTTGATGACGCCGCGGTAATTCATGTCGCTGTGGTACCAGTGGTTCATGGCCGCGCCGATGATGACCATCGACTTGCCACGGGTCTTGTGCGCGTTTTCCGCAAACTGTGTGGCCACGGTGATCAGCTGCGCGCGTGGCGTGCCGGTGATCTTTTCCTGCCACGCGGGCGTGTAAGGTGTGTCGTCGTCAAAGCTCGTGGCCGCCAGTTCGCCAGGGATGCCGCGTGCGACGCCGTAGTTGGCCACCTGCAGGTCAAACACCGTGGCGACCAGGGCCGAGCGCTCTTCGCCGGCCTTGCCCAGCGAGATGCGCTGCACGGGCACAGTGCGCACCAGCACGTCCTGGTTCTCGCTCTGGAGGGCGTTGTTGGGGAAGTTCTCGCTGACGATGCCACCGAAGTAAGGGAAGCCGACCTTGGCGGTTTCGCCGCTGGCACCGTCGCCCTCGAGGACGGACAGCTTGAGCTTGACCTCGTTGCCGTGGCGCGCTTCCCTGGCTTGCAGGTTCCACTGGCCTGCGTCGGCGCGGCCGTCGGCGCCCCAGCGAAAACCAATGGCGCCGTGGGGCAGAACGACCTTGCCGCTGACGTCGAAGGCCACTGTCTTCCATTCGGGATTGTTGGCCTGGCCCATCTTGCCGTTGAAGTCCGAGGCCCGCACATAGCGGTCCGGAACGGTGATGACTTCGCCGCTGGGCAAGGTGTGTTCCCGGAGCATGACCAGCATGGGCATGTCGGTGTAGCGGCGCACATAGTCGTCAAAGTAGGCGCTGCGCTCGCCTTGATCGGGGAAGTAGAACTGCTTGAGGATCACATGCCCCATGGCCATGGCCACGGCTGCGTCCGTGCCCTGCTTGGGGTTCATCCAGATGTCGGCCAGCTTGGCCACTTCGGAATAGTCGGGCGTGACAGCGACGGTCTTGGTGCCCTTGTAGCGAACCTCGGTGAAGAAGTGGGCGTCGGGCGTGCGCGTCTGCGGCACGTTGGAGCCCCAGGCGATGATGAAGCTGGAGTTGAACCAGTCGGCCGATTCGGGCACGTCGGTCTGCTCGCCCCAGACTTGCGGGCTCGCCGGCGGCAGGTCGCAGTACCAGTCGTAGAAGCTCATGCACACGCCGCCGATCAGGCTCAGGTAGCGGCTTCCGGCGGCATAGCTCACCATGCTCATGGCCGGGATCGGCGAGAAGCCGATGATGCGGTCCGGCCCCTGCTTCTTGATGGTGTAGACGTTGGCCGCGGCGATCAGCTCGTTGACTTCTTCCCAGCTGGAACGTGCAAAGCCGCCCAGGCCCCGCACCTGCTGGTAATCGCGTCGCTTGCTGTCGTTCTCGACGATGCTGGCCCAGGCGTCGACCGGGTCGTGCGCCAGGCGCGCCTCGCGCCAGCTCTTGAGCAGGCGGCCGCGCACCATGGGGTACTTCACACGGTTGGCGCTGTACAGGTACCAGCTGTAGCTGGCGCCGCGGGCACAGCCGCGCGGCTCGTGGTTGGGCATGTCCCAGCGTGTCCGGGGGTAATCGGTCTGCTGGGTTTCCCACGTGACGATGCCGCCCTTGACGTAGATCTTCCATGAGCAAGAGCCGGTGCAGTTCACGCCATGGGTGGATCGCACTATCTTGTCGTGGGCCCAGCGGTTGCGGTAGGCGTCTTCCCAGGTCCGGTCTTCACCGGTGGTGACGCCGTGTTCGCCCGAGAAGCCTTCGCGCGGGTTGTTGAAGTAGTTGAGGCGGTCGAGGAAATGGCTCATGTGAGGCTTTCTGAATGTGGGAGGCTCAGGGGTTCTTCACGTAAGCGCTGGCGCGCAGGTAGAACCACCAGTTCAGCACCAGGCACAGCGCATAGAAGATGGCAAAGCCGTACATGGCGTGCTGCGGTGTGCCGGCCTTGATCTGGTCGCCGATCACGATGGGTGCAATGAAGGCGCCGTACGCGGCAACCGCCGAAGTCCAACCCAGCACCGGCCCGGCCTGGGTTCGGTCAAAGATCACGCCGATGGTGCGAAAGGTCGAGCCGTTGCCCACACCGCTGGCAAAGAACAGCACGATGAACAGTCCCAGGAAGGCCGGGAAATACTGCTCGGGCGTGGCCGAGCCATAGGCCTGCATCATCACGTAGCCCACGGCAGTCGAGGCCAGCACCATGACCGCCGAGATGATCTGCGTCACGATGGAGCCGCCGACTTTGTCAGAGATCCACCCGCCCACCGGCCGCACGGCCGCACCGACGAAGGGGCCGATCCAGGCATAGGCCAGGACCGTGGGGGCATTGGGGTTGTTGAGCGTGTGCTGCATCACGCCGGCCGCATTGGGCACGTGACTGATGCCGAAGATCACCTTCATGGCCAGCGGCAGCGCCATGGAGAAGCCGATGAACGAGCCGAAGGTGACGATGTACAGGGCCGTGAGCGACCAGGTGTGCTTGTCCTTGAAGATGGCGAATTGCTTGGTGACGCCTTCCTTCATCGGACCGAAGGCAGCGAGCTTCATGATGAGCAGGGCGCTTGCGATGTCCAGCGGAATCGCCACCCACATGCTGATCAGGCCCAGGCCCGTCGGCTTGGGCAGGTAGAGGTACAGGCCCAGGATGGAGGGGATGAAGGCCAGCGTGTACAGCCACGTGATCTTGCCGAAGGCGACCGGCGGGTTGCCCGTGTCTGGCGACACCGTCTTGAGGTTGTTCATGCCGAACCAGCACAGGATGGACAGAGGCACCAGCGACAGCACCCAGGCAAAGCCCGCGTTCTGGATCCAGGTGGGCGTGCCCGCGGCGATCTTGCCGAAGATCCAGCCGCTGTCCTTGAGCAGCGTTGTCGATCCGCCGCCCAGGCTGCCGAAGATGGACAGGGTCATGACCAGCGGAATCACGACCTGCATGGTGGTGACGCCGAAGTTGCCGAGCCCCGCGTTCAGCCCCAATGCCGTGCCCTGCAGTCGCTTGGGAAAGAAGGTGCTGATGTTGGACATGGAGGAGGCGAAATTGCCGCCGCCCACGCCGCACCACAGTGCCATCAGCTGGAAAGACCACAGCGGCCATTCCGGGTGTTGCAGCACGATGCCCGTGCCCAGGGCCGGGGCCAGCAGCATGGCCGTGGTCAGGAAGATCGTGTTGCGGCCGCCGGCCAGGCGAATCAGGAACGAGGCTGGGATGCGCATCGTGGCGCCCGCGATGCCGGCGATGGCGGTGAGCGTGAACAGTTCGGCCTGGGTGAAGGGGAATCCCAGGTTCATCATCTGCACGGTGATGATTCCCCACATGCCCCAGACTGCGAAGCCGCAGAGCAGCGCGGGAATGGAAAGCCAGAGGTTGCGGTAGGCGACCTTCTTGCCCGTGGCTTCCCAGAAAGCCGGGTCTTCCGGCCGCCACTCGGTGATTTCGCCGCCGCGTGGCGCGGCGGATGGTGTGGTGGCGCGGGCTGTTGTGTTCATGATGTTCTCTCTTGAATTCGGGCATCAGCCCTGGAGGCTGAAGGGCGTTGACCTGCTGCCCATGAGTTCGGTGCGCCGGACTTCGGTCCAGTACATCCAGATGAGCGAGACCCAGACCACGCCGTACATCAGCATGAAGGCGCTGGAGCGGATGCCGGTGAGGTCCATCAGCGCGCCGAACATGATGGGCAGCACAAAGCCGCCCAGACCGCCGGCCAGGCCGACGATGCCGCTCACGGTGCCGATGTTGGTGGGGTAGTCGTCGCTGATGTACTTGAAGACGCTGGCCTTGCCGAACGCAAAGGCGATGCCCAGCAGGAACATGAGGCCGGTGAACAGGTAGACGTTCAGGCCCAGGTGAAAGCTCCTGGGGCCATTGGTCGTGAGGATGGTGAAGTCTGTCTGCGGGTAGCTCAGCAGGAACAGGCAGATCCAGCTGACCCACAACACCCACCAGGTCACGCTGTGAGCGCCGTACTTGTCCGACAGCCAGCCGCCCACGGCGCGCAGCACGCCGCCGGGCAACGAGAAGCAGGCCGCCAGCAGGGCGGCGGCGCGGATGTCCAGGCCGAACTCTCCCACGTAGTACTGCACCATCCATAGCGACAGTGCCACATAGCCGCCGAAGACGATGGAGTAGTACTGGCAGTACTTCAACACCTTGGGCTCCTTGAGCATCTTGAGTTGGTCGCGGAACTTGGTGTTGGGCGGCACGAGGTGGGACGGTTCGCTGTAGCTGAAGAACCAGAACAGGACCAAGGTCCCCAGCATCACTGCCGCATAGACCTGCGGAACCATGGTCCAGCCGAAGGCCACGACCAGGGCCGGCGCGATGAACTTGTTGACGGCGGCACCCGAATTGCCCGCGCCGTAGACGCCCATGGCAAAGCCCTGCCGATTCCTGGGGAACCAGCGTGCCACATAGGGAGTTCCGACCGAGAACGATCCTCCTGCCACGCCCACGAACAGGCCGATGGTCAGGAAGTGCCAGTACTGGGTGGCATAGGCCATGAGATAGATGGCCGGCACGGTGATCGCCATCAGGATGCTCATGACGATGCGGCCACCGAACCGGTCGGTCCAGATGCCCAGCGGCACACGGATCAGCGAGCCGGTGAGAACCGGCATGGCCGTGAGCAGCCCGAACTCGGTGGCGTTGAGGTTCAGCGCCTTGCGGATCGGGATGCCGATGACGCCGAACATCATCCAGACCATGAAGCAGACTGTGAATGCGAGGGTGCTGATGATCAGCACCGACAGTCCCTGACCTCTTTTATCCATCATTTCAACCCCTCGGTTCGTGATGGAAAGGACTTTAGGATTCGCGGGCTGGTCGCGGCATCCCCCAATGGGACGTGATCAGCAGCGCACAAGAACTAGGGCCGCGCGGCCCGGCATCATCATGAAGAACTAGAGAGCCCGCGGAATGCAGCGCGCTTGCGCTGGATCAAATGAGGCCGTGGCTCGTTGCGATAACGGCTGCGTGGACCCTGGAACTCACATCCAGCTTGCGCAGGACATGCTGGACGTGAATCTTCACCGTGGTCTCGGCAATGCCCAGCGCGCGGGCGATTACCTTGTTGCTGTCGCCGCGCGCGATGCCGCGCAGGATGTCCTGCTCTCGTGCGGACAGCTGGGCCAGCACCGAAGGAGCAGCTATCTCCGGCAACGGGGATGTGGCACCCCCGGCGGCTTGGCGGTACGCGGCGACAAGCTTGTCTGTCATTTCGGGCGCAATCACGCTTTCGCCGCGCATGGCGCGGCGTATCGCCTCGCCCAGGGCGTCGCCCTCGATGGTCTTGAGCAGGTAGCCGCTGGCGCCGTCGCGCAGCGCTGCCGACAGGTCCTGCTCGTCCTCGCTGACAGTGAGCATGATGATGCGTGCCTGCGGTGCGGCTTCGCGCAGCGAGCCAATGGCATGGACGCCCGTGACGCCGGGCAGGTGATTGTCCAGCAGCACCACGTCGGGCTGCAGCTCGGCAGCACGGCGAATGGCTTCGCCCGCGTCACCGGCATCGCCCACCACCCTCAGTTGCGGGTCGCGCGCGAGTAGGGCCGACAGTCCGCGCCGGAACAACGTGTGGTCGTCGACAACGAGGATGCGGATGGCCTGGCTCATGGCTGGATGGCCGCGTTCAGTGCGCCAGCGCCGGCTGCGCCATGGGTGCGGCGATGGTGCCTGCCGTGGAAACGGGCGGCAGCAGCAGAATGACAGAGGTGCCGCGCCCCATGGCGGAAATGACTTCCACATTGGCGCCGATCTGCGCCGCGCGCTCGTTCATGATGCGCAGCCCCACATGGGTTTCGTCCAGCGCTGACGCGGGTTCAAAGCCCGCACCGTTGTCGCGCACCTCAAAGCGCCAGCGCGGCTGCTGCTGCACGTCCAGCCAGACCTGCGTGGCACCCGAGTGCTTGCGCGTGTTAGACAGTGCCTCCTGCACCACGTGCAGCACCTGGATCTGCACCTGCGGGTCCAGCGGCAAGCCGTGGCCCTGCATCAGCAGCGAGGCCTTCAAGCCACTGTGGTGCTCGAACTTGCTCAGCGTCGTGCGCAGCGCTGGCTCGATGTCTTCCTCGCTGGTGCGCGTGCGAAAATTGAGCAGCAGCTCGCGCACGTCGCCGTAGCATTCGCGCACGCCCAGATCGATTTCGGACAGCACGTCGCGCATGCGGTCAGGGTCTGCGCTCTCCATGGCGTCGCGCATGAGTTGCACCTGGATCTTCAGGAACGCCAGCGACTGGGCGATGGAATCGTGCAGTTCGCGCGCGAGCAAGGCGCGTTCCTGCGAGACGGCGGCTTCTTTTTCCAGCGCGTTGAGGCGCAGGTTCTCCATGGCGCCGGCCAGGTGCGCGGTCAGCGCCTCCAGCAGGGATCGCTCGGCCGCATGCGGCTCCCATTGGGCGTGAAAGAACAGGTTGACCTCCCCCATCAGCCGTTCCTTGATGCGGATGGGCACGGAAACAATGGTCTGGAAACCCGCTTCGGCACAGTGTTTCATGCGCGCCGGCTCCATGGTCCTGATCGGGATGACCCGTGCGCCAGGTTGGGCATCGGGCACGCCGCAATGACACTCATGGGCATGGACGCATTGCTCGGCCTGCGCCATCGACTCGGGCAGGCCCTGGCTGGCCAGCAGCAGGAAGCGCTCATTGCCCTGGTCGGACCAGCGCAGCGCCGCCGCATCTGCATGGGCGACGCGTGAGATGCGCTCGGTGAAGCCGCGCGCCAGCTCGTCGAGGGTGGTCGCATCGGCCACCAGAGTGGTGACGCTGTAGAGCGTCTCCAGCCGTTCGCGCTTTTCTTCGAGCTCCACGGTTTTTTCGGCGACGCGGGCTTCGAGGTTGCGGTACATGGACTGCAGGTGGTCCGCCATGCTGTTGAAGCCCAGCGCCAGCGTGCCGAATTCGTCGCTGGTCACTGCGGTAACGCGGGCCGACAGCTCACCGGCCTGCAGCCGCTCGATCGCACGCTTGAGCAGGCTCACGGGCTCCAGCACGAACATGTAGCCGGTGTAGAGCAGGGCGGCCGCGCCGATGACGGCCAGCGCCAACATGGCCGTCTGTAGCAGGTGCAACATGGCTGTCCAGCGCGACAGGTGCGATTCGACCGCGGTGACCAGCGCGTCGATGCGCTCCGCAAAAGCTGTGGTTTGCGGACGCAGCGCCGCGATGTCCGGTGTGCTGTCTCCGGTCCAGACCCGACGGAACTCGAGCCACTCGCCGGTGACGGCCGCAAATCGTTCATTGATCGTTTCGTCCCACGGCATGAACAGCGGTCGCTCGGCATCGCCGCTTCTGAGCAAGGCCAGGCTGGCATCGAAATTCGCGACCTGTTGAGCTACCGCGGGCCTGTCTCCGGCGCTGATAGACAGCGAGAGGCGAAAACTCTGCATGCGCATGCGGCCGGCTTCATTGAGCGCGGCGGCGCCGCCGTCGAGCTGCCAGGAGACCCAGAGCGTCGCAACAATCAGCAGTATCGCCATCGCGATGAATGGCGTTGCCACCAAGGCAAGCTTGGTCCCAAGACCCCAGTGCGTGCGCGAGACCATGGTGTAGTGTAGGCCTCAGGTGAGGGCATGCCCGCCAGCGCGCGTCAGGCACAAGGACCAAGAGTCGGACAGATGCCACGCAAATTATACTTTACATAATATACATCGTATAAAGTAAAGGCCGGTCTGGAATCAGCCTGATTGGGGCTCCACGCCTTGGAGCCCAGCCCGCTCCAAGCAACAGCTTCACATCATCCCGAGCGTCCGCGGCAGCCATGTGGACATCGCGGGCCAGTAAGTCACGAGCATCAGGAACGCCAGCATGGTGATCAGCCAAGGCCAAACGGCGATGGTCAGCTCGGTGATGCCCATCTTGGCGATTCCGGATGCCACGTAGAGGTTAAGTCCCACCGGTGGATGGCACATCCCGACTTCCATGTTCACGGTCATCATGATGCCGAAGTGCACCGGGTCGATGCCCAGCTTGATCGCCACGGGAAACAGGATCGGCGCCATGATCAGCACGATCGACGAAGGCTCCATCACATTGCCGGCCAGCAGCAGGATGACGTTGACGAACAGCAGGAAAGCCACTGCCCCCAGGTGCTTGTCGAGCATCCACCCGGCGAGTTCCTGCGGGATGTTCTCCGAGGTCATCAGGTAGCTGAACATTACCGCGTTGGTGATGATGTACAGCAACATGGCCGACATGTTGGCCGAATCCAGGATCACCTTGGGCACACGCTTGAGCGTCATGTCCTTATAGACAAACACGGCGACGAAGAAGGCGTAGACGGCGCTCATCGCCGCCGCCTCGGTGGGCGTGAAGATCCCGGAATAGATTCCGCCGATCACGACCACGATCAGCATCAGCCCCCAGATCGCCTCACGAAACGCCGTCAGGCGCTCCCGCCAGGTCGCTTTCGGCTGGCGCGGGTAGTTGAACTTGCGCGCGCGCCACCAGGTGGTCAAGCCCAGCAGTGAGGCCAGGACGATGCCCGGGATGATGCCGGCGATGAAGAGCGCGCCGACTGACGTGTTGGTCGCCACTGCGTACATCACCATCACGATCGACGGCGGGATCAGGATGCCAAGCGCGCCGGATGTGGTGATGACGCCCGCGCCGAAGCGCTTCGGGAAACCCTGCTTGACCATGGCCGGAAGGATGATCGAACCGATCGCGACAACCGTGGCGGGCGAGCTGCCCGACACCGCCGCGAACAGCGCGCAGGCCATCACGCCCGCGAGCGCGAGGCCGCCATGCCAGTGGCCCACCATCGACGAGGCGAATGTGATCATCCGCCGCGCCACGCCGCCGTGGGTGAGGAAGTTGCCGGCCAGGATGAAAAATGGGATCGCCATGATCTCGAACTTCTCGATGCCGGTGAACAGCTTCAGTGCCACCGACTCGATTGGCACGTTGGTCATGGTGAACAGGTACGTGAGCACCGTCAGGCCGAGCGAGATCGAGATCGGCATACCGGTGAGCATCAGCCCGGCCAGCAGCGAGAAGATGATCCAAGCGTTATTGACTGGCACGCCCAATAGCTTGAGTAGCGGCGGCACGGCCAGGATGGCCAGCGGGACCAGTGCCGGCCAGCGCGGCGCGTCGGCGCGGGCCTGGGTTGCGGTGGTGGTCATGCGCGGCCTCCCCTGCCGTTGACGGCAGCCGGGTGCAGGTTGTCGGCCATGTCGTAGGGCTCCAGGTCCGGCACTTCCTCGATGCCCTCGACGTGCGCGACATCATGATGCGGCAGCTCGCCGGTCTGCGCGAAATGCCAGGCCACCTGAAGGAAGCGAAAGCACATCAGGTAGGTGCCGAGCGGGATGCACAGGTAGACGATCCACTTCGGGATCTCGAGATCGGGCGACGTGGAGCTGGTATGTCCGACGTCCCAGGTGAAGGTGGCACCGAGCGTGCCCACGATGGCAGTGAAAACCGCGCCGGCCGCCAGGCCGAACAGCACGTAGGCCTTGCGCGTGTTGCCGGGCAGCCGGTTGATCAGCACGTCGACGCCGACGTGGATGCCAGTGCGCACGCCGTAGGCTGCGCCGAACTTCGCCATCCACACGAACATGTAGATGCACAGCTCCTGCGCCCAGGACAGGTCAATCTTGAGAAGCGCGTCCTGCAGCCCCGGGATGGGCATGCCGGCCGCGTAGCGATGAAGCACGGCGACGAAGATCAGCAATGTCGCCGCCGCCATGAGGGAGGTGATCACCCATTCCTCCAGGTGTTCTAGGAACTTCATCCGCTTGTCTCCTCGAAGTCATTCGGATGCCGGCTTCAGGGCTTGAAGTCGGTAGCCTTGTAGACCTCGGCCAGCGTGTACTTGCCAACGCGCGACTCGTTTTCCTTGTCTACGCCGACCAGGGCCTTCTTCATCTCGGCCTTCTCCTGCGGCGAGAGCGTGAGGATCTGGGTCTTGCCGGATTTTTTCACCGCCTCCAGCGCTTCATCGTTCTCCTTCTGCGCGATGTCGTTGGCAAACGCGGTTGCGTCCTTCATGGCGCCGGCCAGTGTCGTGCGGATGTCTGCCGGCAGGCTGTCCCAGAACTTCTTGTTGGCGATGACTGCATAACCGAGGTAGCCGTGGTGGGTCATGGAGACGTACTTCTGCACCTCCTGCATCTTCTGGGTATAGAAGTTCGACGGGGGGTTCTCGGTGCCGTCCACGACCCCGGTCTGCAGCGCCTGGTACACCTCGGAGAACGCCATCACCTGCGGGATCGCGCCCAGTGCCTTCATCTGGTCGCCCAGCACCTTGGACGACTGGATGCGCATCTTCAGGCCCTTGTAGTCGGCCGGCACCCTGATCGGCTTGTTGGCGCTCATCACCTTGAAGCCGTTGTCCCAGTAGGCCAGCCCGACGATGCCCTTGTCTTCGAGCTTCCTGAACAGCATCTGGCCGAGGTGGCCCTCGGTCACCCTGTGCAGCTCTTTGGTGTCGTCGAAGATGTAGGGCAGGTCGAACACCTCGAAGTCGCGCACGCCCAACGGGCCAAACTTGGCGAGCGATGGGGCCAGCATCTGCACCGAGCCGAGCTGCAGCGCTTCCATCTCCTCGCCGTCCTTGAACAGCGAGCTGTTGGGATAGATCTCCACCTTCACGCGGCCCTTGGTGCGCGATTCGGCCAACTCCTTGAACTTCAAGGCGCCCTTCCCTTTGGGCGTGTTCTCCGCCACCACGTGGCTGAACTTGATGACGATGGGCTGCTGCGCATTCACGTACAGCGGGGCCGCTGCCAGCGCGGCAAGGGCCATGATGAAGACGGACCGTTTCATGGGGAATCCTCTCTCGTGTCGATAGGAGCGCGGCGCGCGCCGGGAGTGCGTGCGGGAACGCCCATGGTTGATGTCTGTTCCTGACGCAGTCATTCAATGTTCCGCATGGGCGCGCGCGATTGATCCAGGTCAATTCCGCACCCATTGGGCGATGACATCGGAATGTTCCTACTGGTGCCTCGCCAAGCTAAGGCTCCGGGTCGGCGGGACCGCCCGGCTCAGTTCCGGCGCAGCGCGGACCTCACCACTTGCCCTTCGGCTGCGCTGCGCGCAACGAGGTAGCGATCAGTTGCGCTGAATCGATTCGATTTGCCCGCTGGGCAAAGTCGAGCGCCGAAAGCCCAAGCTGGTTCTTGAGCGCCGGGTCGGCGCCACTTTCGAGCAGGAGTTTCACCGCCGCCGGCGAACCGTATTGCGCCGCCATCATCAGTGGCGTCGTGCCGTTGGGCGACTCTGCATCGATGTAGGCGTGATGCAGCAGCAGCAACTCGATGATGGCCAGGTGGCCACTGGTTGCCGCGTAATGAAGTGGCGCCCAGCCGGGCTTGACGACGTCGGCGCCGCGTTCGATCAGC
>JBKJOM010000315.1:0-5964 GCA_046595775.1 Ramlibacter sp. | reverse complement strand
CCACCGTCAAGCCGCTGGAAGCACTGGGGTTCGGCAGCCACGACGGGCAGCGCTGGGAACAATTGGTGGCGCAGCCGCACGGCATCATCCTGGTGACCGGCCCGACCGGATCGGGCAAGACGACCACGCTGTATGCGGCCCTGTCGCGGCTGGACGCGGGCAGCAGCAACATCATGACGGTGGAAGACCCGATCGAGTACGAGCTGCCCGGCATCGGCCAGACGCAGGTCAACGCCAAGATCGACCTCGACTTCGCCAAGGCGCTGCGGGCGATCCTGCGGCAGGACCCCGACATCATCATGATCGGCGAGATCCGCGATTACGAAACCGCGCAGATCGCGATCCAGGCTTCGCTCACCGGTCACCTGGTGCTGGCCACCGTGCACACCAACGATGCGCCGAGCACCGTGACCCGTATGGTGGACATGGGCGTCGAGCCCTTCCTGCTCAGCTCGTCGCTGCTGGGGGTGCTGGCCCAGCGCCTGGTGCGAAAGCTGTGCCCGCATTGCCGTGTCGAGGCCAACGGCGCCTGGACGGCCAAGGGTTGCGAGCGCTGCGGCCACACCGGCTACCAGGGGCGCACTGGCGTCTTCGAACTGATGGTGGTCAACGACAGCATCCGGGGGCTGATCCACAGCCGCGGCAATGAGGCCGACATCCGCCACGCCGCGCTGGCCGGTGGCATGACCCTGATGCGCGACGACGGCGAGCGCCTGGTGCGGGAGGGCATCACCTCGCCCGAGGAACTGGTGCGCGTCACGCGCGAGTGAGCAGCCCGCGCAGGCCTTGACCTGCATCAACGCGCCGCGCAGCGCAAGGCGCATCCTTGGGGCACAGCCTTTCAAGGAGAGCCCCATGCTCGATCCGGTCCGCGCCTGGCACGAAGAACACATGTATTTCCGGCGCTTGTTGCGCCTGCTGCAGCACGAGGTGGATGTGTTCCACCTCGCCGAAGAGCCCAACTACCGCCTGATGCGCGACATCGTCGCGTACCTGCGCGACTGGGCCGATGCCTGCCACCACCCGCGCGAGGACGAAGCGTTCCGGCGGCTGGCCGCGCGCCGGCCGGATCTGAATTTGCCCGTGGCGCGCCTGCGGCAGGAACACCGGGTGATCGCCCATTCGGGCGTAGCGCTGCTGGAACTGCTCGACGCCGTGGCGGCCGGCGACATCGTGGCGCGCATCGAGGTGGAAGCGGCGGCGGCAACTTACCTGCACTACTACAGCAGCCACATCGCCACGGAGGAAGTGGAGATCGTCCCGCTCGCCGCACAGACGCTGAGGCCTGAAGACTGGATTGCAGTGCGTGCAGCAGCCTTGCCGCAATCTGGCTCGGGCCAGCAAGCGCACGAACACTACCGCGCGCTTCGCCGGCAGATCGAATCCGAAGCGGCTTGACCGGCGCGCGCCTGGGCTAGACCTGCTCCGGCGCGTGCGGCAAGCCAGGCAATTCGATAGGAACAGTGCGGATGCCCGGCTCATCGATCGCCGGAGGCGCCTTGGGCTTCGGGTCGCCCGGTTGCGGATCGGGGTTGTTCAGTGGAGGCACCGGGTCGGAGGCAGGCACGTCGGGTTCTGGTTGCATGGTGCTGATCAGCGTTGTTCCAAGGGCATCGCTTGCCACGCCGAGCTGGCGCCGCTACGACTGCAGCGATTCGCCTTTCACGAAAGGCAAGCCGGGCGCATGGCTCCGCAGGTTCGAGATGGGGAGGTCATGGAAACCATGGTGAATCGATAGCGCAACGCATGCGGTCAGGCCATGCCGGGGTGCGGCGTAGGAAATGGCGACTCTGCAGTGCAAGCGGACTGCCGGCTGTCCTCAATCCATCTTCGCGCCCGAGCTCTTCACCGCCTCGGCCCAGCGCGGCATTTGCGCGGACAGGTATTTCGCGAAGTCTTCATGACCCAGGAAAGCCGGGTCGGCGCCCTGCGTGATCATGCGCGTGCGGATCTCGGGGTTGGCCAGCACCTGCCCGAAGGCGTCGCTCAATTTCGCGGCGATGTCCTTCGGGATACCGGCCGGCGCGAGGAAGCCATAGAAGCCGACCACCTCGAAATTGGCGATGCCGCTCTCGATCACCGTCGGCGTATCGGGCAGCGCCGGGTTGCGCTCGCGGCTGGTGACGGCCAGCGCCTTGACCTTGCCCTGCTTGTGATAGTTGGCGGCCTGCGGAATCGACTCGGCCATGAACTCCACCTGTCCCGCCATCAGATCGGTGAAGGCGGGCGCGCTGCCGCGGTAAGGGATGTGGACCATGAACAAGCCGGTGGCGTTCTTGAACATCTCGGGCACCAGGTGGCTGATGCCGCCGTTGCCTGCGGAGCCGTAGTTGATGCGACCGGGTCGCGCCTTCGCGTAAGCGATGAACTCGGGCAGCGTGTTGACCGGCAGCTTGGGGTTCACGAGCAAGGCCAGCGGCTGCATCGCCGTGCGCGCTATCGGCGTGAAGTCGCGCAGCGTGTTGTAGGGCAGCTTGGTGTAGAGGGCCGGGTTGATCACCATCACGCCGGTATTGGCCAGCATCAAGGTGTAGCCATCCGGCGCAGCCTTCATGACTTCCTGCGCGCCGACGGTACCTCCCGCGCCCGACTTGTAGTCGATGATGAGTGGCTGGCCGAGCACGGCCTGCAGTTTCTCGGACAACAACCTCGCGTGCTGGTCGAGCGGACCACCGGCCGGAAAACCGATCACGATGCGAATGGGCTTCTCGGGAAAGGCCGCGAAAGCGGCGGACGAAACAGCGAACAGCAGGGCCGCGGCGGCAAACTTTCGGGTCAACGACATGGTGTCTCCAGGTGCGACTGCATCATAGCCAGCCGCCAATGGGCGCTAGAGAAAACTCAGCGGCCAGATGCCGAGCCGGCGAGAACACAGGTCGACGCATGTACGCCCAGATCGTGAGCACCTCGAAAGCATTCCAATGCGCGAGAAAGCAACTGGTGTCCACATGGTGCCGCAGGTCTTCGGTGGTCTCCGTGATGTCGATGCGGGCGCCGTCGATCTGGTGGAACGTGCGCAAGCAGCTGTACGCCAGGCGCCTGAGCTTCGATGCAGTTCCACCAGCGGTGCCAGGCGGCCCGACGCATACCAGTTGCCGGCATCGAGCTACGCGATGAAGTAATAACCTTGCGCGTCGGCCAGGCCTTGCCGTGTTCGGCGGTGATGGCGCGTCCGAGGTCGTCCTTGTGGCGGTTGAGCAGTCGAGGAACTTGAACGTGGCCTGCGCGCTGGCGACTGCAGCGGCGGCCGGTTCGCAGCTCGCGCTTTGTGAACGGCGCTACTTGGCCAACAAGTGAGGAAGCCACAGCGACAGCGCGGGAACGTAGGTGACGATCAGCAACGCGCCGCACATCGCGCCATAGAAGGGCCATAGCTCCCGTGACACTTCTTCCATCGTGACTTTGCCAATGGCGCAGCCGACAAACAGCGTCGGTCCCACCGGCGGCGTGATCAGTCCGATGCCCGAGTTCACCAGCAGGATCATTCCGAAGTGAACCGGGTCGATCCCGAACTTCAGGATCACGGGAAGCAAGATGGGCGTGCAGATCAGGATCATGGGCGCCATGTCCATAAAGGTGCCGAGCAGGATCAGGAGAACATTGATCATCAGCAGCAACTCGTACTTGTTGCTGGCGATCGATACAAACATCTGCGTGGCCTTGGCCGGCACTTGCATCAGCGCCATCATGTAGCCGAGCGCGGCCGAAAAACCGATCAGCATCATGACCATGGCGACGGTCTTGGTGACCCGGTGCAGCAGCATCGGTAACTCGGCCCATTTGTAGTCCCGATAGATGAACATCGTGACGATGAAGGC
Organism: Ramlibacter sp.; assembly: GCA_046595775.1. Lineage (GTDB taxonomy): Bacteria > Pseudomonadota > Gammaproteobacteria > Burkholderiales > Burkholderiaceae_C > Ramlibacter. The sequence continues at coordinate 2,146 of JBKJOM010000315.1, read as the reverse complement.
GTACAGGCAGGCCACTGCCGCCGATTCGGTCGGGGTAAAGACGCCGGAGAGAATTCCGCCCAGGATGATGACAACGGTGACGAGGCCCCAGAGTGCCTCGATGGCGATCTTTCCGGCTTCGCGCAGCGTGACCGCCTCGCCCTTGGGGTAGTCGCGGCGGTACGACAAGAACAGGCAGAGCCCCATGACACAGGCACCGAACAGCAGACCCGGGAAAAAGCCCGCCAGGAACAATTGGGCCACTGAAATCGTGCCCCCTGCCGCCAGCGAATAGAGCACTGCGTTGTGCGACGGCGGAATCAATACCGCCTGCACTGAACCGCAGATCGTGACATTGGTGGCAAAGACCTTGGGGTAGCCCTGCTTGACCATTTGCGGGATCAGCACCGATCCGATCGACGCGGTATCGGCCACCGATGAGCCCGAAACGCCGCTGAAGAAGGTCGACGCAATGACGTTGACCAGGGCCAGCCCGCCCCGGATGGCGCCGACAAATATCCGGGCCAGATTGACCAGTCGCACCGCCATGCCGCCTTCCGCCATGATGGCGCCGGCAAGCACAAAGAACGGAATCGCCAGCAGCGAGAAGCTGTTGACGCCGCTGGAGATCTGGATCATCACCGCCTCCAGCGGCACATCGATCCAGAGTGCGCCAAGAATGGATGCCAGCCCGAGCGAATAGGCCACCGGCATGCCCAGCATGCACAGCACCGTGAATGAACCGAGCAGCACGAGGACGTCAGTCATGGGGATTACTCGGCCAGCGGTTGGTCGCGATACATGAACGACTCAGGCGGTGGCGCGCCCAGCCACAACCGCTCGACGATGAACAACAAGGTGAACAGGCCGCCCAGCGGGATCGGCAAGTATGTGACGCCGACCGACAGCGTGGGAAATTCCGCGATGGTCTGGCCCCAGGTGATCTGCACCAGCTGGGCGCCGTAGACAAGCATGAACAAGGCAGTGGCGATCATGCACACGTCCGCCAGCTTGAGCATCCAGAAACGCACGCCCGGCGGCACCGCATCGGTCATCATCTGCACGCAGATATGGACGTTGGCACGATACGCCGCAGCGCCTCCGACGAACGAAAACAGCACCATCGCCAGCACCGAAAACGGCTCCGGCCAGCTCGATGCCGAATTCATGACGTAGCGCATGAACACCCCATAGGGGATCACCAAGGTGATCAGGACCAGCGATGTCGCCGATATGACGATGCACGCGAGGTAGAGCAACTCCATGCCCCGCGCATACCCTACTTTGATGTTCATGTCGCGACGGCTACTTGGTGTCTTCGATGCGCTTGAGCAAGGCAGCGTACTTGACGCCGTATTTGTCGCGGATCGGCTGGGTCGCCCTGTAGAACGCCGGTTTGTCGGCCTTCACGAACTGCACGCCCTTGGCCTTCAGGTCGCCCTCGGCCGTGGCGGTCTTCTCGTCCCACAGCTTGCGCTCCTCGAATTGCGTTTCACGCGACAACTTCTTGAGCAATGCCTTGTCTTCCATCGACAAGCCGTCCCAGGTGCGCTTGGAAAAGATGAAGATCTCGGGAATGATCAGGTGACCGGTTTCGCTGTAGACCTTGCTGACCAGGTAGTGGTTTTGCGCCAGCAGTGTCGGCGGATTGTTCTCGGCGCCATCCACCACGCCGGTTTCGAGCGCGCTGTAGAGCTCGTTGAAACCCATGGCAACGCCGCTGCCACCCATCGCGTTCATGGTCTCGACGAAGATCGGGTTGCCCATCATGCGGATCTTCTGGCCCTTCAGGTCGGCCGGCACCACCACCGGCTTTTTGCCGTAGACATTGCGCACACCGGCATCCATCCAACCCAGGGCGACGATGCGGGATGCCGGGTTGCTGTTGATCTTGTCGAGCAGCTCATCGCCGATCGGGCCGTCGATGACCTTGCGCATGTGCGCCTCGTCGCGAAAGATGAATGGCAGGTTGAAGACATTGAGGTCATCGACCACGGGCCCCATCGCGCCCACGGAAATGCGCGCGATCTGCAAGGCCCCGACCTGGGCCTGCTCAATCATTTCCTTTTCGCCGCCCAATTGCATTGACGGGTACATCTGGATGGAGATGCGGCCGTTGGTCTGGGTCTCGAGTTTCTTGCCCATGCGCATGATGGCTTCCACGGTG
>JBKJOM010000115.1:0-5629 GCA_046595775.1 Ramlibacter sp. | reverse complement strand
ACCTCGTTCGTGCCCTTCATGCGCACGACCAGCGGCACCTGCAGGTTCACCGCCTTGCAGGCCGCAATCACGCCGGTGGCGATGGTGTCGCACTTCATGATGCCGCCGAAGATGTTGACCAGGATGGCCTCGACGTTCTTGTTCTTCAGCATGATCTTGAAGGCCTCGGTCACCTTCTCGGGCGTTGCGCCACCCCCGACATCCAGGAAATTGGCGGGCTCGCCGCCGAACAACTTGATCGTGTCCATGGTCGCCATCGCCAGGCCCGCGCCGTTGACCAGGCAACCGATGTTGCCGTCCAGCGAGATGTAGGCCAGGTCGAACTTGCTGGCCTCGATCTCGGCCGGGTCTTCCTCGTCGAGGTCACGCAGGGCGACGATCTCCGGATGGCGGAAGAGCGCGTTGGCGTCGAAGTTGAACTTCGAGTCGAGCGCCGTGATGTTGCCCTTGCCGTCGCGGTTGAGCGGATTGATCTCGACCAGCGACGCGTCGGTCTCCATGTAACAGGTGTAGAGCTTCTTGAAGACGTCGACCGCCTGCGCAGTGGAGCCGGCAGGGATGCCGATGCCGTCCGCGATTTCCTTCGCCTGCGTGTCGGTCAGGCCCTCGAGCGGGTCGACGAACACCTTGATGATCTTCTCGGGCGACGAGTGCGCCACTTCCTCGATGTCCATACCGCCTTCGGACGAGGCGATGAACGCGATCTTCTGCGTCGCGCGGTCGGTCACAACCGACACGTAGTATTCCTTCTGGATGTCCGCACCGTCCTCGATGTACAGCCGCCGCACCTTCTGGCCTTCAGGGCCGGTCTGATGCGTTTTGAGCTGCATGCCCAGGATCTCGCCGGCCAGGCGCTTCACGTCATCCACGCTCTTGGCGACCTTGACGCCGCCGCCCTTGCCGCGGCCGCCCGCATGGATCTGCGCCTTGACCACCCACACCGGGCCGCCTAGCTTTTGCGCCGCTTCCACGGCTTCCTGCACAGTGAATGCCGGGATGCCGCGGGGCACGGGCACGCCGAAGTGACGCAAGATTTCCTTGCCTTGGTACTCGTGAATCTTCATGAAGTGTCTCTCGAGGAAGCTGGGGAGGGGTGTGTCCGCGGGGGCGAGACTGCGCTGGCTCGTGGACCTCTCACGGAAAACAGCCTGCAACTGTATCATGCTGCAACGCACCAATTCCCCCTTCTGCCTTACAGTCCGGTAAGCAGTTTCCACAGGACGAAAGATGCCCAAGGTCTTCATCGATGGCGAAGCCGGCACCACCGGTTTGCAGATCCGCGAGCGGCTGGAGAAGATGCCCCAGGTCGAAGTGGTGAGCATTGCGGCCGAGCGACGCAAGGATCCGGCGGCCAAGCGCGAGATCATGGCGTCGGTCGACCTCGTCATCTTTTGCCTGCACGACGACGCCGCGCGCGAATCGGCAGCGATGGTCGAATCGATCGAGAAAGAACAGGGCCACGCGCCGCGCATCATCGACGCGTCGACGGCGCACCGCGTGGCTGAGGGCTGGGTCTTCGGCTTTCCGGAACTGGCGGCGGGGCAACGCGAAGCTGTTGCCAATGCCAGGCGGGTGAGCAACCCCGGCTGCTATTCCACCGGCGCCATCGCCCTGATCCGACCGTTGGTGGATGCGCATCTGGTGCCCAAGGACTTTCCGCTCGTGATCCCCGCGACCAGCGGCTACACCGGCGGCGGCCGCTCGATGATCGAGTCCTTTGAAAAGGGCGAAGGCGGTCCCTTCGAGGTCTATGGCCTGGCGCTCAAGCACAAGCACCTGCCCGAGATCGTGAAGTACACCGGCCTTACGCAGCGCCCAATCTTCATTCCCTCGGTGGGCAACTTCAAGCAGGGGATGCTGGTGCAGTTGCCGCTGTTCCTGGACGACCTGCCGGCCCGTCCGAAACTCGCGGACCTGCATACGGCATTGGTAAATCACTACGCTGGCAGCGAATGGGTCAGCGTCGAGCCGCCGACCGAAGGCGGCCGCATCGAAGCCACCGCGCTGAACGACACCAACAAGATGGAGCTGCGCGTCTACGGCAGCGAAGAGTCGAGGCAGGCGGTGTTGGTAGCGCGGCTGGATAACCTCGGCAAGGGCGCCAGCGGCGCGGCGGTGCAGAACCTGAAGCTGATGCTGGGCTTATAGGCGCGACTTCAGGTCGTCGCGCACGGCAACGATCACCGCTCGCCAGTCCGACACCGACTCCTGGCGGTACAGCCGCATCGTGGGGTACCACGGAGAATCCTTGCGGCCCAGCATCCAGCGCCAATCCGGGCAACGCGGCAACAGGGTCCACACCGGCCGGGCCAGTGCGCCCGCCAGATGGGCAACACTGGTGTCCACCGTGATCACCAGGTCCAGGGCCTGCATGAGTGCCGCGGTTTCGGCGAAGTCGGTCAACTCGGGTCCGAAGTCGAGCAAGTCGGGCCATGCCGAGAGTGCGGCGCGGTCACTCTCGCGGACCTGCGGCTGCAGGCTGACGAAGGCGCACTGCGGCAGGGCCAGGCGCGCAAACATGGCGAGCGGAATCGAGCGGTTCCTGTCGTTGGCATGGGACGGATTGCCCGACCAGGCGATTCCCACCTTGAGGCGCGATCCGGCCAGCGATTCCAGCCGCTCCCGCCAAGCCTGCACACGACCGGTGTCCGCTTCCAGGTAGGGCACTTCGCCCAGTACGCTGGCCCGATCTGTGCCAACGAGCCCAGGCAGGCTCATGAGCGAACTCTGGACGTCGAATTCGGACAGCGGGTCACCATCACGCAGAACCATGCAGCCTTCAGTGACACGCCCTGCCAAGCCCAGCAAGCCCGGCGGCAGGCGCAACACTACCCGGGCGGGCAATGCGCGCACTTGGGGTACATAGCGAAGGAACTGGATCGAGTCGCCGAATCCCTGCTCGGCGAACAGCAAAATGGTGCGCCCCTCCAGCGGCTCACCAGTCCAGCGCGGTCGCCTCGGGTCGGGCAGCTGGGGGCTCTCGACGCCCCGCATCCAGCGCCATTCGTACTCGCGCCAACCCTTCTCCATTTGTCCTTGCAAGAGCAAGGCGATGCCGAGGTTCCAGTGCATGTCGGCGTCGACTGGATTTGCGGCGATCACGCGATTCGCGACGCTGATTGCATCACCCAAGCGCAGCTGTTCGGTAAGGACGTGAACGCTGTTGCACAGGGCCGCAGAATGTTCAGGGTTCAGCTCGAGCGCCTGGTCGAGCGCCGCTTGCGCATCCGTCGACCGGCCGGCCCTTTGAAGGGCCCCGCCCAAACCGGCCAGGAGGTCGGCGGACTTGCCGGCAATCGCCAGGGCGCGTGAAAAGGCGACCACCGCCTCTTCGGGCCGGCCGAGCTTGATGAAGACGTGACCACACGCCGCAATGGCCTGGCTATTGGCCGGTTCTGCTGCAATCACAAGGTCCAGTGTGCCCAACGCCTGCTCATACTGGCCGAGCAGGTACAACTGGTTGGCGACCAGAACTTCAGCGACTGTGCTGTCCCCGGACTCACTCCAGCGGCGCGCCGCCTCGAGGGCTTCGACATGCCGGCCCGCTTCGTCGAGAAGTCGGGCCTTTTCTTCCAGGGCCTGCGAGAAGGCCGGCATTGCGGCCAGTGCAGCGTCATAGGAGGTTAACGCGGCGTCGACCTGCGACTGGGCGCGCAGCGCCCTCGCCAGCAGGAAATGGATTTCATGATTGAATCCGTCGCCGCGTCGGCTCGATGGAAGGGCGTCCCGAAGGCACTTCTCCGCTTCCACGGGACGGCTGTCTTCCAGCAAGACAAACGCCAGGCAGATGAGCGCCTGGGGTTCACCGGGGGCCGCTTTCAGGGCCTCGCGATAACACCGCTCGCTTTCTTCCAGTTCGCCCTTTGCCAGCGCGGCATTGCCTTGCGCGCGCCACTGGCCCGTAGATTTCGCAACGGATGATTCAGCGGAGGCAGTCGTACCCTTGGTCCACCCCTTGAGCTCCTGGAACCAGTTGGCCATCTTCAGAGGCGAAGCGTGAGCCACTCGGTCAGCTCGTCCGCGTATTCAGGGGGGCAACCGCCATCCTTGAGCGCCCAGAGAAAGGCATTGGCCAACCGGGATTTGGTGAAGAAATTCAGGGAATGCGTCTGCTTGAAGTCCTGCAACCTGCGGGCCGCGGCGACCATGACCTTTTCGGCCCGGACCTTGAACTTGGCGTCGCGCTTGGCCGACGCGCCTTTGAGTTCGGTCAGGAATAGCTGCGCCAGTTCCCGTGCGAAGTCCTTGGTGTCCGAAGTCATGAACCACTTGAAAATCATGGTTCCATTGTCTCATCGGCTGGGGCGGCCGAAGCGAGGGCGCTGGACCCGCCGCCCAGCACACGCCTGATCACATCGCCCCCAAATCCACGTGCCGCAAGAAACCGCGCCTGCTTGGCGCGTGTGCCCGCATCGCCGGGCGGCGCATCGAACTTGCGGCGCCAGATATCGCGGGCCCGCTCCAGCTCGCTGCCGCGCAATTGCGCGACTGTCTGGCTGACCAGCTGCGCGTCGAGCCCCTTGGCCTGCAGCTCCTGCCGGATGCGCATCGCACCCAGCTTGGCGCTGCGGCGATTGACCACCGATTCGGCGACCCGCTGGTGATCAATGAAGCCCCTGGCCTGCAGGTCGTCGAGGATGCGCGCGAGCTGGCCGGGTTCTTCCTCGTGCTCGCACAGCTTGCGCTCCAGCTCGCTGCGCGAGTGCTCGCGCTGGGACAGGTAGCGCAGCGCCCGCCCCTTGAGCGAGAGCTGCGGTCGGCCGCGTAACATCATTCGCCGTCGATGGCGTCCGGCGGCAGCAGCGGGATGTTCAGCGACTCGCGCACCTTGTTCTCGATCTCGCGCGACAGCTGCGGGTTCTCACGCAGGAACTCGCGCGCGTTGTCGCGGCCCTGGCCGATCTTCTCGCCGTTGTAGGCGTACCAGGCGCCGGACTTCTCGAGGATGCGCGCGTTCACGCCCATGTCGATGATCTCGCCGTGGCGGCTGATGCCCTCGCCGAACAGGATGTCGAACTCGGCCGTCTTGAACGGGGGCGCCACCTTGTTCTTCACCACCTTGACCTTGGTCTCGTTGCCGATGGCCTCCTCGCCCTTCTTGATGGTGCCGGTGCGGCGGATATCGAGACGCACGGAGGCATAGAACTTCAGTGCGTTGCCGCCGGTGGTGGTTTCGGGCGAACCGAACATCACGCCGACCTTCATGCGGATCTGGTTGATGAAGATGACCATGCAGTTGGTCTTCTTGATGGAGGCGGTGAGCTTGCGCAGCGCCTGGCTCATCAGGCGGGCCTGCAGGCCGGGCAGGGAATCGCCCATCTCGCCCTCGATCTCGGCCTTGGGCGTGAGCGCCGCGACCGAGTCGATCACGATCAGGTCGACGGCGCCGGAGCGCACCAGGCTGTCGACGATTTCCAGCGCCTGCTCGCCGGTGTCGGGCTGGCTGATCAGCAGGTCGGACAGGTTCACGCCGAGCTTTTGCGCGTACTGCACGTCGAGCGCGTGCTCGGCATCGATGAAGGCACACTGGCCCGACTGGCGCTGCATCTCGGCGATGACCTGGAGCGTGAGCGTTGTCTTGCCCGAGGATTCCGGGCCGTAGATCTCGATCACCCGGCCCCGCGGCAGG
>JBKJOM010000119.1:0-2799 GCA_046595775.1 Ramlibacter sp. | reverse complement strand
CATCTTCACCGGCATGCGCATCAGCATGGGCATCGCATGGCTGGTGATCGTGGCCGCCGAGATGCTGGTCGGGGGCACGGGCATTGGCTACTTTGTGTGGAACGAGTGGAACAACCTGTCGCTCACCAACGTGATCTTCGCGATCCTGGTGATCGGTGTCGTGGGCATGTTGCTGGACCTGGCGTTCGTGCACCTGCAGAAGATGGTGACGTATGTGGAGTGAACGTTCCAACCAGGGTGAGTGGATGGCTGACAAGGCACAAAGCAACGCAGCCGCGGGCTTTCTACAGGTCGAGAAGCTCGCGAAGACCTACGTTGAGGGCAAGCCGGTTTTCGACAACGTCTCGTTCGGCATCGACAGGGGTCAATTCGTCTGCATCATCGGCCACTCGGGGTGCGGCAAGACGACCATCCTGAACGTGCTGGCGGGCCTGGACACCGCCAGCGCGGGCCACGTGTTCATGGACGGCCGGCAGGTCGTGGGGCCAGGCCTGGAACGCGGCGTGGTGTTCCAGGGTCATGCGTTGATGCCCTGGCTGTCGGTGCGACGGAATATCGCCTTCGCCGTGGAATCGCGTTGGCCCGACTGGTCGCGGGCACAGGTCGACAAGCAGGTGCAGAAGTTCGTCGAAATGGTCGGACTCACGCCAGCGATTGACAAGAAGCCCTCGGCGCTCTCGGGCGGCATGAAGCAGCGGGTCGGCATCGCCCGGGCTTTTGCGATCCAGCCCAAGATGCTGTTGCTGGACGAGCCTTTTGGCGCGCTCGACGCGCTCACGCGCGGGACGATCCAGGACGAGCTCATGTCGATCGTGCGCGAGACGCACCAGACAGTCTTCATGATCACCCACGATGTCGACGAAGCCATCCTTCTGGCCGATCGCATCCTCCTGATGTCCAACGGCACGGAAGGCGAGACCGGCTACACGGCGGGCGGAATCGCCGAGGTCGTCGTCAATCCCTTGCCGGGCGGCCGCACCCGCGCGGCACTGCACCACCTGCCCGGCTATTACGAGCTGCGCAACCACATTGTCGATTTTCTCGTGACACGCGCGAAAGCCGGGTCGCAATCCACCCCCGCAAGGAGCAACGCATGAACCGCATGGACGTCACCGAAAAGATCATTTCCACCAAAGTCTCGAAGGGCATCAGCTGGAGTTCCGTCGCGCAGAGGCTCGGTCAGTCCAAGGAGTGGACTACCGCCTTGTGCCTGGGCCAGATGACGGCCAATGCCGAACAGGCGAGCACGCTCGGCGACATCTTCGGACTGACCGAGGACGAGCAGAAGTGGCTGAAGGTCGTTCCTTACAAAGGCTCGCTGCCCACCCCGGTTCCCACGGACCCGCTGATCTACCGCTGGTACGAGATCGTCAGCGTGTACGGCACGACCATCAAGGAGCTGATCCACGAGGAGTTCGGCGACGGCATCATGAGCGCGATCGACTTCTCGATGGACATTACGCGCACTGCCGACCCCAAGGGTGATCGCGTGAACGTGGTGCTGTCGGGCAAGTTCCTGCCGTACAAGACCTACTGACGCCACGAAAAAGCCGCCTTGCGGCGGCTTCGTGATCATTCCGAAGAGGACACTTCCTCGGGCTCCGGCTTGGCGCGCCCTTCCTTCTTGGGCAATGGCTGGATGTCCAGCATCACTTCGTCCTTTTCGTCGAGGTCCACCGTCAGGCGGCCCCCGTCGGTGAGGCGTCCAAACAGCAGTTCATCGGCCAGGGCGCGGCGGATCGTATCCTGGATAAGGCGCTGCATCGGGCGCGCACCCATGAGCGGATCGAAACCCTTCTTGGCCAGGAACTTGCGCAGCTTGTCGGTGAAGGTGACATCGACCTTCTTTTCCGTCAGCTGCTGTTCGAGCACCAGCAGGAACTTGTCGACCACGCGCATGATGACCTGTTCGTCGAGCGACTTGAAGCTCACGATCGCGTCCAGGCGGTTGCGGAACTCGGGCGTGAACAGGCGCTTGATGTCTGCCATCTCGTCGCCTGATTCCTTGATCTGGGTGAACCCCATCACCGCCTTGTTCAACGACTCGGCGCCCGCGTTCGTGGTCATCACGATGATGATGTTGCGGAAGTCTGCCTTGCGCCCGTTGTTGTCCGTCAGCGTGCCGTGGTCCATCACCTGCAGCAGCACGTTGAAGATGTCGGGGTGCGCCTTCTCGATCTCGTCGAGCAGCAGCACCGCGTGCGGCTTCTTGGTGACGGCTTCGGTCAGCAGACCGCCCTGGTCGAAGCCGACGTAGCCCGGGGGCGCCCCGATGAGGCGGCTCACAGCGTGCCTCTCCATGTATTCGGACATGTCAAAGCGCATCAGCTCGATGCCCATGATGTAGGCAAGCTGCTTGGCCGCTTCGGTCTTGGCGAGCTCCGTCAAGATGGCACGGTCCGGCCTGGGCAAGGGTGACAAGCCGATCGGCTCGTTCCTGTTCAGTGGCCCCACCGGCGTCGGCAAGACCGAGGCCGCCAAGCAGCTGGCCTACATCATGGGCATCGAGCTGATCCGCTTCGACATGTCGGAGTACATGGAGCGTCATGCGGTGAGCCGTTTGATCGGTGCGCCGCCGGGCTACGTCGGTTTCGATCAGGGCGGCCTGTTGACCGAAGCAGTGACGAAGAAGCCGCACGCGGTGCTGCTGCTCGACGAAATCGAGAAGGCGCATCCGGACATCTTCAACGTGCTGCTGCAGGTGATGGACCACGGCACGCTGACCGACAACAACGGTCGCAAGGCGGACTTTCGCAACATCATCGTGATCATGACGACCAATGCGGGCGCCGAGACCAT
>JBKJOM010000353.1:0-5385 GCA_046595775.1 Ramlibacter sp. | reverse complement strand
TCGCGGCCAACGGACTGGTGGTACGCGACAAGCTCTTCGGGGCCAATGGCAAGCTCGGTGCGGCTCGATACCGGGAAGCCCCATGAACGCAGTGCCAACAGTGCGTCGTAGTGCGTCTTGAAGTCCGGGCCGCCGGCTTCGGGCGGCGAGAGCTCGCCCCATCCATACGCGAAGAAGCTCAGGGGCCGTAGCCGCGCGATGGCCGGATCGAGCTGCCGCACAGCGCCCGCGGCAGCATTGCGCGGGTTGACGAAGGTCTTCTCGCCCCTGGCGCCCTTCGCGATCTTCTCGCGCTGCAGTTCATTGAGCTGCTCGAACTGGTCGCGGCGCATGTAGACCTCGCCACGCACTTCCAGCACCGGCGGCGCGTCCCCGGGCAGGCGCAGCGGCACCTGGCCGATGGTGCGGATGTTCTGCGTGACATCTTCACCGATCTCACCGTCGCCGCGCGTTGCCGCCTGCACCAGCACGCCGGCTTCGTAGCGCAGGTTGAGGGCCAGCCCGTCGAACTTCAGTTCGGCGAGGTATTGAACCGGTGGATCGCTTTCATGCAGGCCCAGTTCGCGCCGCACACGCGCATCGAAGTTGAGCGCGCCGCTGGCTTCGATGTCGGTCTCGGTACGGATCGACAGCATCGGCACCTGGTGTCGCACCCTGGTGAAGCCTTCCGACACCTTGCCGCCGACGCGCAAGGTCGGCGAGTCAGGGGTCATGAGCTCAGGGTGCTTTTCCTCCAGCTCTTGCAGTTCGCGAAAGAGCTTGTCGTACTCGACATCCGGCAACTCGGGGTCGTCGAGAACGTAATAGCGGTGCGCGTGGTGATGCAGCAGCTCACGCAGCGCATCGACGCGTTCCTGAATCCGGGCCGTGGTCATGGGATGGCGGAGGGCAGCAAGCTGCCCGTCTTACGAGAACAGGCGGCGCGCCTGCGGGGAGCCGGCCGCGAGGTCGCGGGCATCGAGCGTGTCGTACAGGCTTTCGAGGCTGGCGCCGATCACATCCAGGCCTTCGGCGCGGATCATCGTGCCGTTGTCGTCGGTGATCGTGCCTTCCATCGAAGCGGCCAAAGCGATGGCGGCGTCGCGCATTCGCACGAAAGGTTGCTCGCTGCGATGCACCTGCGGCACGTCGAGGCTGAGCGTGAGTTCGCGCAACGCGGTTTGCGCGGGGTCTTCCGCCAATGCCGCCTGGGTGTCGAACGAGAGCACCAGGATCGGCGGCGACCCGGCGGCACTGGCCGGCAGCACCAGCCGTCCGGGCATGGCGCCGGCCACGAACCCCAGCTTGGCGGAGCTTTGCTGCACGTAGCCCGGGCTCCATGCGGCGTTTTTTGCGCGCAAGGTGAAGCCCAGTTGCGCGTCGTGGCCGCTGGCGAACTGGTCGAGTTCGCGCGCCCGCCCTACTTCGCCCAGCATTTCCGGGAAGTCCGGCGCTCCATTGACTGCATCCGCGAAAGCCTGCGCCTTCACGACGAATTCGGAGTATTCGATTTCGTTCAACGGCCCTGTGCGATTGGCCAGTTGCACGCCGGCCTGGAACGCGGTGTAGCGCTGCCCGGGCTCTGGCGATTCCCATTGCTGGGTGGCTTCGTTCAGCCCTTCGACGCCAAAGGGCTTGCTGCCGGCGCGGCGCGTCGGCGGCAGGGCGGCGATGGCCGCTTCGCCCGAGACCAGGCCTTCGAGCGCAATCGGAACGAGGGCGTCGATCAACGCATCGAGGCGCGGACGTTTCTCCGGCTGCGGGATCACGGGCGGCGCATCGAAAGACGCCTGCACGAGGGTCGGTTCCTGCGGCTGCGCGGCGGGCTGCGGTGCCTCGGGCTGCCGGGGCGCATTGCGGCGCGAAGTCCAGGTGTTGTAGGCAACGAGGAACGCGAGCACCAGCCCACCGAGAATCGCGACACCGAGCGTGAAAGAACTCATGCAGCTTCGACCATGGACACGGCGGACTCCATGTCCACCGCCACGATGCGCGAGACGCCCTGCTCCTGCATGGTCACGCCGATCAGTTGCTCGGCCATTTCCATCGCGATCTTGTTGTGGCTGATGAACAGGAATTGCGTTTCGCGGCTCATGCTGATCACGAGTTTGGCATAGCGCTCGGTATTTGCATCGTCCAGCGGCGCATCGACTTCGTCCAGCAGGCAGAACGGTGCCGGGTTCAACTGGAAGATCGCGAACACCAGCGCAATGGCGGTGAGCGCCTTCTCGCCGCCCGAGAGCAGGTGGATGGTCTGGTTCTTCTTGCCGGGCGGCTGGGCCATCACCTGCACGCCGGAGTCGAGGATCTCGTCGCCGGTCATCACCAGCCGGGCGTTGCCGCCACCAAAGAGTTCGGGGAACATCTTGCCGAAATGCTCGTTGACGATCTGGAAGGTGCCGGCCAACAAGTCGCGCGTTTCCGCGTCGATCTTCTTGATGGCGTCTTCCAGCGTGGTCATCGCCTCGTTCAGGTCGGCCGACTGCGCATCGAGGAACTGCTTGCGCTCGCGCGAGGTGGTAAGTTCGTCCAGCGCGGCGAGGTTGACCGCACCCAAAGCCGCGACTTCGCGGTGCAGGCGGTCGATCTCGTTCTGCAGGCCTGACAGGCGGACCTTGCCTTCTTCTATGGACTTCGCCACCGCATCGCCATCGGCCTGCGCATCGGCGAGCAACTGGGCGTACTGCTCCAGCCCCAAACGCGCGGCCTGTTCCTTGAGCTGGAATTCGGTGATGCGCTGGCGCAGCGGATCGAGTTCGTGTTCGAGCTGCAAGCGCCGCTCGTCGCTGGCCCGCAGCTTGGCGGTGAGGTCGTCGTATTCGCTGCGCTTGGCGCCCAGCGCCGTCTCGCGCTCGAGCTTCAGCGCCAGGGCCGATTGCAGCCCGGCCTGGGCCGCCGCGTCGGTCAGGCGTGAGAGTTCGTCTCTTGCACGGGAATCTTCCTCGGCGAGCGATGCCGCCTGCTGCTGCGCCGTCTCGATCGCGCGTTGCAGCTCGCCCTTGCGCGCTTGCACCGAACGCTGCGCGAACTGCGCCTCCTGCGCCTGCCGCTCGAGGCTGCGATGTTGCTCGCGGGCCTCGGCCAGCTTGCGCTGCGCATCGATCACGCGCTCGTCCAGCTGCGCGTGGCGCTCCTGGCTGTCGGCCAGTTGCATGTCCAGTTCTTCAAAGCGGGCTTCGGCGGTGACGCGGCGCTCCTGCAAGCCTTCGAGCTGTGCCTCGACTTCGGCCAGGTCGCCGGAGAGCTGTTCGCTGCGGGCGCGAGTCTGCTCGGCGAGTTGAGTAAGGCGCAGCGTCTCGACCTGGAGCTCGTGCGCGCGGGTCTGGGCTTCGGCAGCTTCGCGCCGCGCCGAAACAAGCCGTTGCGACGCATCGGTGTAGGCAGCCTCGGCGCGCACCAATGCCGAACGGGCCTCCTCCGCGATCAACGATTGCGCACGCAGTTGTTTCTCGAGGTTCTCGATCTCCTGTTGGCGGGCCAGCAGGCCGGCCTGTTCGGAGTCCTGCGCGTAGAAGCTCACGCTGTGCGCGGTGACGGCGTGGCCGGTCTTCACGTAGATCGCTTCACCGGGCTGCAGCTTGTCACGGGCAGCGAGTGCGTCATCGAACGACTGCGCGGTGTAGCAGCCGTGCAACCAATCCGTGAGCAGCGCCTTCTGGCCCGCGTCGTTCAGGCGCAGCAGTTCGGCCAATCGCGGCAGCGCCGATGTACCTTCCGGCGCGCCGGCCTGCGGCGGGCTGTAGAACGCCAGCTTGGCGGGCGGCGCATCGCTGGCGAACGAACGCACCATGTCCAGCCGCGAGACTTCCAGCGAACTCATGCGCTCGCGCAGCGCGCCTTCAAGGGCGTTCTCCCAACCCTGTTCGATGTGGATGCGGCTCCACAGGCCCTGCAGTCCTTCGAGGCCATGTTTGGCCAGCCAGGGCCGCAGCTTGCCGTCGGTCTTGACCTTTTCCTGCAGCGCCTTCAGGGCCTCCATGCGCGCCGACAGGTCGGCCTGCTTGTGACTTTCGGTGTTGACTGCGTGCTGTTTCGTGCGGCGGTCGTCGTCGAGCTGCGGCACCTGTTCCTGCAACTCGGCGAGGCGCGCGTCGGCGGTGTCGGAGGCTTCGGTCGCGGCGGCTGACTGGGCCTGTAGGTTTGTCAGCCGCGCCTCGTCCGGTGCGGCCAGTGCGTTGCGGTCGGCGTCCAGTTTTTCGCGGCGCAGGTTGTGCGCGCGCGACTGTTCCTCGATGTTGCGTTGGTCCGCAGCCAGCACCTGGATCTGCTGCTGCACCTGCGCGACGCTGCCGCGCTGCTCCGTCGACTTGGCTTGCGCATGGCGCAGCGCCTCTTCCAGATCGGGCAGTTGCTGGTCATGCTCCTCGACCTGCGCGACAAGCAACGCCGCCTGCTCCTCGGCCTGGACGCCTTGCGCCGCGAGTGTCTCGATCTCGGCCAGCGCATCGTGCTTGCGGCTCGCCCATTGCGCGGCCTGCTCCTTCAACTGGACCAGGCGTTGCTCCACGCGCTGGCGGCCTTCGACCACGAAGCGAATCTCGGCTTCGAGCCGGCCGACTTCGGCGCTGGCTTCATAGAGCGATCCCTGCGCCTGGTTGACGTGGTCGCCGGCAGCGTAGTGCGCCTGGCGGATCGTCTCCAGGTCGCTTTCGACCTTGCGCAGGTCGGCGACGCGCGACTCGAGGTCGTTCACGGACTTCTGGGCTTCGGCCTTGATCCTGGCCTGGTCGGCCTCGCTCTCGGCGCGCTTCAAAAACCACAGCTGGTGCTGCTTGAGCGTGGCGTCCGACTGCAAGGAGTTGTACAGCTGCGCGACCTCGGCCTGCTTCTCCAGCTTGTCGAGGTTGGCGTTGAGCTCGCGCAGGATGTCCTCGACGCGCGTCAGGTTCTCGCGCGTGTCCGCGAGGCGGCTCTCGGTTTCGCGGCGGCGCTCCTTGTACTTGGAGACGCCGGCGGCCTCCTCCAGGAAAAGGCGCAGCTCCTCGGGCTTCGATTCGATGATGCGGCTGATCGTGCCCTGGCCAATGATGGCGTAGGCGCGCGGACCGAGCCCGGTGCCCAGGAACACGTCCTGCACGTCACGGCGGCGCACCGGCTGGTTGTTGATGTAGTAGCTGCTGGTGCCGTCGCGGGTCAGCACCCGCTTGACGGCGATCTCGGCGAACTGGCCCCATTGGCCGCCGGCGCGGTGGTCGGCGTTGTCGAACACCAGCTCGACCGAGGCCCGCGACGACGGCTTGCGGGTGTTGGTGCCGTTGAAGATCACGTCCTGCATTGATTCGCCGCGCAGCTCGCTAGCACGCGACTCGCCCAGCACCCAGCGCACGGCATCCATGATGTTCGACTTGCCGCAGCCGTTGGGTCCCACCACCCCGACCAGCTGACCTGGCAACATGAAGTTGGTCG
>JBKJOM010000180.1:0-10560 GCA_046595775.1 Ramlibacter sp. | reverse complement strand
ATCGAAGCGCTGATGCGCGAGTAGGTTTTTTGCTTGCTCCCTCCCCCTCGGGGGGAGGGCTGGGGTGGGGGCAAGCACGCCCACTGCGACAGCCGAAAGCCCCCACCCTAACCCTCCCCCGGAGGGGGAGGGAACCATGCGCCCGCCGGTCCAGGCGCCGGTCGCGATGCGCCCGGCCGGCGAGAAACCCATTGCCTCGCCCGCCGTTCGCCGCCGCGCGTGGGACCTGGGCATCGAACTGCAGTTCGTCCACGGCAGCGGTGCGGCGGGACGCGTTACGCAACAGGACCTGGATGTGTACCTCGCGTCGCGCGGCCAGCCCGCGCAAGGCAGCAGCGGCACGGCCTATGCGCAGCGCAACGAGGAAACCGATATCCCCATCATCGGTCTGCGCCGCAAGATCGCGCAGAAGATGCAGGACGCCAAGCGCCGCATCCCGCACTTCAGCTATGTCGAGGAGATCGATGTCACCGAGCTGGAAGCGCTGCGTGCGCAGCTCAATGCGAAGTACGGCGAGGCGCGCGGCAAGCTCACGGTGCTGCCCCTGCTGGCGCGCGCGGTGGTGCTGGCCGTGCGCGACTTCCCGCAGATGAACGCGCGCTTCGACGACGACGCCGGCGTGGTCACTCGGCATGGTGCGGTGAACCTGGGCATGGCGGCGCAGACGCCCTCGGGGCTCATGGTCCCGGTGATCCATCACGCAGAGACACTGGACCTGTGGGCCTTCGCGAAGGAAGTGCAGCGCCTTGCCGAAGCCGCGCGCGCGGGCAAGGCCACGCGCGAAGAACTCACCGGTTCGACCATCACGATCTCCAGCCTCGGCGCGCTGGGCGGCATCGTGACGACGCCGGTCATCAACCATCCGGAAGTGGCGATCATCGGCGTCAACCGCATCGTGGAGCGCCCGGTGTTCCAGGGCGGCAACGTCGTCGCGCGCAAGCTGATGAACCTCTCGTCTTCCTTCGACCATCGCGTGGTCGACGGCATGGACGCCGCGCAGTTCATCCAGGCGATCCGCGCGCTGCTGGAAGCGCCGGCGCTGCTGTTCGTGGAATGATGCGATCGACATGAAAACATTGACGACGACGCTGCTGGTCCTCGGTGGCGGCCCCGCCGGTTACGTGGCCGGCATCCGCGCGGGCCAACTCGGCGTGCCAACGATCCTGGTGGAGGGCAACAAGCTGGGAGGAACCTGCCTGAACATCGGATGCATTCCTTCGAAGGCGATGATCCACGCCGCGCAGGAGTTCGAGAAGGCGCGGCACTTCGCGAACCACTCGGCCCTCGGCATCAAGGTGAGCCACCCCACCATCGACATCGCGCAGACCGTGAAGTGGAAAGACGCAATCGTGCAGCGCCTCACGTCCGGCGTGGGTTCGCTGCTGAAGAAAAACGGCGCCCAGGTGATCGAAGGCTGGGCCACAATTCTTGACGGCAAGACCGTCGAAGTGAAGACCGCGCAGGAAACGCTGCGTATCCAGTGCCAGCACCTGGTGATCGCGACCGGCTCGAGCCCGACCGAATTGCCGTCGATGCCCTTTGGCGGCAACGTCATTTCGTCGACCGAGGCCCTGGCGCCCGCCGCATTGCCCAAGCGCCTGGTCGTGGTCGGCGCCGGCTACATCGGCCTGGAACTGGGCATGGCCTACCGCAAGCTCGGTTGCGAAGTGGCGGTGGTGGAAGCCACCGAACGCGTGCTGCCCGCGTACGACGAGGAGTTGACACGCCCGGTGCTCGCCGCGCTCAAGAAACTCGGCCTGGTGCTGCACCTGGGCTGCAGCGTGCAAGGCATGGACGGCACCGGCAAGGCATTGCGAGTGCGCAGCAGCACCGCCGACGAGTTTGCGCTGCCGGCCGACCAGGTGCTGGTGGCCGTTGGTCGCCGTCCGCACACCGAAGGCTTCGGCCTGGAGAATTTGCGACTGGACATGGCAGGCCGTGCGATCAAGGTCGATGACCAGTGCCGAACTTCGATGCGCGACGTGTGGGCGATCGGCGATGTGAGCGGCGAGCCGATGCTTGCGCACCGCGGCATGGCGCATGGTGAGATGGTGGCCGAGATCGTGTCGGGCAAGCGCCGCAAGTTCGCCCCGGCCTCGATTCCGGCCGTGTGCTTCACCGATCCGGAAGTGGTCGTCGCCGGTTTGTCACCGGCCCAGGCCAAGGAGGCCGGCATTGACTGCATCACCGGTACCTTCCCGTTCTCGGCGAACGGCCGCGCAATGAGCCTGGAGTCCACAGACGGCTTCGTGCGCGTGGGCGCAAGGCGGGACAACCACTTGATCGTCGGCTGGCAAGCCGTCGGCCGCTCGGTGTCGGAGCTGTCGGCCGCTTTCGGGTTGTCGCTGGAGATGGGAGCGACGCTGGAAGACGTCGGCGGCACGATCCACGCTCACCCGACGCTCGGCGAAGCAGTGCAGGAAGCCGCGCTGCGCGCGCTCGGTCACGCGCTGCACGTCTAGGCGCTGGTGCTGCGCCATCGGGCGGACAACGCCGCCAGTTTGCCCGCATGGAAATTCAACGCCAGCCCGCCGATCACCAGCGCGCCGGCCATGACCTTCCAGCCCTGCAGCGGTTCGCCCAGGACCAGCGCTGAGGAACTCATGCCGAACACCGGCACCAGCAACGCGATGGGCGCGACCGTCGACGCCGGGTAGCGCGCCATCAGCCAGTTCCACGCGGCGAAGCCGAACAACATGTTGCCCAGCGCCTGCCACGCCACCACGAGCCAGCCGACCCAGGTGGCGTGCTGCAACGACTGCGCCATCGCGGCACCGCCATGAACCACAAACGCCAGCAGCAACAGGGGCGGCACCGAGAACGGGCTGCTCCACACGATGAAGGCCAGCGCATCGACCTTGCCCGCGCGTCGCACCACGATGTTGGCCAGTGCCCATGCAAACGCCGCGCACAACAACAGCGCCAGCCCGAAGCCGGTGATCGACGCGCCGCCGTCATGCGTTCCGTGCCAGCCGATCAGCACAATGCCCGACACCGCCAGCGCCATTGCCAACACCTGCACGGCACCGATGCGCTCGCGCTGCAGCACGATGGCCAGGCCGATGGTGAAGAAGACCTGCGACTGGATGATCAATGATGCGAGCCCCGGCGTGACGTCCGAGCGCATGGCCAGGAACAGCAGGCCGAATTGACCCGCCCCCAGCAAGACGCCGAACAGCGCCAGCCGCGACCAGCGCACGGCCGGGCGCCGGATAAAGAAGATCCATGGCAGCACCGAGAAGACGAAGCGCAGCGTTGCCAGCAAGAAAGGCGGAAACTCCGCGAGGCCCCACTTGATCACGACGAAGTTGGTGCCCCAGACGAAGACGACAGCCAGGGCCAGCAGGAAGTGGCGAAAGGGCATGGGACATCGTCGCACAGCGACGGGTGCCGGATTGATGAAAGAGCGCGCGAGGACTGATGCGGGCGTGGAATGAAAGCCAGGGTGCTGCTGGCAAGCCGGGCACCGAACTTGCGGGTTTTGCAGGTGAACCGATACACTGCAACGAGATTTGCCATTGGCAAGGCGCGAGGAGCGAAACGGCGCAGCGCGGGAGCGAATGCATACAGTTGGCACTGCACTTGCGCTATCGGACTTCTCTGGGGCCTATGCGGGGCGATGAACCCTGACGTCAGGCGTCACCAAAACACACGGAGTCCGCCATGGAGCCCACCGTTTACGCAGCGCAGAAACCCCTGAAGACCGCCTACAAGACGTCACCCGCCTTGGCCGTGGTCACAGACCATGCACGCACCTGCGGCGACTCTTCATCGGATCCGTTTCGCTCCAGAGTCGAGCCGATGGACGGATGCGGTGTAGTAGTCCCAATCGGCACCCATGCTGCAGTGGGAGGTCCACATGACGCACCGACCCCTGGAGACATGCTCTGTGCGGCGCTGGCTGCTTGCCAAGATTCGGCCGTCCGCATGGTCGCCAACCTGCTTGGAGTGGAACTTACGCACATCGAGGTGAGGGTCACTGCTACGGCGGACGTTCGTGGGGCATTGGGCATGGACCCCAATGTGCCTGTGGGCTTTCAGGCCATTTCATGTGACATCCGCTACTCGGTCAAAGAAGGAACGTCACCCGAACTGCTACAGAAGCTTGAGTTCGCCTCAGAGCGCTGCTGCGTCGTCCAACAGACACTGAAAGCACCGCCAAAGGTAAAGACGACTTTTCTCCCCGAGCGCTCGCCGAGTGGCGCCTAACCCCTCGAACCAACGCACATGGTGGAAATCAAATGGCCCATCGGCAGCTGCCTCGACAAGATCGTCAGCGTAACCGTCGTGCTTGCGGAGGAGGACGACTTCCCCGGCATGAATGAAGAGTGGCTCAAGTGGTTCCCTTCCAATCCTCCAGCCCGTCAGGGTGCCAAGCTGCCTGCGCGCATACCCGGCCTGAAGGTCTCCATTGCGGCAATCGCTGAAGCCTGAGCCTCCGATAGGCCACCCATGGAAGACCTTCCCGACTACGACATCGCCGAGCTCCTTCTCGCGGCCGTCTTCATCTGCGGCGCGCTGATTTCGGTGATCTGGGCGGGCTCGGGCCTGTATCACAGCGTGATGTCGATCTTTCTGAAGGGCACGGGCTCCGCGCTCATGTTCCTCGGCGGCATGGCCAATCCCAAGAAGTACATCCTCAATCTCATTACCCTGCCGTTCAACCTGCTGAGGGAACGCACCGGTCGCGAAACCTCCGTCACCGTGCTGGCCGGTGTGCTGGGCCTGGCCCTGTCCGGCGCCGGAATGGTGGCCGAGCAGATGAATCGCTAGGCGGCTACTCCACCCGCTCGATCCCAGTAGGCTTGAACCCCAGGTCCGCCGCCTTGCCCTTGCGCCCTCTGCCCGCCCTCGCGTTGTTCAGCGACCGGATCTCCAGCACCTCCTCGCGCTCCTTGCCGCCGCGCCCGACGCCGCTAATCTTCACGCTGCGCGTGTAAGCCGCAGCGCCTGCGAGCGTATCCTTCGCCTCAAGGTCGATCAGCATCAGCCCACGTCCT
This sequence comes from Ramlibacter sp., assembly GCA_046595775.1. GTDB lineage: Bacteria > Pseudomonadota > Gammaproteobacteria > Burkholderiales > Burkholderiaceae_C > Ramlibacter. Next base: position 5,560 of record JBKJOM010000180.1, on the reverse strand, counting down.
CCATTGGCCATGGGCTTCAATTCGGTGATGTCGAAAGTAAGGATGCGGCCATTGGCCGATGCGCATGCCACATGCGTCGCGGGCAGTTGCGGCGGCACGTTGGCCGGTGAAGGCCGGCACACCATCTCGGCCTGTCCCACGCTGATGAAGGCCTTGCCCGCCTTCAGTCGCGACATCATGTTCTCCACCGTCGCGAGGAAGCCGTAGCCGCCGCTGCCTGAGAGCAGCAGCCACGCATTCGGTGTTCCAGCGAAGTAGTGCATCAGCTGCGTGCCCGGTTCGAGTTCGATGAACGTCGTCACCGGCTGGCCGTCGCCACGCGCGCCCGGCAAGGTCGATACCGGTACCGTGTACACACGGCCGTTGCTGCCGAAAGCCAGCAGCGTGTCGACGGTGCGGCACTCGAAGGTTGCGTACAAATCGTCGCCCGCCTTGAAAGCAAAGCTCGCGGCTTCGTGCCCGTGGGCCTGGCGTGCGCGCACCCAGCCCTTCTGCGACAACACCACCGTCACCGGCTCGTCGACCACCTTGATCTCGGCCACAGACTTCTTCTCGGCCTGGATCAGCGTGCGGCGCGCATCGGCGAACTGCTTCGCATCGCCCTCGATCTCCCGGATCATCAGGCGGCGCAAGGTGGCGGGGCTGCCCAGGATTTCGTCGAGCTTCTTCTGCTCGTCGCGCAGTTCCTTCAACTCCTGCTCGATCTTGATCGCTTCGAGCCGCGCGAGCTGGCGCAGGCGAATGTCGAGGATGTCGTCGGCCTGCCGGTCCGAGAGCTTGAAGCGCTCGATCAGCGCGGGCTTGGGCTCGTCGCTATGGCGGATGATGCGGATCACCTCGTCGATGTTCAGCAGCACCAGTTGCCGGCCTTCGAGGATGTGGATGCGGTCGAGCACCTTGCCCAGGCGATGGCGCGACCTGCGCTCTATCGTCTGCTGGCGAAACTCGATCCACTCCAGCAGCATCTGGCGCAGCGACTTCTGCACCGGCCTGCCGTCCAGGCCGATCGACGTCATGTTCACCGGCGACGAACTCTCCAGGCTGGTGTGCGCCAGCAGCGCGGTGATCAGCTCGCTCTGCTCGATGCGGCTGGTCTTGGGCTCGAACACCAGGCGCACCGCCGCATCCTTGCTCGACTCGTCGCGCACCGCATCCAGCACGGCCAGCAGCGTTTGCTTCAACTGCACCTGGTCCTGCGACAGCGCCTTCTTGCCGGTCTTGACCTTCGGGTTGGTCAGCTCCTCGATTTCTTCGAGAACCTTCTGCGAACTGACGCCCGGCGGCAATTCGTTCACGACGAGTTGCCACTGGCCGCGTGCCAGTTCCTCGATCTTCCAGCGCGCGCGCACCTTCAGCGAGCCGCGCCCGGTACGGTAGGCATCGGCAATGTCGCTGGCCGGGCTGATGATCTGGCCGCCGCCCGGATAGTCCGGCCCGGGCAGCATCGCGAACAGCTCGTCGTCGGTCAGCTTTGCATTCTTGATGAGGGCCACGCAGGCATCGGCCACTTCGCGCAGGTTGTGGCTGGGGATTTCCGTGGCCAGGCCCACCGCGATGCCGCTTGCGCCATTGAGCAGCGTGAAGGGCAGCCGCGCGGGCAATTGCTGCGGCTCCTGCGTGCTGCCGTCGTAGTTGGGGATGAAGGCGACCGTGCCTTCGTCGATCTCGTCGAGCAGCAGGTTGGTGATCTTCGCCAGGCGCGCCTCGGTGTAGCGCATCGCCGCCGCGCCATCGCCGTCGCGGCTGCCGAAGTTGCCGTGGCCGTCGATCAGCGGGTAGCGCTGCGAGAAGTCCTGCGCCATGCGCACCAGTGCGTCGTACGCGGCCTGGTCGCCGTGCGGATGGAAGCGGCCGAGCACGTCGCCGACCACGCGCGCGCTCTTCACGGGACGCGCGCCACCGGCGCCGGTGTAGCCCAGGCCCATGCGCACCATGGAATAGAGGATGCGGCGCTGAACCGGCTTCTGGCCGTCGCAAACATCGGGCAGGGCCCGGCCCTTCACGACGGAGAGCGCGTACTCCAGGTAGGCGCGCTGCGCGTACGAGGCGAGGTCGAGGTCCTCGTCATCCCCTTCGGTTGCAGTGAGCAGGTCTTCTTGGTTCATGGCGATGAGGATGGAAGGGACGCAGGTCCCGAACTCGGAGCGGCAGGCATCTGCAACTCGTCTTCAGCGAGCACCCGGATACGGCGGTGCCGCGCACTGCCCTCGTCGGCGTCCATGCGCGCGTTCATGGTGTTGAGCAGTTGCGTGATCGGTTCGTCGCCCAGGGGCAGCGGGGCGACCACGATTCGAAACCGCAGGAACGCGCCGGGCACCGACCTCAGTTCCTCGCGCAAGCCCGCCGCGATCACACGGCTGGCGATATTTTCCGATGCCTCTTCGGTCGATGAGCCTTCGGAAAAGATCGCGAACCGGTGCAGCGCGATGCGTGATGCCACCTCTCCCTGGCTGAGCACGCCACGCAGGCGAAGGCCGGCCTCCAGCGCGGCAGCCTCGCCGGTCTGCGCACCCATTTCGGCGGCGATGCGTGCAAGGGGTTCGGCATGAACCAGCAGCACGGACCCGGGATGCCCGTAGCGCCGCATGAGGCGGCGTGCCACCTGGATGCGCTGCGCCAGCATCCTGGGCGTGGACAAGCCGGTGAGTGGATCCAGCAGCTGCTCCGCGGCCTGGCGCCAGCGGTTCTCGCCGAACAGGCGGCTGCGCCACACGTTGGAGAGGTACACCGCCATCGACCAGAAAGCCAGTGCGCCGCCGAGCCAGGCTTGCCGCGGACGCCAGAAGCCATCCACGGCGGCGCAGCCGGCGACGGCAACCAGCACGATGTCCCCGGCGATCATCCACAGGACCCAGGGACGGCTCTGGGGCCAGGCGCGGACGGTATAGGCGGTGGCAAAGGACAGCCACGCCGCCGCGCCAAGTGCGATCAGGGGCAGCATCGGCGCGGCCAGTGCCATGGCTGCGAGAAAGCCCAGCCCCCATGCCGCCCGGCGGGGCCAGGCCGCGAGCCCGCGCAGCGCCCCGACGTGGCTGGTGAGCTCTCGCAGGTGCAACGTGGACAGCGCCAACATGGTGAGCAGACTCGCCGCCAGCACGGAGTTGGGCGCTCCACCGCCAAAGGAGAACGTAGCGACGACACCCACGACGATCGCGCCCGCATGCAGCAACAAGCCGCGCTCGCCGTAGGCGTTGGCTATGACAACGCTCAGCATGGCGAGCAGCACCTGGGCGCCGGTGAACGCGCCGGCCAGGTACAGATCGCGCGCGTTGCCGAATTCAACAGGCATGGGGATGGCAGATCAATGTCGCCCGCACTGCGCAAAAGCACAGGCCGAAATCCTTCGCCTCACTCACGAGTGGGGGGAGCTTCGGTTCGCGCCACGGCCACCGGGATGGAGCCCGTCAGGGGGGCGGGGCCCGGAGGGAGGTTGCCGCGGCCCACGGCGCCGCCTCGCGGACTGAGCTCCATGTGCACGCGGCCCGGCAGGCGGCCGGCGATGCCGTTGCCCAGCGACGACGGAGGCTTGAGCATCGCATAGAGCTGCATCACCGTCTTCACGTAGTCCTGTGTTTCCTTGTAGTTCGGCACGCGGTTGCCCGCGCGCTGTACCGCGCCCTCTCCCGCGTTGTACGCGGCCAGCGCCAGTTCGATCTTGCCGGGGAACATGTCGAGCAGGTAGCGCAGGTACTTGGTGCCGGTCTTGATATTGACGCCCGGATCGGCGAGCTTCTTTTCCACTGGCGACTTCCTGTCGCTGGTGACGCCCCAGCGCTGCGCCGTCGCCGGCATGATCTGCATCAGGCCCACTGCGCCCTTGGGCGAGACGGCCGTCGCGTCGAAGCCCGATTCCGTGGCGATCAGCGCCTTGAGCAACTCGTAGTCCACATCGTTCGCGCGCGATGCCGCGCGCAAGTGATGCGCAACCCGCTTGTAGCTGGGCGAAATCTCGAAGTACGCGATCAACTTGGACGCTGCGGCGGAGGGCACAGCGACCGCACGCGGCGTGCCCACACCACGGGCCGTGTCGAAACTCTCGCCACCGCGGAAGAACAGCTCATAACGCTCGTCGACTTTCTCGGTCGCGAAGTGCGCAATGCCCTTGTCGTCGACATAGCCCCACACTTCCGCGCGCGCCGGCGAAGCAAGGGCCAGCGCCAATGCGCCTGCAGCCAGCAGCGATGCGAGGCGCTTCACGTGCGCAGCTCCAGGCCCAGGCTGCGGCGGCCCTTGAACTCGGGATGCAGCATCGACATCACGATCAGCGAATCGAAGCCATCGGAAGTCTTCACCGCGTCGCGCAGCTCGCCTTCCACGACGAAGCCTTCGCTGTCGTAGAGCGCCTTCGCGCGGCTGTTGCGGCCTTTCACATCCAGCCAGAAGCGATGCGCGCCCAGGTCGTCGAATTCCACCTTCTTGGCCACGCGCAGTGCCGCGCGGCCGAAGCCGCCACCCTTGGACTGCATGACCATGCGCTTGAGTTCGATCGACTGGTTGCGGCTGCGGCAGCCGATCAGGATCACGAAGCCCACTGCATTGAGGCCCTCGCCGCCTTCGACGATGAAGTGGCGAAAGTCCGGAAAGCGGATCGCGGCCTCGTGCTGCGTGCGCTCCCACGGCGTGATGTAAGGCAGGTTCTCGTCCTGCTGCTCCAGCGAAAGAACGTAGTCGATATCGCTGGACATCGTCGGGCGCAGGCGCACACGGGCCGTGGTGCGGTCCGGTGAGTCGGCGGCGAAATTGGCGGCGGTCATGCTTGAAAGGTCAGATGTCGACTTCCACGGCATCGCCGTGGAGTTCCATGAGTTCACGGCGGGCGGCGGCTTCGCCCTTGCCCATGAGCTTGGTGATCAGGGATTCGGTGGCAGCAAAACCCTGCTTGCCCAGTTTCACGGGCAGCAGGCGGCGCGTATCAGGATTGAGTGTCGTCTCCCACAATTGTTCCGCGCTCATTTCGCCCAGCCCCTTGAAGCGGCTGATGTTCCAGGCGCCTTCGCGGACGCCTTCCTTGCGCAGCTTGTCCAAGATAGCGACCAATTCGCCTTCGTCAAGGGCATAAACCTTGGATGCGGGCTTTTTCCCCCGCGCCGGCGCGTCAACCCGGAACAGCGGCGGGCGCGCCACGTAGACATTGCCCGAGTCGATGAGCTTGGGAAAGTGCCGAAAGAACAGCGTGAGCAGGAGCACCTGGATATGCGAGCCGTCCACGTCGGCATCGGACAGGATACAGATCTTGCCGTAGCGCAGGCCCGAGAGATCGGGCGTGTCGTTGGGGCCATGCGGGTCGACGCCAATCGCCACCGCGATGTCATGGATCTCGGTGTTGGCAAACAGGCGGTCGCGCTCGACCTCCCAGGTGTTGAGCACCTTGCCGCGCAGCGGCAGCACCGCCTGGCATTCCTTGTCGCGGCCCATCTTGGCACTGCCGCCAGCGGAGTCGCCTTCGACCAGGAACACCTCGTTGTGGCTCGTGTCCTTGCTCTCGCAGTCGGTGAGCTTGCCAGGCAGCACCGCCACGCCCGAGCCCTTGCGCTTCTCGACCTTCTGGCCGGCCTTCTGC
>JBKJOM010000287.1:0-15418 GCA_046595775.1 Ramlibacter sp. | reverse complement strand
GCTCCTGCCGCGATTCGGGCTGGCTGCTGGTGCAACTGCTGCGGCATTGCGGCCTGGCCGCGCGCTTCGTGTCGGGCTACCTGATCCAGCTCACGCCCGACGTGAAGTCGCTGGATGGACCCAGCGGCACGACGGTCGACTTCACCGACCTGCACGCCTGGTGCGAGGTGTACCTGCCGGGCGCGGGCTGGGTCGGCCTCGACCCCACCTCGGGCCTGCTGGCCGGCGAAGGCCACATCCCGCTCGCCTGCACGCCGCAGCCTTCGGGCGCGGCGCCAATCGAAGGCCTGGTCGACGACGCGCAAGTGGCGTTCGAGCACCACATGCAGGTCACGCGCATCTACGAATCGCCGCGCGTCACCAAGCCCTACACCGAAGAGCAGTGGGGTGAAGTGCTCGCGCTCGGCGAGCGCGTCGATCAAGCGCTGCAGGACGGCGACGTGCGCCTCACCATGGGCGGCGAGCCGACTTTCGTCGCCACCGAGAACCGTGATGCCGCCGAGTGGAACACCGATGCGCTCGGCCCGACCAAGCGCGCGTACGCGACCGAGCTGGTCCACAAGCTTCGCACCGAGTACGGCCAGGGCGGCTTCCTGCATTTCGGCCAGGGCAAGTGGTATCCGGGCGAGCAGTTGCCGCGCTGGGCGCTCTCCATCTATTGGCGCGCCGACGGCCAGCCCGCATGGAAGAACCCCGCGCTCTTCGCCGACGAGCGCGAGCCCCTGCAGTACACCAGCGACGATGCGAAGCGGTTCATGCAGGCGCTCGCCAGCAAGCTGGGCGTCGCAGGCAATTTCATCAAGCCCGGCTACGAGGACGTCTACTACTACCTGTGGCGTGAGCAAAAGCTGCCGGTCAACGTCGACCCGTTCGAGTCGCGCCTGGACGACGAGCTCGAGCGTGTACGCCTGCGCCGCGTGTTCGAACAGAAGCTCGATTCAGTGGTGGGTTACGTGCTGCCCTTGCGGGCCGCAGATGAAGGCGCCGCGCTCCAGGGACCGCGCTGGATCAGCGCCCCCTGGTACTTCCGTGACGAGCGCATGTACCTCGTCCCCGGCGATTCGTCGATGGGCTATCGGCTGCCGCTCGACGCCTTGCCGTGGGTCAAAGGCAACGAGCGCCAGCAGGTGATCGAGCGCGACCCGATGGCGCAGCGCGATGCGTTGCCGGCCTCGGTCGAGTTCCAGGCGTTCCATGTTCCGGATTCGGACGAAACCCTGGTGACCGTTGCCGCCGAACCGCCCGAGCGCGGCAAACCGGCGAAGGACGAAACCCGTACGGCGCTGTGCGTAGAAGCACGCGACCCGCGCCGCGCCAACGGGCCCAAGGCCGAACGGGCGGGCACGAAGAGCGGCCATCTCTATGTGTTCATGCCGCCGCTCGAGCGCGTCGAGGATTACCTCGCGCTGCTCACCGCCGTCGAGGCGACAGCCGGCGAGTTGCGTTTGAAGATCGTGCTCGAAGGCTATCCGCCGCCGCGCGACCCGCGACTGAAGCTGCTGCAGGTCACACCGGACCCGGGTGTGATCGAGGTCAACATCCATCCCGCGCACCACTGGCGCGAACTGGTAGAGCACACCGAATTCCTGTACCAGGCCGCCTTCGAGACGCGCCTGTCGGCCGAGAAATTCATGACCGATGGCCGCCACACGGGCACCGGCGGGGGCAACCACTTCGTGATGGGCGGCGCGACGCCCGAGGACTCGCCTTTCCTGCGCAAGCCCGAAGTGCTGGCCAGCCTGCTGCTGTTCTGGCACAACCACCCCAGCCTCTCGTACCTGTTCTCGGGCATGTTCGTCGGCCCGACCAGCCAGGCACCGCGCGTGGACGAAGCGCGCAACGACCAGTTGTACGAACTGGAAATCGCGCTGCGCGAGATCGAGCGCAATCGCCGCATCCATGGCCAGGAGATGCCGCCGTGGCTGGTGGACCGCACGCTGCGCAACATCCTGGTCGATGTCACCGGCAACACGCATCGCAGCGAGTTCTGCATCGACAAGATGTACTCGCCCGACTCGTCCACCGGACGGCTCGGCCTGCTGGAGCTGCGTGCTTTCGAGATGCCGCCGCATGCTCGCATGAGCATCGTGCAGCAACTGCTCATTCGCGCGCTCATCGCGCGATTCTGGAAGAAGCCGTACCGCGCGCCGGCAACCCGCTGGGGCACGCAGTTGCATGACCGTTGCCTGCTGCCCACCTTCGTGAAGATGGACATGGAGGACGTGCTGGCCGAGATGCGCCAGGCCGGCTACGCCTTCGACTCGGCCTGGTTCGCACCGCACTTCGAGTTCCGCTTTCCGCTGGTCGGTGCGGTGCAATCGCATGGCGTGGAGCTTGAACTGCGCAACGCACTGGAACCGTGGCACGTGATGGGCGAGGAAGGCGCGCCGGGCGGCACCGTGCGCTACGTCGACTCGTCGCTGGAGCGCATCGAAGTGCGCGTGACTGGATTGAACGAGAGCCGCTATGCGGTCACGGTCAATGGCCGCGCGCTGCCGCTGCAACCTACCGGCACGGTCGGTGAGTTCGTGGCGGGCGTGCGCTACAAGGCCTGGGCGCCGCCGTCAGCGCTGCATCCCACGATTGGCTCGCATGCGCCGCTGGTGTTCGACATTGTCGACACCTGGATGAACCGCTCCCTCGGCGGTTGCCAGTACCACGTGGCGCATCCGGGCGGCCGCAACTACGAAACCTTCCCGGTCAACTCGTACGAAGCCGAAAGCCGGCGCCTCGCGCGCTTCTTCCGCATGGGACATACGCCGGGCACGCTCAACGTGCCGGCCGCCACGATCAACATGGCCGGCAGCCGCGAATTCCCGTTCACCCTGGATTTGCGGCGCAGCATTTCACCGTAGCGCCCGGTCCTGATATCCACTTTCTCTGTGGATAAGTCTGTTGGTTACCCGGCGAGGTCTGCGCAGAATGCAGCATTCATGCGGCCCGCGTTGCCGTGCACGCCAAACGGGCACGGCAACGCGGGCCGCACAAATGAGGGCTTGACAACGCTCGCGCGCTGTCGTCTGGCCACTTACTTGGACGCCGGCGCACCCATCTGCTTTTGTGCTTGCTCGGCTTCCTTTTCCTTCGCCGTCTTCACGCTGATGGTGGGGACTTCGATGGTCTTCTTCTGTGTGCCCACCTGGACGTCAGGCGTGGTCACGTCGTACTTGGGCAGCGTGACGTCACCGGACTGCTTCTTCTCGACCTCGTACTTTGGCACCGTCACATTGCCTTCCTGGGTCTTCTTCACGTCGCAGCCAGAAAGGCCGAGGACGCCAGCGGCGATGATTGCGGTGGCAAGAGTGGTTTTCAACATGGTTGCTCCCTGTCAGTGGTTAGGACGCTCGTATTCTTCTTTGCCTTGGCAAGCGCGACTGTAGGAATCCGTCCTGAATGGGTGTGCGAGACCCACTTGCCTCATGACGCAGTTGCAGCTGTGCAGTTCGTGGGGCCCAATGCCCATGGAGCCTTGCTGCTGAACAGTGTGACAATACGGGCGCGTGGACAAACACACTGATCCGGACGATTCACTTTTTGGCGGAGCGGACGGCGACGAATCCCCTGCCGCCCTCGCTGCGGCCCTCGCGCCGCCGGCGGCCGCCGGCCACTTCGACGAACTGCGAGCCACTGCATCTCCCACTGAGCCTTCCGCGCTGGCCGCCGGCCATGCCGCGCCGTGCGAGCCCTGGACCCGCTTCTTCGACAACCTCGGCCGTGAAGGTTTCGCGGACCTGAACCGCCGCACAGTCAACCTCGAGCGCCAGGTGCGCGACAACGGCATCACGTACAACGTTTACGCCGACGCCAACGGCCCCCAACGGCCCTGGTCGCTCGACCTCTTCCCGCTGATCATCACGCCCGATAGCTGGGCGCAACTCGAAGCCGGCGTGTTGCAGCGAGTCAAGCTGCTCGACCGGATCATGACCGACGTCTACGGGCCGCAACAACTGCTCGCCCACAACCTGCTGCCGCCTGCCCTGGTACAGGGACATCCGGGCTACCTGCGGCCCATGCACGGCGTGAAGCCCGCGGGCGGTTCGCACCTGCACATCGCGGCCTTCGACCTGGCGCGCGACCCCGCCGGCGACTGGTGGGTGGTGTCGCAGCGCACCCAGGCGCCATCGGGACTGGGCTACCTGCTGGAGAACCGGCTGATCACTTCGCGCCTGTTCCCCGAAGCCTTCCGCGAGATGAAAGTGCAGCGGCTGGCCGCCACCTACCGGGCGCTGGTGGAAGCGATGCGGGCGATGTGTCCATCGGACGGCGAGCCGCGCATTGTGCTGCTCACGCCAGGCCCTTACAACGAAACCTATTTCGAGCACGCCTACCTTGCGCGCTACCTCGGCCTTCCGCTGGTCGAGGGCAGTGACCTCACCGTGCGCGGCGAACGGCTGTACCTCAAGACCTTGCGGGGCCTGGAGCCGGTGCACGGGATCCTCAAGCGCCTCGACGACGAATTCCTCGACCCGCTGGAGTTGCGATCCGACTCGCGCCTCGGTGTGCCCGGCCTGCTGCAAGCCATTCGCGCCGGCAACGTGCTGATAGCCAACGCGCCGGGCTCGGCCTTCCTCGAATCGACGGCCATCCTGGGCTTCCTGCCGGCGCTGTCGCGTCACCTGCTGGGTGAGGAACTGAAGCTGCCGTCGCTGGCCACCTGGTGGTGCGGCGAGCGCGCCGCGATGGAAGCAGTGCTGCCCCAACTTGCGACCAGCGTCATCAAGCCGACGTATGGCGGGGCGGGCTCCGGCGCGGTGCTGGGCAAGTCGCTCACGCGGCGCGAGCTCGACGAGTGGGCGGGCCGCATCGTACGCGCGCCCGAGGAGCACACCGTGCAGGCCTACCTGCCGCTGTCGCAGATGCCAACCTGGAAGCACGGCCTGGATGGCGACCGCATCCTGCCGCGCTCGACCATGTTGCGTGTGTTCGCGGTCTCCGACGGCCCGCAGTCCTGGCGCGTGCTGCCCGGCGGACTGACCCGCATCGCAAGCGCCGCGCTGGAGATTGCATCGATGCAGCGCGGCGGCAGCAGCGCCGACACCTGGGTGCTGACCGATGGCGAAGTCGATTCGACCACGCTGCTGCACCATGAGCAACCCGCGGTCGACATCGCGCACCGCGTGCGCAGCGCCACCAGCCGCGCCGCCGAGAACCTGTTCTGGCTGGGCCGCTACACCGAGCGCACCGAAAACACCACGCGCCTTGCAAGGCTCGCGCTCGAATGCCTCAACGGTGAGGACCAGTCTTCGCAGCCCCTGCTGGCGTGGTTGAGCGAATTGGCGCAGGCCAATGCGCTGGTCCTGCCCGCGGTGCCTTCAGCCACCCAGGCCCGGCGCGTGTTCGAGCGCACGCTGATCGCCAACCTGGCGGATACCGAAGACTCGACCAGTGTCGGCTTCAATCTCGCGGCACTTCGGCACGCCGCTTCGGCGGTGCGGGAGCGGCTGTCCCAGGAGCAGTGGAACGTGATCGTCCGCGCGGGCCAGGACTTCTCGCGCGGCTGCTCCATCGTCACCGAGGACGGCGACTTCTCCTCGGTCGAGGCCTTGCGCGTGCTCGAGACCTTGTCTGGCGCAACGGCCGCCATGACCGGCGCACAGACCGACCGCATGACACGCGACGACGGCTGGCGCCTGCTCTCCAGCGGCCGCCACATCGAGCGGCTGGGCTTCCTCGCCTCTGCGCTTGGCTGGGCTTTTGAAACCGGCGCGGTGCAGGACGAAGGCGGCTTCGAGGCCGTCGTTGCGCTCTTTGACAGCACCATCACTTTCCACGCGCAATACCAGCAGCGCCATGACATCCCCGCCCTGCTCGATCTGCTGGTGCTCGACCGCGACAATCCGCGCTCGCTGGGCTGGGTGGCGCAGACGCTGCGGGGGCGACTGGCCAAGCTGGCGGGCAGCGCGCCCGGCGAGGTGCCCGAGATCGCGCTCACCGTGCCGGACCCGCAACGGTGGACGCTGGAAGCAATGTGCGAGCGCGACGAGCACGGCCGCTACGCCAAGCTGGAGGAGCTGCTGCAGCAATGCACCGACGCGTCGCACAAGCTCTCGGACGACCTGGGGGCGCGCTACTTCACTCACTCGGGCGATTCGCGCCACAGCGTCGGCGGCTAGCGGGACCAAAGCCATGTTGCTCGACGTCGTCCACGAAACACGCTACGAGTATTCGCCGCCGGTGAAGACGGCGCAGCACATGGCGCACCTGAAGCCCGCGCATAACGATCGCCAGCACCTGCTGGCCCATGAGATCGCTGTGAACCCGGTACCGGCGCAGCTGTCGGAAGCCATCGACGTCTACGGCAACACGCGCGCCTTCTTCAGCCTGGCAACGCGCCATGACGAATTGAAGGTTGTCGCGCGCAGCCTGGTTTCCACTTCCTCGCCGCCGGCCATCGACAGCGCCATGCCCTGGGAAGAAGCACGGGAGCGCTTGCGTTATCACCGCGGCGCCGCTTACGACCGGGCCTCCGAATTCTCGTTTGCCTCACCCTACGTGCCGCGCCACGACGATTTCGTCGCTTATGCGATGCGCAGTTTCGCGCCCGGCCGGACGCTGCTGGATGCGGCAACCGACTTGATGGAGCGCATCCACGACGATTTCGAGTACGAGACCGAAGCCACCGATGCGGGCACGCCGGCATTGGAAGCCCTGGCGCTGCGCAAGGGCGTCTGCCAGGACTTCGCGCACGTGATGCTCGCGTGCCTGCGCAGCATGGGCCTGCCCGCGCGTTACGTCAGCGGCTACCTGCTCACTGAGCCACCGCCCGGCAAGCCGCGCCTCGTGGGCAGCGACGCATCACACGCCTGGGTCTCGCTCTACCTGCCCGGTGACGGCACACCCGGGCAATGGACCGACTTCGATCCCACCAACCGCCGCACGCCCGGCGAAGACTACGTGTTGCTGGCCACGGGCCGCGACTACTCCGACGTCTCGCCCATCCGTGGCGTGATCCATGGCGGCGCGAATCACCAGTTGCATGTTGCGGTCACGGTCACCCCGGTCGACACGCCGGCGCCAGCTACTCCTACAATCGCGCCCCCAGACCCGCCCCCCTTTGCAGGAGACCGACGATGAGCGTTTACGACAAACTCAAGGAACTGAACATCACACTGCCGCCGCTGGCCACGCCCGCCGCGGCCTATGTGCCTTTCGTGCAGACCGGCAACCTGGTCTTCGTCTCGGGCCACGTCGCCAAGCGCGACGGCAAGGCCTGGGTCGGCCAGCTCGGCAAGTCCATGACCACCGAGGAAGCCAAGCAGGCAGCCCGCGCAATCGCCATCGACCTGATGGGCACGCTGCAGGCCGCCGTGGGTGACCTGGGCAAGGTCAAGCGCATCGTGAAGTTGATGGGCCTCGTCAATTCGACGCCCGATTTCACCGAGCACCATCTGGTGATCAACGGTGCGAGCGAGTTGTTCGCGCAGGTGTTCGGCGACCAGGGAGCGCATGCCCGCAGTGCATTCGGGGTCGCGCAAATTCCCATGGGGGCCTGCGTCGAGATCGAGTTGATCGCCGAGATCTAACCCCCCCTGTCACTGCGGGCTTGACTCGCAATCCGGTGGCTCAGGTGTCGTCGCGCCTTCGGCGTTCTGAAAACAGCGCCGTGAGCTGCGACGGATCGACTGGCTTGGTCAGGTGATGATCGAAGCCTGCCAGTCGCGACTGGCGCTTGTCACTTTCCTGGCCCCAGCCGGTCACGGCGATCAGCAACATGTTGTTGCCCCAGGCTTCGTGCCGGATACGCCGCGCGAGCTCGTAGCCATTGAGGTCGGGCATGCCGATGTCGAGAATGGCAATGTCCGGTCGCATGCGGGCCGCCAGGGCAAAAGCTTCCTCGCCGGTGTAGGCGATATGGACCTCATGACTGTCCAGCTCGAGAAACATTCCCAGCGTTTGCGCCCCATCCACGTTGTCGTCTGCGATGAGCAGGCGCCGGGCCGCCTGCGGGGAGAGGCCCCACTGCTTTTTATCCGGACTATCCGCGGGCGCATCCGCGACCAGGGTAAGCGGAAGCGATACGATGAATTCGCTGCCCCTGCCCAAGCCATCGCTTCGCACTTCGATGCGGCCGCCGTGCAACTCGACGAGCCCTTTGGCCAAGGCGAGGCCGATGCCCAGCCCGCCATCCGACCCGCTGGTTGCGGACTCCACCCGGGTGAACATGTCGAAGATCCGCGCCCTCATGACAGGGTCGATGCCCGCGCCGTTGTCGCGCACGGCAATGACCACGGCGTCGCTCTCGACGCGCCACCCCATCGTGATCGCACCCTCCTCAGGCGTGTATCTGGCTGCGTTGGTCAGCAGGTTCGTGACCACCTGGGTCAGCCGTATCGCGTCCACTTCCATGATGATCGGATGCGCAGGGCGCTCGATTCGCAATGTGTGCCTGCGCACGTCCATGCCGGGCTTCGTTGCTTCCACGGCTGCGTCCATCAGGCGCTCCATGTCGGTGTAGGTCTTCTTGAGCAGGAAAGAGCCGCGCGTGATGCGTGATACGTCCAGCAGATCGTCGAGCAATGAGCTCATGTGGCCGACCTGGCGGGAAATGATGGCGCGGCACTGTGCCAGCTGCCCATCGGTCAGCGAAGTCGCTTCGAGCAATTGCGCCGCGGTCCGGATGGGGGCCAGGGGATTGCGCAGTTCATGGGACAGCGTGGCAAGAAACACATCCTTGCGCACATCCGCTTCGCGCAGCGTCGTTTCGGCCTGCACGATGCTGGTCACATCCACGAACGTGATCAGGGCACCGCTCACGGTGCTGTCGGGCTTGCGATAAGGCAGGATCCGCATGACGTAATGCGTGGAGCTGTCTTCTCTTGCGATTCGGCGCTCCAGCGGTTGCTGCGTCTTGAGCACCTGAGCCACATCCTGGCGCACGTCGTCGTAGTGCAGCCTGGACACGATATCGGTCAGCGGCCGGCCGAGATCGCTGGGGATCAGGTTGTAGAGCGCCGCAATCGCGGGCGTGAAGCTGCGCACCAGCAGGTTGCTGTCGAGAAAGATTGTCGCGATCTCGGTGCTGTCGAACAGGTTGCGCAGGTCGGAATTCGCCGCATCAAGCTCTTCCACTTTCTCGGATAGCCGCGCATTGGCCTCCTGCAATGCTTCGTTGACGGACTGCAATTCGTCCTTCGAGGTTTCCAGTTCCTCGTTGGTTGACTGGATTTCTTCATTGACCGAATGAAGTTCCTCGTTGGAACTGCGCAATTCTTCCAGGGCGGTCTGGTGCTCTTCCGCCAGCGACTGCAGTTCCTCGTGCGCGCTGACGAGTTGGAACTGGAGTTGCTGGTACGCATACGAACCCGGAAAAACCATCCGCCAGCGCTCTCCGATGCGCGACATCAAGTTGGGGCGCTGTTCAGCCAATCCGGACGCCGCCGGGTCCGGTTTTGTTGCTCGACGGCCCCGGAAGTTGCCAAAGCTTGCATCGAGGTAGTTCCCCTGTTGTGCATTCAGAAAGCCGCCCGGCACGCGCGCGAGCCTATGCCCCGGCTCGAATGCCGGCGAAACAATATCGAAGTCGCCGGGCTGCAGGTTGAGCGGCGGGCTCCTGCCCTCACGCCTTCTAAAAATCCGCGACTTCTTGTTGACGGGCTCGAACAGATCCGCATGCCTGGACGCCGACTCGGCGCTGCCGAGCAACAAGATGCCGCCAGGGAGCAACGCGTAGTGAAAAACGGGAATGAGCGCCTGTTGCAGTGTCGCGTCGAGATAGATGAGCAGGTTGCGGCACGAGACCAGATCCATTCTTGAGAAAGGTGGGTCGCGCACCAGGTTGTGCGGCGAGAACGTGCAGCATTGGCGGATTTCCCGAGACACCACATAACCTGCGTGCGTCTTGTTGAAGAATCGCTCGAGGCGCGCCGCCGAAAGCCCTTCCACCAGCGTCGACGGATAGACACCCAGCCGTGCGGTGGTGATCGAGGCTTCATCGATGTCGGTGGCAAAGATGCGGATCTTGGGCGGCCTGTCCACTTTGTCCATGTGCTCGCACAACAGCATGGCCAGCGAATACGCTTCTTCGCCGGTGGCGCAACCGGGGACCCAGACGCGCAGCACGCTGTCGGCGCGCTTGCCCGCAAACAGTCCCGGGATGACATCGGTTGCCAGCACCTCGAAGGTCGCCGTGTCCCTGAAGAAACTCGTGACGCGGATCAAGAGATCCCGAAAGAGCGCAACGACTTCGTTCGGGTCGGTCCGCAATCGATTCACGTACTCATCCAGCGTGCGGACGTTCACCACTTGCATGCGCCGCCGGGTGCGGCGCAAGAAGGTCTTGTCCCGGTACCCGCTGAAATCGTGTCCGAGCTGATCGCGCAGGATGCGGCATATCTTGAGCCGCGCCTCATCCACTGACTGCGAGGAGTCGGCGGGGCCCGGCAGGCTCGCCAGGCGGCTGCCTCGCATCCGCACCAGGTGGCCGGCCATCTGATCAACGGGGAGTATCAAGTCGACAGCGCCGGTGGCAATGGCCCGCTCGGGCATCTGCTTGTTTGCGGAGTCCTGCGCGATCGCTTGCGCGAAGGTCAGGCCGCCGCACTCCTTGATGGCCTTGAGCCCCAGCGCCCCATCGCCGCCGGTTCCCGACAGCACGATGCCCACAGCCCGTTCGCGCAAGGCGTTGCCCAACGCATTGAAAAAGGTGTCGATGGGAAAAAAGGCTTTTTGCTCGCCGGACTCCGGGAACTTGACCCTCAGGCAGCCGTCTTCCACTGTCGCAAAGGAATGCGGCGGGGGAACATAAACGCAATTGGCTTCGATGCGGGTGCCATCTTCGCCGTCGAGGACGCGCAGCGGCGTCCAGCGCGCGATGATCTCCGCGAGCATGCTCTTGCGGTCCGCAGGCAGATGCAGGATGACCACGAATGCCATGCCGGGATCGGCCGGCATCGCCGCAAAAAATGCCTGAAAAGCGTCGAGCCCGCCTGCTGAAGCGCCAACTCCCACGATGGGAAAACTCAATTCGTTCGTCGGCATTTCGGGAGTGCTCGTGTTGGCCCGGCGTTGGCTGGTTCCAGCCCCGCCCTCGTTACCCGCAATTGGAACCTTTTGTCCTGGTAGGCGGGAGTCAACTCAGCGAACGATTCTACGCCTCGACCTCTGGCCGGGAAGCCCGCGACGACGACTACCAGCGCGCGCGCAATTCCCGCTTCAACACCTTGCCGATGTCGCTTCGCGGTAGCTCCGCCATATAGCGCACACCGGAGAGTCGCTGCACCTTGCCGAGCTTCTGGTTGGCCCATGCCTTGAGGTCGTCGGCGGACGGCGCGCCATCGCGTGCGACGACGAAGGCCACCGGCGTTTCGCCCCACTCCTGCGACGCGATGCCCACCACTGCGGCGTCGGCGACGAACTCGTGCTCGCGCAGAACGGCTTCGAGGTCGCTGGGGTAGACATTGAAACCGCCCGAGATGATCATGTCCTTGCGGCGGTCCATGAGTGTGAGGAAGCCCTGTTCGTCGAAGCGCCCCACATCGCCGGTGCGGATGAACCGGCCGCCCTTGCTGTCGAACCATTCCGCCTCGCGCGTTTTCGTGGGCTGGTTGTTGTAGGCAGTCATCATGGAAACGGAGCGGCCCACGACCTCCCCCACCTCGCCGGGCGGCAGCTCCTTCTCGTCTTCATCGATCAGGCGAATGTCATGCCCCTCCGCCGGCTTGCCGACGGTGTGCAACTTGTCCGGGTAGTTGTGCGCCTCCAGGATGCAGGTGCCGCCGCCCTCGGTCATGCCGTAGTACTCGACCAGGCCACCGGGCCATCGCATCAGGATGTCCTGCTTCAGCGGCGCATGAAAAGGCGCGCTGGTGCAGAACTTCATCTGGAACGACGACAGCTCGAAGCCATCGAAGTCGGGCAGGCTCATGATCCGCTGGTACTGCACCGGCACCAGCATCGTGTGCGTCGCCCTCACCTCTTCCGCAAGCGTGAGGTAGGCGCGGGCGTCGAACCTCGGCGCGCCGAACACCGCGCAGCCGCCCTTGGCCACCGTCGGGAAGTAGCAGACCAGCGTGGTGTTCGAGCACAGCGATGTCGCGATCATCGTGACCGAATCCGGCCCATAGCCGTAGTTCTCCGCGCGCCCCACGTGGGCCCAGCGCATGGCATGCGGCTGGACGATGCCCTTGGGCGTGCCGGTCGTGCCCGACGAATAGATGATGTTGAAAGGCCAATCAGGCCGGACCTTCACGGGCTTGGGCTTTGCGCCGTGTGGCAACAACCAGGCCTCCAGCGAAGGCTTGCCGCTCCCGTCCATGACGATCCGGCGAGCCGTGGCCCTGAACAGGGGCACGCCCGCATCCACGAAGAAATGGCGGGCGCCGCTGTCTGCCACCATGGTTGCAAGTTGCGCCGGAAGGGAGCCGGTCGGCAGGGGCGCGACGGCCACGCCGGCACGCAGCGCGCCGATGAACAGCGCCGCGTACTCCAGCGAGTTGGCGCCGCAGATCGCGATGCTCTCCTTGGGCTTCACGCCGTCGCGCTGCAACGAGGCGGCGATGCGGTCGGCCATCGCGTCGAGCTGCGCCCAGTTGACCGCACGCGGGCCATGGCGCATTGCCACCTGGCCGGGCCGGTCGGCCGCATGTTCGCGCACGAGGTCGGCGATGGCCCGAAAGGGCGGTGGGGTCGAGGTCGGGGCTTGCATGCCCTCCACGATAGCGCAACGGAGATACACTCATCGACGCGCGCGTGACCGCGCCCCCAAATCCGGAAGGCACCGCGGCTATCCGCTGCAGCGCCCTCCATTCGTTGACCCCAGCGCCCGACACAATCGGGCCGAAGGAAGGCAGATGACCCCGCACCAGGCCTTGCGCTTGCACGTGCCGGAGCCCACTGGGCGGCCCGGCTGCGCTACCGATTTCTCCTATCTCCATGTGTCGCCCGCGGGCGCCGTGCGCCGTCCGGCAGTTGATACCAACGCTGCCGACACCGTCGACCTGGCTTTCAGCCTGGTCCGCGTGCTCGACCAGGACGGCCAGGCCGTCGGCCCGTGGGTCCCGGATGACCTGGACCCGGTGCGCAAGCGCAAGGGCCTGCGCGCCATGATGAAGACGCGCATCTTCGATTCGCGCATGCTGATCGCGCAGCGCCAGAAAAAGATGTCGTTCTACATGCAAAGCCTGGGCGAGGAAGCCATCGGCTCGGCGCACTCCTTCGCGCTGGAGGCCGGCGACATGAGTTTCCCCACCTACCGCCAGCAGAGCCTGCTGCTGTCGCGCGACGACGTGCCGATGTGGGAAATGATCTGCCAGCTGATGAGCAACTCACGTGATCCCATGAAAGGCCGCCAGTTGCCCGTCATGTATTCGTACAAACGGGCCGGCTTCTTCACCATTTCGGGCAACCTGGCCACGCAATACATCCAGGCGGTGGGCTGGGCGATGGCTTCGGCCATCAAGGGCGACACCAAAATCGCCTCGGCATGGATCGGCGACGGAGCGACGGCCGAAGCGGACTTCCATACCGCCCTGACCTTCGCCCACGTGTACCGGGCACCGGTGATCCTCAACGTCGTCAACAACCAGTGGGCCATCTCCACGTTCCAGGCCATCGCCGGTGGCGAGTCCACCACTTTCGCGGCTCGCGGCGCAGGTTGCGGCATCGCGTCGTTGCGGGTCGACGGCAACGACTTCCTTGCCGTGTACGCAGCGTCGAAGTGGGCCGCCGAGCGCGCGCGCGCCAACCTTGGCCCGACGCTGATCGAGTGGGTGACCTACCGCGCAGGGCCCCACTCCACCTCGGATGACCCGTCCAAGTACCGGCCCGCTGACGACTGGCAGCGCTTTCCGCTGGGCGACCCGATCGCGCGGCTGAAGCAGCATCTGGTCGGCATCGGCGAGTGGTCGGAGGCGCAACACGAGCAGGCGCACAAGGAGCTGGAGGCAGAAGTGGCCGCCGCGCAGAAGGAGGCCGAGAGCTACGGCACCTTGCTGGATGGCCACATTCCCAGCCCCGCCGGGATGTTCGAGGACGTGTATGCGCAGATGCCGGAGCACCTGCGCCGGCAGCGCCAGGAACTGGGAGTCTGAAGCGATGCTGTCCGAAACCAATCCCGCACGGGCCGGCGAGGCTCGCGAGAAGACCGTGCCGATGACGATGATCAAGGCACTCAATTCCGCGCTGGACGTGATGATGGAGCGCGACCCCAACGTGGTCGTGTTCGGCCAGGACGTCGGCTACTTTGGCGGCGTGTTCCGCGTGACTGAAGGACTGCAGGCCAAGTACGGCAAGCCGCGCTGCTTCGACGCGCCGATCTCCGAAGGCGGCATCGTCGGTGCCGCAGTGGGCATGGGCGCGTACGGGCTGCGGCCGGTCGTGGAAATCCAGTTCGCCGACTACTTCTATCCCGCCTCAGACCAGATCGTGTCGGAGGCCGCCCGCCTGCGTTACCGCAGCGCCGGCGACTTCACCTGCCCCATGGTGATCCGCATGCCTTGCGGCGGCGGCATCTACGGTGGCCAGACCCACAGCCAGTCGCCCGAGGCGCTCTTCACGCATGTGTGCGGCATCCGTACCGTGATGCCGAGCAATCCCTATGACGCCAAGGGCCTGCTGATCTCGGCCATCGAGAACGACGACCCGGTCATCTTCCTGGAACCCAAGCGCCTGTACAACGGCCCGTTCGACGGCCACCACGACCGCCCGGTGGTGCCGTGGTCCAAGCACGAGATGGGCAACGTGCCCGAGGGCTACTACAAGGTGCCGCTGGAATCGGCGTCGATCTTCCGCGAAGGCAAGGACCTGACCGTGATCACCTACGGCACCATGGTGTGGGTGAGCGATTGCGCGGCGCGCGAGACCGGCATCGACGCCGAGATCATCGACCTGCGCTCGATCTGGCCGATGGACCTCGACACCGTCATCAACTCGGTGAAGAAAACCGGCCGCTGCGTCGTGGTGCATGAAGCCACGCGCACGTCGGGCTTCGGCGCCGAGCTGGTGTCGATCGTGCAGGAGAACTGCTTCTACCACCTTGAAGCGCCGGTCGAGCGCGTCGCGGGATGGGACACGCCGTACCCGCACGCGCAGGAGTGGGCCTACTTCCCCGGCCCGCAACGCGTGGGTGAAGCGTTCAAGCGCGCAATGGAAGGCTGAACATCATGGGTATCTACGCAATCCGTACCCCCGACATCGGCGAAGGCATCGCCGAAGTGGAACTCGTCGCCTGGCATGTGAAGCCCGGCGACATGGTCAAGGAAGACCAGGTGCTGGCCGACGTGATGACCGACAAGGCGACGGTAGAGATTCCTTCGCCCGTCAGCGGCAAAGTGTCCGAGCTGCTCGGCGAGGTCGGCCAGCTGATCTCCGTCGGCGCCGAACTGATCCGGCTCGAAGTGGAAGGCGCCGGCAACGCGAAGCCAGTCGCCGCCTCTGCATCTGAAAGCTCCCTCCCCCTCCGGGGGAGGGCTGGGGTGGGGGC
>JBKJOM010000271.1:0-21606 GCA_046595775.1 Ramlibacter sp. | reverse complement strand
GCCCCGGTGATCCTGGAGTTCGACTACACCGACGAACAGCTGCTCTCGCTGCTGGCCAACGATTCCGATCCGTTCAACCGCTGGGAAGCGGGCCAGCGCCTGGCGATGAACCGCGCGCTGGGTTTCCTGCGCGAGGAGGGCCTGACCAAGAACGACGTGCGCCTGGATGCGGCCTTCGTCGACGCGATGCGCAGCATCCTGCGCCATCCCACGCTCGACGCCGCGTTCAAGGAACTCGTGCTCACACTGCCGTCGGAAACCTATATCGGCGAGCAGCTCGACGTGGTCGATCCGCAGCAGGTGCATGCGGTGCGCGAAGGCATGCGCGAGCAATTGGCCCAGGCGCTGCAGACCGATTGGGAATGGGCCTTCGAGCACCACCGGGAAAACGGCGCCTACCAGCCCGACCCGGTGTCGGCGGGGCGCCGTGCGCTGGCGGGCCTGGCCCTTAACAGCCTGTGCCTGGCGGCGCGCAAGAGCGGCGACCCCGTGTGGCCGGGCAAGGCCCTGCAACGCTTCAAGGACGCGGGAAATTTCACCGACCGAACCAACGCGCTGAACGCCCTGGTCACCAGCGGCCACGAACTCGCCCAGCAGGCGCTGGAGCGCTTCCATGCGATGTTCAAGGACGAGCCGCTGGTCATCGACAAGTGGTTCGCATTGCAGGCGCTCGCCCCCGACCGCAACGGCAACATCCTGCCCATCGTCAAAAAGTTGATGACGCACCCTGACTTCAGCCTGCGCAACCCCAACCGCGCGCGCAGCCTGATCTTCAGTTATTGCAGCTCCAACCCCGGCGCATTCCACCGGCCCGACGGTGCCGGGTATGTGTATTGGGGCGACCGGGTCATCGAGCTCGACCCGATCAACCCACAGGTCGCGGCCCGCCTGGCCCGCGCCCTGGACCGCTGGAAAAAACTGGCTGAGCCGCAGCGCAGCGCCGCTCGCGAAGCCATCGCCCGCGTTGCGGCGAAGGCGGACTTGTCCAATGACACGCGCGAAGTGGTGACGCGCGCTTTGGCGGATTAATTAGACCAATTCAACATCCGTACGCAGAAGGCGCAAAAGTTACGCAGAAGACGCAGAAGGACTTCCAGAAAAATTTCTTTGGATTCTTTTGCGACCTCTGCGTAATTTCTGCGACTTCTGCGTACGGGAGTTCTCTCCTGGAGCTCAAATAGATGGCAACAAAAAAGAACGCGTTCTACGCACAATCGGGCGGCGTCACCGCCGTCATCAACGCCTCGGCTTGCGGCGTGATCCAGACGGCGCGCGCCCACAAGGACAAGATCGGCAAGGTCTACGCCGGGCGCAACGGCATCATCGGCGCGTTGACAGAAGACCTGATCGACACGGGCAAGGAATCGGCCGCCGCTATTGCCGCGCTGCGCTACACGCCATCGGGCGCGTTCGGTTCGTGCCGCTACAAACTGAAGTCACTCGAAGCCAACAAGCGCGAGTACGAGCGCCTGATCGAGGTGTTCCGCGCGCACGACATCGGCTACTTCTTCTACAACGGTGGCGGCGATTCGGCCGACACTTGCTACAAGGTGAGCCAGCTCTCCGAGTCCATGGGCTACCCGATCCAGGCGATTCACGTGCCCAAGACCGTGGACAACGACCTGCCGATCACCGATTGCTGCCCGGGCTTTGGCTCTGTCGCCAAGTATGTGGCCGTGTCGGCGCTCGAAGCGTCGTTCGATGTGCGATCGATGGCCAAGACCTCGACCAAGGTCTTCGTGATGGAGGTGATGGGTCGCCACGCGGGCTGGATCGCAGCAGCTGGCGGCTTGATCGAAGACCAGGGCATCCCCGTCGTCATCCTGTTCCCCGAATTCGAATTCGACGAGAAGAAATTCCTCGCGCGTGTCGAGGCCCTGGTGAAGAAGCACGGCTACGTCACGGTGGTCGTGTCCGAAGGATGCCACTACCCCGATGGCCGCTTCCTCGCCGAGCAAGGCAGCAAGGATGCCTTCGGCCATGCGCAACTCGGCGGGGCGGCTCCCGTCATCGCCAACATGGTCAAGCAGGCGCACGGCTACAAGTTTCACTGGGCCGTCGCCGACTACCTGCAGCGCGCCGCGCGCCACATCGCCTCGAAAACCGACGTGAAGCAGGCCTACGAACTGGGCCAGGCAGCAGTGAAGCTTGCGCTCAAGGGCCACAACGCCGTGATGCCCACGGTTGATCGCTTGAGCGACAAGCCGTACAAGTACAAGATCGGCATGGCACCGCTCGCGAAGGTGGCGAACGTCGAGAAGTTCATGCCGCGCGACTTCATCACCACCGATGGTTTCGGCATTACCGAGAAGTGCCGCCGCTACCTGCTGCCCCTGATCCAGGGCGAAGACTCACCCAGGTACGTGAACGGTCTACCCGTGTACGCGACGCTGAAGAACGTCGCCGTCCCGAAGAAACTGGCTGCGTTCGAGTTGAAGTAATCCTCATTCCTGAGAACGCCGGTCTTTTGGCTTTGTCGTCCTGGTTCTCTGCGAGGGGTGGATGTCGGGCACGGGCCTACTGCGCCGCCTGACGAAGTCTTGACGCAGTTTCAGTCCGCTGCCAGAGCGTTGATGATGGGGCAGGAGCCCTGAGCCGCACCGGTGTCGCACTGATGCAAAAGCGCCATCAATGCCTTGCGCATCGCCTTGAGATCGGCGAGTTTGTTCTCAATGACCTCCAGTTTGTGCGCGGCAAGTTCGCGCGTCTCGGCGCAGGCGTGGGCCTCATCGAGCTCGAGTAGGCTGCCGATCTCTTCGAGCGTAAAGCCCAGCACTTGAGCTCTCTTGATGAAGTGCACCCGGTTGATCGCATCGGCGGCATATCGGCGATGGCCGTTGACCGGCTTGTGGGGCTCCGGCATCAGGCCCCGGCGCTGGTAGTAGCGAATCGTCTCGACGTTCACACCGGCCTCGTCGGCCAGCCGCCCTATCGTCAGCTCGGCCATAGCTATACCTCTTGACTCCGTACCATGGTACGGACTGTAGACTCAATTCATCGACTTGGTGGACCCACCTCCTACACACAAATGCCAACGTTCAAGTTCAAGGGCGAGCTCGCCGCGGGAGTTCTGGCAGCCATCGGCGCTTCGGTCTGTTGCGTCGGTCCGCTGGTACTTCTCACATTGG
This sequence comes from Ramlibacter sp., assembly GCA_046595775.1. Classification (GTDB taxonomy): domain Bacteria; phylum Pseudomonadota; class Gammaproteobacteria; order Burkholderiales; family Burkholderiaceae_C; genus Ramlibacter. The sequence goes on along the minus strand of JBKJOM010000271.1, from coordinate 18,478 downwards.
GTATCGGGGGCGCCTGGATCGCCAGTCTCACGTCGCTGGAGCCGATGCGGCCATGGCTTATCGCGGCGACGTTGTTGTTCCTCGGCTTGGCGTTCCGGCGTCTGTACCTGCAGCCGCAGGTCTGCGAACCGGGCGCTTTGTGCGCCGAACCAATCGTCTTCAAGCGCCAGCGTGTGATCTTTTGGGTCGTCGCGCTGGTGCTGCTCGCGTTGTTGTCTGTGCCCTGGATGGCATCGTATTTTCTTTAAAGGAATTCATCATGCGCAAATCGCTTTTCGCTGTGCTCGCCGCATTGCTACCCTTGGTTTCGATGGCCGTGACGCCCCGGACCGCGGTGCTCGACGTGCAGAACATGACCTGCGACCTATGCCCCCTGACGGTCAAGAAGTCCTTGCAGAAGGTGCCTGGCGTGACCGAGGCGAAAATCGACTTCACCAAGAAAACGGCGACCGTCGCCTTCGATGCCGACAGGACCACCGCCGCAGTGCTGGTTAAAGCCACGACCGACGCGGGTTATCCGTCCACGATCCGCAAATGACGACGAGTGAAGCTGTCCTCGATTCGGTTCTGACGTGCCCGCAATGCGGTCATGCCAAAACCGAGGTCATGCCCACGAATGCCTGCCAGTTTTTCTATGAGTGCGAGCACTGCAACACGATCCTGCGCCCGAAGGCTGGCGACTGTTGCGTGTTTTGTTCGTACGGCTCCGTCAAGTGTCCTCCCATGCAGATGCAGCAGGGCTGTTCAAACTGCAACCCTTAAAGGCTGCCAGCGGTGCGGCAGCAGCTTTTCGACGCGGTTGATACGGCGTAGTGCGACCGCACTGCGAGTTCGCCCATCGCGCCCCCCCACGGAGAACCCGCAATGACCGACTTGTCAGCTGCGCTGCATCTTTGCGTGCAACGCCTCGCTCAACATGCCCAAGCTTTCTTCGAGGTGGGCTTGCGAGTCCACTGACCGACCGCCGCGCGCAACGGCGGTCTTCAGCTGCGACTCCAGGCGCGTGGCGTTGAAGCGCATCAGGCTCATCGCATCCGGCGGCATGCCGGCGGCGCCACGCGTGAACGCGACCTGCAAGCGGCGCACATGCTCGCGCTGCAGGTTGCGGCGGATGCGGTCGATATCGCCGCCCGTGCCGAGTTCACTCCACACCGAGCGTTGCACGGTGTCGTACACCTCATTCAGCGAGATAAGCCCCTTGCGCTGCGCCGGTGCCACATAGGAGGGCAGGTCGAGCAGGCGGTTCGCGGTGCCGGGGCTCATCAGTCGATTCAGCGCAGCCAGCTGGACGCGCCCGACCACAGAGGTGATGTCGACCGGGCCGCCGCGATTCCACTCGGTGTAGTCGACGGTGAGCGACGAGAGCAGTTCGGGCTTGAACTTGAAGGCGTCGACACTGAAGATTTCCGACGCCAAAAACTTGAGCGCGTCGCGCTGCTGGGCAGGGTCGACAGGCTTGAAGGAGGGCCGGCCGCTGGCCGGAAGGTCACGCACGGCATGCATGCCGCCGACGTACTTGGCCGCAAGTTCGGCCACATCCGCAAGCCGGTTGAAGCCGGCCAATACCGAGCGGCGCTGGCGCAGCGGATCTTCGTCGGGGCGCGGCTTGCGGTCCTGGATGCGTGCCCACAGCTCTTGCGAGAGCTTTATCCGCTTCTTGTAGTACGCCAGCGGGTTGTCGCCGAGGTCGAAGCGGTTGGTCAGGGGGTCCATGCCATCGCTGCCGAAAGGACCACCCGCCTCCGCGTCGTCGCCAAATGCCAGTTGCGGCTCGGTGCTGCGCGAGGCGATCTTTGCCAGGTCGGCGGCTTCGGTCTTTGCGTCCAGCGGGCGGTACGCGTACTCGATCGCCCAGTAATCGTAGGCACCGAGCGTGGTGCGGCCGTAGCTGCCCTGCTTCTCGCCCTTGAGCGCCAGGTTGACCGGCGTGTAGTCCATGACCGAATTGGCGATACCGTTGGCATCAGTGAATGACTTGTCCTGCAACTGCGCCGCGGTCACCGTGGTCGACGCCTTGAAGTTGTGCGTGAGGCCCAACGTGTGGCCTACCTCGTGCATGATCGTGCCCTTGATCGTGGCCATCACGAATGCCTCGGCCTCGGGGCTGTCGGGCGCGAGCTCTTCGCGCGCATCGAGCAGTTCCAGCGCGAAGTCCATCTCCGATGCCGACATGTGTGCATCGTCGCAGTAGTAGGCGGCCGGGCCGGCCTTTTGCCAGCCGGACGAGGCCATCGCAAAGGCTTCACCCTTGCCGCCGAATTCCTCGACGATGGACCGGCGCGAACCGCGCGCGAACACATCGCTCATGCCGATGTCGGCATCGAGGATTTCACCGGTGCGCGGGTCCGAATGGATGGGGCCGACCGCGAAGCCGACGTCGGCGCCGACGAACCAGCGGATCGACGCGTGGCCGGCGTCCATGTTGTCCCAGTCGGCGTCGTCGGGCTGTTGCTTGACGACGATTGCGTTCTTGAAACCGATGCGCTCGAACGCCTTGTTCCATTCGAGGATGCCGGACTCTATCGTCGGGCGGTACTTGACTGGAATGTTCTTGTCCAGCCAGTACACGATCGGCTGCACTGGCTCGGACAGTGCAGCCGCCGGGTCTTTCTTCTCGAGGCGCCAGCGATGGATGTAGTGCACCCGCGGATTGGCTTTGAGGTCACCTCCCAGGTCGGTGAAGGACTCGGTGAAGTAACCGATGCGCGGATCCCGTTGGCGCACGGCCATGGGCTTTTCCGGCAGCGCGAGGAAGCTGTAGACGTAGTCGACAAACAGGCTGCGCGGGTCTGGCGTGGACTGTGGCGGTGTGGGTAACGGCACCGGCGACGGTGTCAGCGGCGGCGCGGGGATGCGCGCCGTGGCGAAGTGGATGCGCGCCGTGAGCGTGCTGAGCTTCTCGTCGGCACGCTCGCGCTCGAAAGACGAATTGGCCCGGTCGATCACGAACGGCAGGCGATAGGCCGCCTCCAGCCGCGTCGAGTAGCCGGGGATGTCGGACAGCAGGAACGACGCGTCGATCAGGACCGACTTGCGTTCCGGGTGCTCGGCGCTGGCCATGGGGCCGCTGCCCAGCAGGCTGGGAGAAAAGGCCTGCTCAATCGCGCGCTTGCTGCCCTGGTCAGCGACCGCGCGGAATCCGGTATTCAGCGCGATCAGCTGGACTTGCCGGCCGACAACGCGGAACTGCGCCATGTGCGAAGCAGCCATCTGGCTGGCGTACAAGCCGCGCTCGCCAATGGAGTTGGCGATGTTGGCCGAAAAGAGAAAGGACTTGCCGATCATGGCCAGGGGCACTTCGAGCCAGACCTTCTCGTCCTTGCGCCAGATCGGGAACAGGCCGTCCTGATGCTTGGCGCCGCGCACGATCTCCGCAAAGGGCCGTGGCGCAGGGGTTGGCGGCGCGACAACTGGCGCCGCGGCCGTTGGCGGTGCGAACGCAGGCGCGGCCGCGCCGGCCGGCGCAACAGGCGGCGTTACATCCTGCGCGTGCGCGCCGGCAGCGGAAAAAATAAGGGCGGCCAGCGCGACTGCGCTGCCCACTCTTGTCGTACTGTTCATGGTGTCCCCTTTGTGATGCTGGCGACGCCTTGTGGGCGTTCAGCTCAGCCACGATTTTATGCTTTGCCGCTGCTACGGCTGGTAACCGACCGCGGCCAGGGCCTTGGCCGGATTGATCAGGATTCGGCGGCCGTCCGCGCTTCGGTCGGCGGTACTGCGCATGACCTGGATCGCCTCGGCGGGTTTGAGCGAAGGCTTGACCGCGAACAGCTTGGCCGCCAGGTTGGTCACCTGCGGCGACGACATCGACGTGCCCGAAAACGCGATGCGCTTGCCGCCCGGCACATAGCTCTCCACCTGGTAGCCGTTGGCATGCAGCACCACCGTGGGGCCGTAACTGGTGAACGAAGCTTCGTCGCCGGCCCGGTCCACGGCGCCGACCGTCACCAGGTTGGGCAGCACGAAGCTGGAGGGATAGGTGTCGTTGAACGTCGCATCGTTGCCGTCGTTCCCCGCGGCCGTCACGAACAGCACCTCAGGAAGGGATGCGATCGCGGACTTCAGCGCGGCGACGTGGGTGTCGTAGTACTTGCGCGCCAGCGGTTTGCGCTCGGCCTGATCCTTGCCGATGCCGCACTGTTCCAGCTCGACCTCGTAGGAGCGCAAATCGCCGCCCCAGCTCATGTTGACCACGCGCGCGCCGGTCTTGCGGATGAAGTCGGCATAGGCCTTGAACGTGTCGGCGCTGCGCTGCACGAGTTCTGGCGTGGGGCAGGGATCGGGCAACAATGTGTGTCCGAACTCGATGCGGGCTGTCGCCACGCGCGCGTAGGGGTTGCCCGCCATCGCGATGCCGGCGACGTGCGTGCCATGCGAGTAGCCGCCGACCAGCCGAAGTTCCTCGATCGTGCTTTTGTACTGCTGCGAAGACAGTGTCGAAAGCAGTTTCTTGATCTCAGTGGCCTCGGGGCTGTCGACGTTGGACTGCAGGTCCGAAAGGCCCTTGCTGCGCGCCAGCAACTGGTCCACCTTGCCCTTGAGCTCGCCGGTGATCGGCAGCAGCGGCTCGTTCGAGGGGAGGCTGCGCAGGTCGAAGGCGATGAAGGCGGGCGCGCCGGCTAGCGATGCCACGCGGCCGGGAAAGAGGCTCATGTCCACGCCGCTGTCCCACACCGCAACGGGCACGGGCGCGTAGTCGCGGCCGGCGGGCAGGGCCACGTCGCGCGCCGCCCAGATGTCCGGCTTGTCCACTTTGTTGGCGGCGAGGTAGCGCGTGTACATATCGCGCAGCGTCACTTGCAGGGGCAGCACGAATTCCAGCGTGAAGCGGGTGCCGATGATCGCGGGCGCCATGTCGGAGCTGAGCGCCCCGGCCTTCGTCGCCACGGGTTGCAGCACGTCGCGAATGCGGCCCATCAACAGGTTCTCGCCCAGCGTTTCCATGCCGGCCTTGCTGCCTTCGATGTCGTTGCGGATCACGGCAAACGGCATGCCCTTGAGCTCCTCGCCCACCGTGCGGCCGACTTCGGCGTTGAAGGCCGGCGTCTTGGGTACGAGGCCCTTCTTGACGGCGGCGACCACCGAGCGGCTGAGGATGCCCGACAGAAGCTTGTCGGCGGGCTTCTCCTGGAGCGCGCGCACCTGGTTGGAGCGGCGCAGCGCGTCATCCCATTTGCCTTCGAGCAGGTCAAGCTGCACCAGCTCGCCCATCAGCTGACGCTTGGCGGCCGCGTCGCCGATGTCGTAGGTGGCGAGCACGCTCTCGATATCGCGGCGCCGTTGCGCGGCAAAGGCGGCAAAGCGCTGCGGGTCGCGCACGATCGCCTCGAGCTCGCCTTCCACGGTATACGAGAAGCGCGGCAGGTCGTCTGCCTTTTCGGCACGCTTGAGCGGCACCTGCGCCATGGCGGCGCACAGGAACAGGCTGGTCGCGAGCGCGCCGGCAAATCGGAATGTCTTCTTCACGGGGAAACTCCTCAGGCTTCTACGATCGTTTCGGTTTCGGCAGCCTGCCAGCCACGCGGAATCGCGGCGAGCAACTGCTTCGTGTACGGGTGCTGCGGGTTGGCGTAGATCTGTTGCGCGCTGCCGCGCTCGACGATCTCGCCCTGGTTCATCACCAGGATGTCGTCGGCCATGTACTTCACCACCGCGAGGTCGTGGCTGATGAAGACATAGGTCAGGCCAAACTCTTCCTGCAAGTCCAACAGCAGGTTCAGCACCGTGGCCTGCACGCTCACGTCGAGCGCGCTCACGCTCTCGTCGCAAACGATGATCTCGGGCCGCATCGTGAGGCAACGCGCGATGGCGATGCGCTGGCGCTGGCCGCCGGAAAATTCGTGCGGGTACTTGCCGAATGCGGCGGCGGGCAGGCCCACCTTCTCCAGCCATCCGAGCGCCAGCCGCGCGCGCGCATCTTCGTTGTCGCCGATGCCATGGATGCGCATCGGCTCCATCAGGATCTGGCCGACGGTGAAGCGCGGGTTCAGGCTGGCGTACGGGTTCTGGAAAATGATCTGGATGCGCTGGCGGAAGGGGCGCAGTTGCTTCGCGTTCATCGCCGCAAGGTCCTGGCCCTCGAACTGGATCCGCCCACTGGTGGTGTCCGTGAGGCGCGTGAGCATCATGCCCAGTGTGGTCTTGCCGGACCCCGACTCGCCCACCACACCCAGCGTCCGGCCCTTGTGCAGAACAAAGTCGGACTGCTTCACCGCATCGAGCGTCTTGTGCCTGAAGAATCCTTCCTTCAGGCGATAGGCCTTCGAGAGGTTTGTCACCTCAATCAGCGCGGGGCCATCGACTGGCACCGGCTCGCGTTGGTCCGTCACGAGGGGGCGGTTGTTCACGATGTCGTCGATCACCGGCAGGCGGCGCGGTCGGGTGTCCAGCCTCGGCCGGCAGGCGAGCAATGCGCGCGTGTAGGCGTCCTGCGGGTTGCTGAAAATCTGGCCGACGCTGCCGGCCTCACGCACTTCGCCATGGCGCATCACGATCACTTCGCTGGCCACCTCGCCAACGAGGCCCAGGTCGTGCGAGATGAACAACATGCTCATGCGATGGCGCTGCTGCAGGCGCGCGAGCAGATCGACGACCTGCCGTTGCACGGTGACGTCGAGCGCGGTGGTCGGCTCGTCGGCGATCAGCAGCTTGGGCTCGCAGGCGATCGCCATGGCAATCATCACGCGCTGCTGCTGGCCGCCCGAGAGCTCATGCGGGTAGGCGTTCAGGCGCGACTTCGGCTCGGGGATGCCCACTTCGCCCATCAGCTCGAGCGCGCGGTCACGCGCCGCGCGCTGGCTGATCGGCAGGTGCATGCGCAGCACTTCGGCGATCTGGTCCCCGACGGTCAGCACCGGGTTGAGCGAGCTCATCGGCTCCTGGAACACGACGGAGATGTCCTTGCCACGGATGCGGCGCATCTGCTCGTTCGACAACCTGGCGAGGTCGTTGCCCTCGTAGGAGATACGGCTGGCCTCGCCCAGCACCGCGTTCTCCGGCAGCAGGCGCACGATGCTCATCGCGCTCACGCTCTTGCCGCTGCCCGACTCACCCACCAGCGCCACCGTGGTGTTGGCGGGAATGTCGAAACTCACGCCGCGCACGGCCTCGGCCACTTCGTGGCCCATGCGGAAACCCACGCGCAGGTCGCGCACTTCGATCAATGAAGACATGTCGCCAATCCTGTTCAGCGCAATTTCGGGTCCATCGCGTCGCGGAGGGCATCTGTGAGCAGCGCGAAGGCGGTGACGAAGGTGGCCATGAAGGCCGTGGCGGCGACCAGTTGCCACCACTTGCCGAGCACCAGCTCGGTCTGGGCTTCAGCCAGCATCGTGCCCCAGCTCACCATGTCGATCGGCACGCCCATGCCCAGGAAGGACAGGATCACTTCCGCCTTGATGAAGCTCACGACGTGCAGGCTCAATTGCACCAGCACGACGTGGCTCACGTTGGGCAGGATGTGGCCGAACATGCGCGCTGCGTTGCCGGCGCCGATAGCCTCGGCGGCGCGCACATATTCGCGGTTGCGGTGCTTGATGTACTCGGCGCGCACCAGGCGGTAGATGCCGGTCCAGCCCACGGTGCCCAGGATGATGACGACCGGCATGATGCCTTCGCCGAAGTGCTTGCCCAGTGGCCCCGACTTGAACACCGCGGCCAGCGCGAAGATCAGCAGGATGTAGGGCACCGAAGTGAAGACGTTGTAGACCCACTCGAGGAAGTCGCCGAGCTTGCCGCCAAAGTAGCCGCCCAAGGCACCGAGCACAGTACCGATCAGCGTGGCGAGGAAAGCGGCCGCGATGCCGACCATGATCGATACCTGTGCACCCTTGATCGCCTTGGACAACACGTCGCGGCCGAGGCGGTCGCCGCCCAGGGGCAGCGTGCGCTGCTTTTCCTCGACGACGGTCTTCACCTGGCTGGCACGCTGTTCCCACTCGGCATAGCGCGGCGCGAGCGGATCGACGGCCGACAAGTCCACGTTCGGCGGTTCCTTGACCGCGACTTCGGCTTGCTCCTTCGCGTCGGCACCGATGAAGTGCGGCGGCGCGAACGGCTCGCCCACTTCCCTTTGCCATCCCGATGCGAGGATGCCCACTTGCGCCAGCAGCACGAGGACGAAGAAGGCGCCAACCACGGCCAGCGACCACATGCCGACCTTGTCGCGCTTCAGGCGCTTCCACGCCTGCTCCCAGACGCCGGGTGAGCGGGGCAGCGCCGTGAGGACGCCGGCGGGTTCGGTGGCCATGGCGGCAGCGACCAGGGTGTCTTCGGTAGTGGGGTTCACGGCGCTCATTTGAGCACCACCCGCGGATCGACGAACTTGTACATCACGTCGGTGACGAGGTTGATGACCATGGTGAGTGCCGCCAGGTAGACGGTGACGGCCTGGATCACCGGGTAATCGCTGCGGCCCACCGCCTGGTAGACCTCGCGGCCCAGGCCCGGGATCGAGAAGAACACCTCGATCAGGAACGAGCCGATGAAGACACCGGGCAACTGCGTGGCGACGTTGGTGAGGATCGGGATCATCGCGTTGCGCAGCACATGCTTGAACAGGATGGTCTTTTCCGGCACGCCCTTGGCGCGCGCGGTGCGCACGTAGTCGTGGCCGATTTCGTCGAGGAAGAAGCTGCGGTACAGGCGCGTGTGCGGCGCGAGGCTGACCAGCACGGCCAGCAGCACGGGCAGCGGCGCGTAGACCGCCAGGTTGGTCCACACGCTGTTGGTCCAGCCCTGCACAGGGAACCAGCCCAGACGGAAGGCAAACAGGTACTGGCCGATGATCACGTAGACCAGGAAGCTGATCGACAGCGCCACTGTGGAAATCATCATGACCGCGCGGTCGGTCAGGCTGCCGCGCACATAGGCGACGGCCATGCCGCAGACGATCGCCAGGCCCACTTCCAGGACCAGGATCGGGATCATGATCGTCAGCGTGGCGGGCAGCCGGGTCGCGAAGATGTTGGTCACCGCCTCGTTGGTGGCCCAGCTGCGGCCCCAGTCGAAGGTCGCGACCTTTTTCACGAAGATCCACAGCTGTTCGAGCACCGGCTTGTTCAGGCCGAGCTGATCGCGGATGGACTGGATCTGTTCGGGGGTGGCCTGCAGGCCGCCGAGGATTTCCGCAGGGTCGCCGCCGAAGTACTTGAAGAGGAAAAAGACCAGCAGGATCACCCCGGCAAGGGTCGGGATCATCTGCAGGGTCCGCCTGAGAATGTACGAAAACATAGTGTCCTGGAGGCGTCGCTGGTGGCGGGCCCATCTAACTTTAGGGGAAACCGCTCGTGGCGGTGGGCAAGGCGCGGATTATGCTTGGGACTTCGCGATTCCCGAATTGGTGTTTCCAACCATGAAGACGAGCCACTGGGCACTGGCCACCAGCCTGTGCCTGGCCTTACTGGGCGTTACCGCGCCCTCGATGGCCCAAAAGACTGCCAGCAGCGCTCCTGAAAAGGTTTTCCGCTACGCCTTCCCGATCGCCGAGACCGGGTTCGATCCGGCCCAGCTGTCGGACCTGTACTCGCGGATCATCACCTCGAACATTTTCGATGGCCTGTATGGCTACGACTACCTCGCGCGCCCCGCGAAGATCAAGCCGGTCCTCGCCGAAGACCTGCCCCAGGTGTCGGCGGATTTCCGCACGTACACGATCAAGCTGCGCAAGGGCATCTACTACGCTGACGATCCAGCGTTCAACGGCAAGAAGCGCGAGCTGACGGCGCAGGACGTCGTCTACACATACAAGCGCCTGTACGACCCGGCCAACAAGAGCCCGAGCCTGTCGGGAATGATCGACGAGAAGATCATCGGCCTGGCCGACCTGAACAAGGCGGCCCGCGAGGCCGGCAAGTTCGACTACAACACCGAACCCGAAGGCCTGCGCGCGGTGGACCGGTACACCGTGCAGTTCAAGCTGGCCGAGCCCCGCCCGCGCTTCCTGCTCACGCTGGCCGACGCCGGCATCCTGGGCATCGTCGCGCGCGAAGTGGTCGAGAAGTACGGCGACACGATCATGGAGCACCCGGTGGGCACCGGCCCGTTCATGTTGTCCGAGTGGAAGCGTTCCTCGCGCATCACCTTCGTGAAGAACCCGAACTACCGCGAAACCTACTACGAGGCCGAGCCCGCCGCCAACGACGCTCAGGCCCAGGCGATCTACAAGCAGATGAAGGGCAAGCGCCTGCCGCTGGTCGACAAGGTGATTGTCTCCATCATCGACGAGCCGCAGCCGCGCTGGCTATCGTTCCTGAACAAGGAACACGACCTGATGGAGCGGCTGCCGCAAAACTTTGCCACGCATGCCATTCCCAACAACAAGCTCGCGCCCAACCTGGTCAAGCAGGGCATCACCATGGAGCGGGTGCCGCTGTCGGATATCACCATGGTGTACTTCAACATGGAAGACCCGGTGGTGGGCGGCTACACGCCGGAGAAGGTGGCCCTGCGCCGCGCCCTGTCCCTGGCCTACAACACCGCCGAAGAAGTGCGGCTGCCGCGCCGCGGTCAGGCCATCGTGGCCAACAGCTTCATCATGCCCAACACCACCAGCTACGACCCGAACTTCCGGTCGGAGATGGGCACCTTTGACCGCGCGCGCGCCGTCGCGCTGCTGGACATGTTCGGCTACGTCGACAAGAACGGCGACGGCTGGCGCGAGATGCCCGACGGCAAGCCGCTGGTGCTGGAGCACAACACGCTGGGCACTTCCGACTACCGCGAACTCGACGAAATCCTCAAGAAGAACTTCGACGCCGTGGGCGTGAAGATCAACTTCAAAATCGGCAAGTGGCCCGAGCAGCTGAAAGCGGCCCGCGCGGGCAAGCAGATGATGTGGGCGGTGGGCATCTCCGCCAGCAGCCCCGACTCGGGCGGCGTGCTCGAGCGCGGCTACGGCAAGTCGTTCGGCCAGTCGAACCTCGCGCGTTTCGCGAATGCGAAGTTCGACGAGCTGTACCAGAAGCAAAGCCAGATGCCCGACGGCCCAGAGCGCGACAAGGTAATGCGCGAAGCCGAACGCATCCTCATTGCGTACATGCCTTACAAGGTGCGCGTGCATCGCATCGGCACCGACCTGATGCAACCCTGGGTCGTGGGCTACAAGCGCCATCCCAACGCGCGCGAATTCTGGCAATACATCGACATCGATACCAGCAAGCTTCCGAAGAAATAAGAACATGAAGCACACCCTGACCGCGCGCTTCGGCGCCCCGTTCCTGCTTACCGGCTTTGCGCTCTCGCTGGCTGTTCCCGCGCAAGCCGCTGTGGTTCCCGCCGGCGTTCAACTGCACGCCACGCAGACGCTGATCCGCAACAACGGGTCCGAGCCGGAGACGCTCGACCCCGCCGTCGCCGAATCGGTCGGCGCCAACAACATCACGCGCGACCTCTTCGAGGGCCTCACCGCCAACGACGCCGACGGCAAGACCGTCCCCGGCGTGGCCGAAAGCTGGAAGCAGACCAACGCCACCACCTGGGTGTTCAAGCTGCGCCAGAACGCCAAGTGGTCCAACGGCGACCCGGTCACCGCGCAGGACTTCGTCTACGGCATCCGCCGTTTCCTCGACCCGAAAACCGCATCGACCTATTCGGCCACCTACGGCGTGTTCCTGCAGAACGGCAAGGAAGCCGCCACCGGGAAAAAGCCCACCAGCGAAGTCGGCGTGAAGGCCCTCGACAAGTTCACGCTCGAAGTGAAGACGCCGTTCCCGGTTTCTTTCCTGCCGAGTCTGATGTCCAACAACAACCTGGGCGCAATCCACCAGGCGTCCGTCGAGAAATTCGGCAAGGAGTGGACCAAGCCCGGCAACCTCGTGAGCAACGGCGCCTTCATGCTCCGGGAGTGGGTGGTCAACCGCAGCGTGGTGGTCGAGAAGAACCCGCACTACTGGGACAAGGACCACGTCCAGCTCACCAAGGTGACCTACCTCGGCGTCGAGGATGGCAATGCCGACGTGAAGCTGTTCGAGGCGGGCCAGAACGAAATGGTCTACCAATTGCCGCCCGGCACTTACGAGGACACGAAGAAGAAGTTCCCGAAGGAAGTGAAGAACGCGCCGATGATCGGCACGCGCTACTACTCCTACCAGACGCAGATCCCGGCCTTCAAGGACATCCGCGTGCGCAAGGCGATGTCGATGGTGATCGACCGCGACATCCTCGCCAATCGCATCACGGCGGACGGTCAGGCGCCTTCCTACGGCCTGGTCGTCAAAGGCATGGAAGGCGCTGAGATGGACCGCTACGAATGGGCGAACTGGCCCATGGCCAAGAAGGTCGAGGAAGCGAAGAAGCTCATGGCCGAGGCCGGCGTGAAGCCGGGCACCAAGTACACCTTCTCGTACAACAACAGCGAGTACCACAAGAAGATGGCGATCTTCGCGCAGTCCGAATGGAAGACCAAGCTGGGCCTGGCCATCGAGATGGAAGCGATGGAATTCAAGGTGCTGCTCAAGAAGCGCCACGACGGGCAGTTCCAGATCTCGCGCAACGGCTTCATCGCCGACTACAACGATGTCACCAACTTCCTGGCCCTGGTGCGTTGCGATTCGGACCAGAACAACAACTTCAACTGCAACCGCAAGGCCGAGGAAATCATCAACCAGGCCGAGGCCAGTGATGACCAGGGCAAGCGAAAGCAATTGATGACGCAGGCGGTCAAGATGATCATGGAGGACTACCCCATCATCCCGCTGGTCCAGTACTCCCTGCCGCGCTTGGTAAAATCCTATGTCGGCGGTTACTCGCTGCAGAATGCGCAGGACCGCTTCCGCAGCAAGGACTTCTACATCATCAAGCATTGAGCGCGCTACCAGCGCGCTCCGCCCGGCGCCTCGCGCAGCATCCCGCGCGAGGCGTTTGACCGTTTGAGCGAAAGAACCTGACCATGTGGTCGTACACGTTGCGTCGCCTGCTGGTGACCATTCCCACCTTGCTGGCCGTCATCACGGTCTGCTACATCCTCGTCCACGCGGCGCCGGGTGGCCCCTTCGACAACGAGAAGCAGGTCTCCGAGGCGATCCTCGCAAACCTCAACGCGAAGTACCACCTCGACCAGCCCGCCTGGAAGCAGTACCTGTTCTACCTGAACAACTTGCTGCACGGCGACCTGGGCGCGTCGTTCCGCTACGCCGACTGGTCGGTGAACGACCTTGTGGCCGCGGCCCTGCCGGTGTCGCTCACCATCGGCGGCGTCTCGCTGCTGATCTCGTTCGTGGTCGGCGTCGGCATGGGGATCGCCGCGGCGCTGCGCCAGAACAGCGTCGCCGACTATTCGGTGATGCTGGTCGGCAACCTGGGCAGCGTGTTCCCTTCCTTCGTGATCGGCCCGGTGCTGGTGCTGGTGTTCGCGCTGTGGCTGCGCTGGTTGCCGGCGGGCGGCTGGGACGACTTCAAGCCGGCCTTCATGGTGATGCCGATCGCGTTGCTGACCTTCATCAACGTGGCGACCATCGCCCGCGTGATGCGCGGCAGCATGCTCGAAGTGCTGCACAGCAACTTCATCCGCACGGCGCGCGCCAAGGGCCTGCCGACGCGCCTGGTCGTGCTGCGCCACGCGCTCAAGCCTGCGCTGCTGCCGGTGGTGTCGGTGATGAGCCCGCTGGCCATCTCCTCGATCACCGCGGCGCTGGTGACCGAGACCGTGTTCTCGCTGCCCGGTATCGGCCGCCTGATCGTCAACGGCGCCGGCAACCGCGACTACACCCTGGTGCTGGGCCTGGTGGTCCTCATCACGGTGATTGCCGTGTCCCTTAACCTGGTTGTCGACCTCGCGTACGCGGCGCTCGACCCGAAGATCAGGTACTGATCCCATGTTCTTCTCCCAACGCAAGGCCATCATCGATCAGCTGGCCGACGGCACGCCGATCGTCCAGGGCCGCAGTCCCTGGGCCGATGCACGCGGCCGTTTCATGCGCAACAAAGCCGCCCTCGTCAGCCTCGTCGTGCTGGTGATTGTCTCGGTGCTGTGCATCGCAGGCCCCTGGCTGCTGCCCTACGAATTCGACACCGCCGACTGGGACGCGATGAAGCTGCCGCCCTCGTGGCAGGGCTTCCATCTCTGGGGCACCGACGAATCGGGCCGCGACCTGCTGGTACGCAGCCTGATCGGGGGCCGCATCTCGCTGATGGTCGGCCTGCTGGCCACGCTGTGCTCGGTGGCGCTGGGCATCGCCTGGGGCGCTACCGCCGGCTTCATCGGCGGCAAGGTCGACAACTTCATGATGCGCATCGTCGACATGATGTACGCCATCCCCTACCTGCTGATCGCGATCCTGCTGGTCACCATCCTCGGCCGCGAGTTCTACCTGGTAGTGCTCGCAATTACCGCGTTCTCGTGGATGGACATGGCGCGAGTGGTGCGCGGCCAGACGCTGTCGCTGCGCTCGATGGAATTCGTCGAAGCCGCACGCTCCATCGGCGTGCCCACCCACAAGATCATCTTTTCGCACATCGTGCCCAACTTGCTGGGCGTGGTGGTGATCTACACCACCGTCACGGTGCCAGGTGTGATCCTGACCGAATCGGTGTTGTCCTTCCTCGGCCTGGGCATCCAGGAGCCGATGACCAGCTGGGGCGTGCTGATTCACGACGGCACCGGCGTCATGGAAGTCGCGCCGTGGATGTTGCTCTTTCCGTGCGCGATGTTGTCCATCACGCTGTATTGCTTCAACTTCATCGGAGACGGCCTGCGCGATGCGCTGGATCCGAAGCAACGATGAACAATTTCGGGCAGCCGGACGCAGAGGTCGCAAAAGTTCCGCAGAGGACGCAAAAGGACTACCAAGAAAATTTCTTTGGTTTTACCTTTGACTTTCTTTTTTGCGTCCTCTGCGAATCCTTCGCGTCCTCTGCGTCCGGTACCCGCACCCGCGTCCGCCTCCCATGACCAAACTGATCGACATCCAGGACCTCACCGTCCGCTTCGACACGCCTGAAGGCGCGGTCACGGCCGTGAACGGCCTTTCGTTCGCGCTGGAACGCGGTCAGACTTTCGGCATCGTCGGCGAGTCGGGCTCGGGCAAGAGCCAGAGCATGATGGGCATCATGGGCTTGCTCGCCGCCAACGGCCGCGCCGCCGGCCGCGCGCTGTTCCAGGGCGAAGACCTGCTGTCGATGCCCGCGGACAAGCTCAATCGCATCCGCGGCAATCGGGTGGCCATGATCTTCCAGGACCCGATGACGTCGCTCAATCCGTACCTGACGGTGGAGCGGCAGATGACCGAGGTGCTGGAGTTGCACAAGGGCCTGACGCGCAAGAGCGCCCTCTCGCTCTCGATCCAGACGCTGGAGCAGGTGCGCATCCCCGATGCAGCGCGCCGCATCCGCATGTACCCGCACGAGTTTTCCGGCGGCATGCGCCAGCGCATCATGATCGCGATGGCCCTGCTGTGCCAGCCCGACCTGCTGATTGCGGACGAGCCGACCACCGCGCTCGACGTGACGGTGCAGGCCCAGACCATGCAACTGTTACGCGAGTTGCAGCGCGACTTCGGCACCGCCATCATCCTGATCACGCACGACCTCGGCGTGGTCGCTGGCCTGTGCGACGAAGTGATGGTGCTGTATGGCGGCCGCATCATGGAACAGGGCACTGCCGAAAGCATCTTCTATCGCCCCACACACCCTTACACCGTGGGCCTGCTGGGCGCCGTGCCCAAGCTGGATCACGAAGGCGAGAAGCTGGTGGCGATTCCCGGCGTGCCGCCCAACATGGCCAGATTGCCGGCCGGTTGCCCCTTCAGCGCGCGCTGTCCGATGGTGATGGATGTGTGTGCGGGCACTCGCCCGCCGCTGGCCCCCGCGCCGAACGATCCCGCGGTGCTGCGCGCTTGCCATCGTGAAGTGGTGGAAGTGATGCGCGAAGCGCAGGAGATCCTGTCGTGAGTGCGGTGATGGCCCCCACCCCTGCCCTCCCCCAAGGGGGGAGGGAGTCACCTCTGCTCTCGGTGCGCGACCTGCATGTGAACTTCGCGATCAAGGGCGAAGGCCTGTTCGCCGCGAAGCGTCAATTGAAGGCAGTGAACGGCGTCAATTTCGACCTGTATCCCGGTGAGACGCTGGGCATCGTCGGCGAGTCGGGCTGCGGCAAATCGACGCTCGCGCGCGCCCTGCTCAACCTGATTCCCGCCTCCGCCGGCCAGGTGGTCTGGCTGGGCCGCGACATGACCAGCGCCACCGTGGCCGACTGGCAAGGCGTGAGGCGCAACGTGCAGATGGTCTTCCAGGACCCGCTGGCATCGCTGAACCCGCGCATGAACGTGTTGCAGATCATCGGCGAGCCCCTGCGCACGCACCGGCCCGAGCTCTCCACGGCGCAAGTGAAGGAGCGCGTGAAAGCGATGCTGATACGCGTCGGCCTGATGGAGAACCAGCTCTATCGCTACCCGCACGAATTCTCGGGCGGGCAGTGCCAGCGCATCGGCATCGCCCGCGCGCTGATCCTCGAGCCCAAGCTGATCGTCTGCGACGAGCCGGTGTCGGCGCTGGACGTGTCGATCCAGGCGCAGATCATCAACCTGCTCAGGGACCTGCAGCAGGAGATGCAACTGGCGCTGATCTTCATCGCGCACGACCTTGCCGTGGTCAAGCATGTGAGCCAGCGCATCCTGGTGATGTACCTGGGCCGAGTGATGGAGCTCGCCGACAAGCACGCGCTGTACGCGAACCCCAAGCACCCGTACACACGCGCGCTGCTCTCGGCCGTGCCACTGGCTGACCCGCGCCTGGAGCGCGGCAAGCAGGTGCAGATGCTGCAGGGCGACCTGCCCTCGCCCATCGACCCGCCTTCGGGCTGCGTGTTCCGCACGCGCTGCCCGCACGCTTTCGACCGTTGCGCGCAGGAAGTGCCGCCTCTCAAACCGATCGACGCCCAGTCCGAGGCGGCCTGCTGGCTGTACTGATGAAAGGCGAGGAGATTCCGCCCGTTCGGACTGAGCCTGCCCATGCCCAGCCCGGCCGATGGAAGCTGCCCACCCTTGCAGCGGATGACCTGCTGCGCGACCGCCTGTACCGGCGGCTGTGGCTGTCGATCCTGATCAGCTCCCTGGGCGGCCAGATCACCATGTTGGCCATCCCGCTCACGGCCGCGGTGCTGTTGCATGCTTCGCCCACGCAGATGGGCCTCATCACCACGATGGAGATCGCGCCCTTCGTGCTGTTTTCGTTGCCGGGCGGCGTGTGGCTCGATCGGGTGAAGAAGCTGCCGGTCTACGTGGCGGGCGAGTCACTGATGGCCCTGGTGCTGGCCACCGTGCCGGCCGCCTGGGCACTGGGCTGGTTGAGCATGGGCTACCTGTACTTTGTCTCGTTCGTCATCGGCACTGTCGCGACCATCGCGGGCAGCGCCGCGCAGATCGTGCTCACGCAGGTGGTGCCGCGCTCGCGCCTGGTGGAAGCGCACGCAAAGAACGCGCTGGCAAGCTCCGGCGCCGAAGTGGCCGGGCCTGGAGTTGCGGGCGTGCTGATCAAACTGATGGGCGCGCCTTTCGCGCTGCTGGCCGATGCGGTCATGTTGTTCATGAGCGTCTCCATCCTGCGCGGCATGAACATCCACGAAGAGCCCGGCCACAAGATGCCCGGCGAGTTCTGGACGGCATTGAAGCAGGGTCTGCAGTTCGTCATCCGGCAACGCTTGCTCGTCGTCCTGGCAATGGTGGTGGGCGCCTGGCAAATGTGCCACCACGCGGCCATGGTCACGCAGATTCTGTTCGCGACGCGCGAGCTGGGCCTGAACGAGCGGCAGGTGGGCCTGTGCTACGTCGGCCTGGGCGCGGGCACCGTGGCGGCCAGTGCGATGGGGCACGCGGTCTCGCGCCGCATCGGTGTCGGCCCGTGCCTGGTGCTTGGCATGGCGATGAACGGCATCGGCTGGCTGCAGCTGGCGTTTGCGCCGGCTACGTCGTGGGGCGTGGCCAGTTTCGTCTTCATGCTGGTTTGCTTCGGCTTCGGCGCGGTGCTGATCTTCATCAACTTCATCTCGCTGCGGCAGGCCGTCACCCCCGACCCGCTGCTGGGTCGCATGACCAGCACCATGCGCTGGCTGATCCTGATCCCGGCTGCGCCGGGCGCCCTGCTGGGCGGCTGGCTGGGCGAGCACATGGGACTGCGCTGGTCGCTCGGTGCGGGCGGCATCGGCGCGCTGGCCCTGGCCTTCATCGCGTGGCGCTTCACGCTGTTGCGCGGCCTGCGCGAACTGCCCTCGGCAGCGGCGCACTGAAGCCGTCATCGACCCTTCCCGCCAGACGCAGCACCGGCGGCCTGCCCGGTAAAATCGGGCCATGCTCGATATCCTGCAGTTACGCAAAGACCTCGCCTCGGTAGTCGCCCGTCTGGAAACCCGCAAGAAGCCGCAGGAGTTCCTGGACGTCGCCGCCTTCACCGCGCTCGAAGCCGAGCGCAAATCCATCCAGACCCGCACCGAGGAACTGCAGGCGCAGCGCAACCAGTTGTCCAAGCAGATCGGCCAGCTGAAGTCCAA
>JBKJOM010000143.1:0-10163 GCA_046595775.1 Ramlibacter sp. | reverse complement strand
TTGGCAATTTCCGTGGACCAATACTTGAAGGAGCCTCCTCAAAATCCCGGTGTATTGAACCCGTTCTGGTCGCCGCCGGTGAATCTCCTGCTCTACATGCTTCACGGCAGCTTTGTGCGCCGCCCCGGCCCAGTGGACGGAAGGATGCCAATGACTCTTCCGAATCTTGTGGTGGGCAATGCGCTGGAAGACCATGTTCTTGCAATATTAATTGCCTTGAAGCAAGAGTCGAGGCTCCGTCTCATTCGTAGCTAGTACCACAGCCAATACCGCACACGTCTGCCTCCAGACATGTCCTCTGTAGAACGACCGCACGTAGCGCAATCAAGGAATTGGCTTAAGACTTGAGCGCCGCCAGCACTTCGTCGAGCATCTTCTTGGCGTCGCCGAACAACATTCGGTTGTTTTCCTTGTAGAACAGCGGATTGTCGACACCCGCATAGCCCGAGGCCATGCTGCGCTTCATCACGATGGAGGTGCGGGACTTCCACACTTCCAGCACGGGCATTCCGGCGATGGGGCTGGCGGGGTCTTCCTGCGCGGCGGGGTTCACGATGTCGTTGGCGCCGATGACCATCGTGACGTCCGTCTTCGGGAAGTCGTCGTTGATCTCGTCCATCTCCATCACGATGTCGTAAGGCACCTTGGCTTCGGCCAGCAGCACGTTCATGTGGCCGGGCATGCGGCCGGCCACCGGGTGGATGCCAAAGCGCACGTTGACGCCCTGTGCGCGCAGCAGCTTGGTGATTTCAAAGACGGTGTGCTGGGCCTGCGCCACTGCCATGCCGTAGCCCGGCACGATGATGACGTTCTTGGATTCGCGCAGCAGCTCGGCGGTTTCCACCGCGCTGATCGGTGTGACCTCGCCCGCCGGTTGCGCCCCGTCCACGGGGGCTGCAGGCGTGCCGCCGCCGGTGCCGAAGCCGCCCGCGATCACGCTGATGAAGTTGCGGTTCATCGCGCGGCACATGATGTACGAGAGGATCGCGCCCGAAGAACCCACCAGCGCGCCGACCACGATCAGCAGGTCGTTGGAGAGCATGAAGCCCGTGGCCGCCGCCGCCCAGCCCGAATAGCTGTTCAACATCGACACCACCACCGGCATGTCGGCGCCGCCGATGGCCATGACCATGTGGATGCCGAACAGCAGTGCGACTACCGTCATGACCATCAGCGGGATCATCCCGGCCTGGATGCTTTCGGCACGCAGGAATTCGCGGCCGAACCAGATCACGACCAGCAGGCCGGCGAGATTCATCCAGTGGCGCCCGGGCAGCATCAATGGCTTGCCGCCGATGCGGGCCGACAGCTTCCCGAAGGCGATGATCGAGCCGGAGAAGGTGACGGCACCGATCAGGATGCCGATGTAGATCTCCATCTCGTGGATGGACTTCTCCGCGTGCGTCGGAAACACCGTCGAGGTATCGATGTAGCTCGCGAAGCCGACCAGGCACGCGGCCAGGCCGACCAGGCTGTGCATCAGCGCGACCAGCTCGGGCATCTGGGTCATCTGCACCTTCTTCGCGGCGACCAGGCCGACGGTGCCGCCCACCAGCAGCGCGCCGACGATCCATGGGATGCCGGCCGGCGTGACGCGCGGGCCGAGGATCGTTGCGACCACGGCGATGCCCATGCCGATCATGCCGAACAGGTTGCCGCGCCGCGCGGTCTCGGGGTTGGCGAGGCCGCCCAGGCTCAGGATGAAGAGGATGGTGGCGCCGATGTAGGAAACTGTGGCGAGGCCTGCGGTCATGTCCGTGTCCTTCTTGTTATTTGCGGAACATCGCCAGCATGCGACGCGTCACCGCGAAGCCGCCGAACATGTTGACGGCCGTGAGCGCGAGCGCGAACACGGCCAGGCCGAGGATCAGTTGCGCGGGCCGGTCAGCGCCTTCTCCGGTGATCGGCGGCGCCACCTGCACCAGCGCGCCGATGGCGATGATCGAGGAGATGGCGTTGGTCACGCTCATCAGCGGCGTGTGCAGCGACGGCGTCACGTTCCAGATGACCATGTAGCCGATGAAGCAGGCCAGCACGAACACCGTGAAGTGCGCAAGGAACGACGCCGGAGCGAACAGCCCCACCAGCAGGAACAGCAGCGCGCCAACGCCGAACACCGTGACCAGCGATTTGGCGGACATCGGCTCGCCAGCGCCGTGGCCGTGGCCCTTGGCGGCAACGGGCGCCGCCGATGGCTTGGCCGCGGCAGGTGCCGGCGTCTTGAGGGGCGGCGCCGGCCAGGTGATGGCACCGTCCTTGGCCACCGTGAGGCCGCGGATCGCGTCGTCTTCCATGTTGACGTGGATGACGCCGTCCTTGGTCTTGCACAGCTCCTCGACCACGCGCTGCAGGTTGGTCGAGTACAGGGTCGACGACTGCTTGGCCAGGCGGCTGACCAAGTCGGTGTAACCAATGATGGTGACGCCGTGCCGCACCACGGCCTGGCCGGGTTCGCACAGCTCGCAGTTGCCGCCCTGCTCGGCCGCCATGTCGACGATCACGCTGCCGGGCTTCATGCTCTTGACCATGTCGGCGGTGATCAGCTTGGGCGCCGGCTTGCCCGGGATGAGGGCCGTGGTGATGATGATGTCCGCGTCCCTGGCCTGCTTCGCGTACATCTCGCGCTGCGCCTGAAGGAAGCCTTCGCTCATGACCTTGGCGTACCCGCCGCCACCCGAGCCTTCTTCTTCGTAGTCGACCTTCACGAATTCACCGCCGAGGGACACCACCTGGTCCGCCACTTCGGCGCGGGTGTCGTTGGCGCGGACGATGGCGCCGAGGTTGGCGGCGGTGCCGATCGCGGCGAGGCCGGCGACACCGGCACCGGCGATGAACACCTTGGCCGGCTGGATCTTGCCGGCGGCCGTAATCTGGCCGTTGAAGAAACGGCCGAAGGCGTTGGCGGCTTCGATGACGGCGCGGTAGCCGCTGATGCCGGCCATGGAAGTGAGCGCGTCCATCTTCTGCGCGCGCGAGAGCTGGCGCGGCAGCGCGTCGATCGCCAGCACCGTCACCTTCCGGTCTGCCAGCTGCTGCATGAGCTCGGGGTTCTGCGCGGGCCAGATGAAGCCGATCAGCGTGGCGCCGTCCCGCAACTGGCCGACTTCAACCGGATTGGGCGCACGCACCTTCAGGACGATATCGGAGCCGCTCCAGATGTCAGCCGCCGACGGAACGACTTGCGCCCCCGCGGCGACGTAAGTCTCGTCGGCAAAGTTGGCAGCGTCGCCCGCGCCACTTTCCACTGCCACAGAAAAGCCCAGCTTGACGAGCTTTTGCACCACGTCCGGCACGGTGGCGACGCGCTTCTCGCCGGGTGCCGTTTCCTTTGGAACGCCGATCAACATGGCCATGGACGTCTCTCCTCGAAGGTTATGGTTCTGTAGCTGTCCGCGAGCTTACATGATGGAACAAGCGCGCCGCCGTCGCCGCAGGTTTGCATTTTGGGGGGTCGCCCCCAAGTGAAGCTACCCCTTTCCAGAGCCTTCATGTCCTTTGTCAACCTGTTCGGACTTGCCGCCGCGCTGCACTTCTATATAGGGATGCGCATCGTGCCGTCGCTGCCCGGGACCTGGCCTGCGATCCTGATGGTCGCGGTACTGGTCATTTCCGCACTGTTCATGCCGATGGGCCTGCTGGCCAGGCGCTACGCGCGCCCGCCCCTGTCGGACACGCTGGCGGCCATCGGCCTGTCCTTCATGGGCCTGTTCTCGTCGCTGCTGGTGGCCACGGTGTTGCGCGATGTCGTGCTGCTCGCGGTGAGCGTCGTAGAGGCGATCGCCCCTGCAGCGGTCTCTTCCAACCAGCTGGCTCTCGCTACTGCAGCGTGGGTGCCAGGTCTGGCGATCCTCGTCACGCTGCTGGGACTATGGAATGCGCGCCGCACCGCGGGCGTGGTCACCATCGACGTACCTGTTGCCGGCCTGCCCGAGTCGCTGGGCGGCTTCACCATCGTGCAGATCAGCGACATCCACGTCGGGCCGACCATCCGCGCGCGTTATGTGCAAGACATCGTCGATGCGGTCAACCGCCTGGAGCCCGACCTCGTCGCGATCACCGGCGACCTGGTCGACGGCAGCGTCGCCGAGCTCGGTGCCCACGTGGCGCCGCTGGCCGGGCTGGTCTCGCGCAACGGCACCTTCTTCGTCACCGGCAATCACGAGTACTACTCGGGCGCGCCCGCCTGGATCGAGGAGCTGCGCCGGCTGGGCATTCGCGTTCTGCACAACGAACATGTGGTGATAGCCCGCGGCGCCGGCAAACTGGTGCTGGCCGGCGTGACCGACTTTGGCGGCGGCCATTTCCATGCGGACCATCGCAGCGATCCCCAAGCCTCGCTGGCGGGCGCACCCGGCGATGCGGGCGCCAAGATCCTGCTGGCGCACCAGCCGCGCAGCGCCGCCGCCGCATCGCGCGCGGGCTTTGACCTTCAGCTCTCAGGCCACACGCATGGCGGACAGTTCTGGCCGTGGAACCACTTCGTACGGTTCCAGCAGCCTTTCACGGCCGGGCTGAATCGCCTGGATGAGCTGTGGGTCTACGTCAGCCGTGGAACCGGCTATTGGGGCCCACCGAAGAGGTTCGGCGCGCCATCGGAGATAACGCAAGTTCGCTTGATACCGGCCTGAAGCCAGCGACCGCTGGAGTCCTACACGGAGCCGGGCGGGTGTCCCACGCTGCTGAGTCAGCCCCGGGCCAAAAACTGCCCGCATGGCCCGCCTTGCATCCCTTACCTACCCCCACGCCGGCGCTCGCGCCAGCAATGTCAACTACCTCGGTGCGGCGCGCTGCCGCCGCAAATTCGAGCTTTACTACCCCGACGGATTTCTCGACGCGACCTACCAGGTCGCCGAGCGCTCCTACAAGGAACGCGCGCATCTCGAATGGCAGGCCGAGCTCGGTCCGATCGAATTTCGAAAGCTGCTGGCGCGCAGCGAGTTCCGCCACATTGCCGACACGGCCGTGCGCATCGAATCGCGCACCAACCTGCTGTTCTCGTTCGAGAAGATGGCGCTGCGCGACGCGGTGAAGACCCAGGCCGGCGCGCGCCTGTTCGCGACCGAGCTGTACGGTTTTCTTTGGGGCCGCGGTTCGCCGCAGCGCAAGTTCGTGGACTGGGTGCAGGCAGTGTCGGAACTGCCGGTGCGACAGACCCGCGTGCTCACCTGGCCGATCGTCACGGTGTTCGGCTTTCTTGCGCGGCCGGACAAGCACATGTTCCTCAAGCCCCGCGTCACGCGGCGTGCTGCCCACGACTACGGCTACGACTTCCAGTACAGCTCCCAGCCGGGCTGGCCCGTCTACCACTCGCTGCAGACCTTTGCGTCCATCATTCGCCGCGACCTGGAGAAGCGTCCCGGCTTCGGGGCTCGCGACATGATCGACCTGCAATCCTTCATGTGGGTGCAGGGGTCGGTGGAGTACGACAGCTAGCGCGCGAACTGTTCCGAACCGACGAGGCCGATCTTTACCAGGCCCAGGCGCTGCGCGCTGGCCAGCGCCGCCGCCACGGCCTCGTATTTGGCCCTGCTGTTCGGGCGTAAATGAATCTCGGGCTGATCAGGCCGGGCGGCGGCCTCGCGCATGCGCGTCTCCAGCTCCTCGCGCCCCGCCAGCGCTTCCCCATTCCAGGTGAAGCTGCCGGCCGGCGTCACCTCCAGTTGCACGATCACCGGTTCTCCCGGCGGCGGCGGTGCGTTGGTGCCGGGCATTTCCAGGTTGACCGCATGCAACTGGATCGGGATCGTGATGATCAGCATCACCAGCAACACCAGCAGCACATCGACCAGTGGCGTGGTGTTGATGTCGACCATCATCTCCTGGTCACCTTCGCTGCTGTCGATCGGGATCATGGCGGCGGCTCCGTAAGGAAGCCCACGCGCTGCAGGCCCGCCTGTTGCGCCGCGTAGACGACCTGCCCGATCGCCTGGTATTCGGCACGCACGTCGGCGCGGATGTGCAGCTCGGGCTGCGGCTTCTCGGCGGCGGCGGTGGCCAACGCCGCCTGCAGCGTCTGCGGGTTGGGTACCGGCGTGTCGAACCAGAAGATGCCGCCATTGGCGTCCACCGTCACGATGATGTTCTGCGGCTGGGCCTCGTTGGCGTGCGCGGGCTCGCGCGGCAGGTTGACCGAGATCGAGCTGTTGACCACGGGAATCGTGATCAGGAAGATGATCAGCAGCACCAGCATCACATCCACCAGCGGCGTGGTGTTGATGGTGGCGATCAGGCCGTCTTCGGCCTCTACCTGCTGGTGCGGAAACTTGATCGTCACGTCAGTCGCTCATCCGGGCCGCCTGGCTCCCGCGGCCAGCAGCACGGTGTGCAGATCGGAGCCGAAGGCGCGCACCGTGTCCATCGCCACCTTGTTGCGCCGGACCAGCCAGTTGTAGCCAAGCACCGCAGGCACGGCCACCGCCAGGCCGATCGCCGTCATGATCAGCGCCTCGCCCACCGGCCCCGCCACCTTGTCGATCGACGCCTGGCCCGAGGCGCCGATCTTGACCAGCGCGTTGTAGATGCCCCAGACCGTGCCGAAAAGGCCGACGAAAGGCGCGGTGGAGCCCACGGTGGCCAGCACCGCGAGGCCTTCCTGCGTGCGGCTATGCACGGTGGCGATCGCACGCTCGATGCTTTGCGCCATCCAGGTGTTCAGGTCCACCTGCCTGATCAGGCCGTCATGCTTGCGCGTGGCTTCCAGCGCCGATTCGGCGATGAAGCGGAAGGGGCTGCCTTTTTGCAGTGTCTCGGCGCCCTGTCGCACGGTGTCGGCCTTCCAGAAAGTGCGGTTGGCGTCCTTGCCCTGGCCGCCCATGCGCGACTGCGCGACCAGCTTGGCGACCAGCACGTACCAGCTGCCCAGCGACATGATCGCGAGGATCAGCAAGGTGATGCGCGCCACCCAGTCGCCCTGCTCCCACAGCGCACGCAAGCCATACGGGTTGGCAGCAGCGGCAGCGGACGGCGCCTTGATTGGCGGCAGCGCTGCGTTGGCGGCGGGTGCAGCGGGCATGGATGTGACGACAGGCGCGGACGCCGCAGCGGCGGGCGCAGGCGTCTGCACGGGCGCGGGCGCGGGCGTCTGCGCGGGGGCGGCCGCGCCCATGACGCAGAGCGCGAGCACGAGAACGGCACGGGACAACAGGGAGCGGGCAGCGGGCATGGGGTTTCCGGGGGCCTGTGGTGACAGCGCATTGTGTCGCATGCCACCGCGCCCGCCGAATGCCCGGCAATAATCGAGCATGTCCGCCGTCTGGAAACCCCGTGTCACCGTCGCAGCCGTCATCGAGCGCGAGGGGCGCTTCCTGCTGGTGGAAGAAGAAACCCGGCTCGGCTTGAAGCTCAACACGCCGGCCGGCCACCTGGAGCGCGGCGAAACGCCGGCCCAGGGTTGCGCCCGTGAAGTGCTGGAGGAAGCGGCGTGGGACTTCACGCCCACCGCGCTGCTGGGCATTTACCTCGCGCGGTCCCGCAAGAATTCCACCGGCGAGGACCAGACTTACCTGCGCATGGCGTTCATGGGGGAGCTTGGTGTGCACCATGCGCAGCGCAAGCTCGACCACGGCATCGTCCGCACGGTGTGGCTGACGATCGAAGAGATCCGCGCGAGTGCGGAACGCCATCGCAGTCCGCTGGTGATCCGTTGTGTCGAGGACTACCTCGCCGGCAAACGCTATGCGCTGGATGCGATCTACAGCGACCCGAGCGTGCTCGCGCCAGGGGATGCAGGATCAAGTCCAGCATGACATTTACTCTCCCGTGATCTTGCGCTCGCGCACGATCTTGCCCCACTGATCCGACTCCTTGCGCATGAACTCGGTGAGTTCCGCCCGCGTGGTCGGGTGTGGCGTGAGGCCGTGCTTGCTCAGAGCCTCCTTCACTTCGGGATCGTTCAGCACTTTCACGATCTCGGTGTTCCAGCGGTCGAGGATCGGCGTCGGCGTCTTCGAAGGCGCGACGAAGGCATACCAGTTCAACGCCTGGAAGCCGGGCAAGCCCGACTCGGCCACGGTCGGCACGTTGGGCATGTAGGCGGGGCGCGTGAGGCCCGTGGTGGCCAGTGGCGTGAGCTTTCCGCTTTCGATGTGCGGCAGCGCAGTCGGTGGCGCCGCGAAATAGCCGGTGAAGCGGCTGGCCAGCAGGTCCTGCATCGCGGGCGCGCCGCCGCGGTAGGGCACGTGCGTCATCTCGGCGCCGATGCGCACAGCGAACAATTCGCCGGTGAGATGCGAGGCCGAACCCGGACCGGTGGAAGCGTAGGTGACGTTGCCCGGCGACTTCTTTGCGGCCGCCACGAAGTCCGCCAGCGACTTGATGCCCGACGCCGAGTTGACCACCAGCACGTTCGGGAAGTGCACGCCTCCGGACAGCGGCGCGAGGTCCTTGAATGGGTCGTACGGCACCTTCATCATGTGCGGGGCGATCGTGAGCGGCCCGACCGAGCCCAACAGGATCAGCGAGCCATCGGTGGGGCCGTTGGCCGTGAGCTGGTGCGCGATGTTGCCGCCGGCGCCGGCCTTGTTGTCGACGATCACCGACTGGCCGATGTTTTCGCCCAGCTTCCTGGCGATGAGCCGTGCCGCCGCGTCGGCTGCACCTCCGGGCGCGAAGCCCACCATCATGGTCACGGACTTCTTCGGCGGGAAGTCCTGCGCGTGCGCCAGGAAAGGCAGCAGCACAAAGACGGCGCTGGCGCGCAGCAGTTGCCTCTTGTTCATCGGGAATCCTTCGGATGATTTTCGCGCGGCCGGGCAGCGCACGTAAGCATGCTACTGCGATTGACGACTCGCGCTACTTGGGGCAACGCCCACCCAGAGCGCGCGCCAGGGCGATCGGCGCGTTGAGCAGGCCACCGGCCATCGGGTCCTTGCCTGGTTTCAGGCAATCGTCGACGGCGGCGTTCTCCATGCTTTCGGCAAGCGGATCCTTCCTGGGCCGGCGCAGCTGCTCGTTGGCCATTTCGGACAGGCTGCGCTGCGGCTGCACACGGAACGGCCCGGGATGCGGCGGGAGGGTCGGCACCACCGCCGGCGCGGGTGGCAAGCCGGAGCGCGGCGCGGGCGCACCAGCGCCGCCGGGCACCGGGCTCGGCGGGCCCGAGCCGCCACCGCCGGGCGGCCCCACGATGACCGGGGTGGCAGTCGAAGCGCCGGGCGAGCCGGGCTGGACAGGCACATCGACCACCGGGCCCTGCAGCCTCTGCGAAGGCGCTGGTGCGGCAGGCGCGGGTGCGGGAGGTGCCGGGGGCGCTGGCGCTGGAGGAGCAGGCGCAGGCGGCGCGGGCGTCGGTGGCGCAACGGGAGCTGGTGGCGCAGGCGCAGGAGGCACGGGTGCGGGCGGGCTGGGTGCGGGCGGCGCCGGGGCCGGAGGTGCGGGCGGCGTGGGGGCGGGCGGTGCGGGCGCAGGAGGCACAGGCGCAGGCGGCGCAGGGACTGGGGCCGGCGCAGGTGCGGGCACAGGCACGGGCGCCGGGGCGGGCACGGGAACGGGGGCAGGTGCGGGGACCGGCACCGGTGCGGGCGCGGGCACCTCGACCGGCGAGGGAGCGGGCACAGGTACCGGCTCAGGGGGCGTGGGGACCGGGGCCGGTGCGGGTTCCGCCGCAGCAGTGGGTTGCGGCTCAGGCGCGGGGGCGGGTGCTGCCTCGCGTGGCCCCGGCACCGGCTGCTTGGTCTGCAGCGTATCGGGCAGCTGCGTGGTCGTCTTCAGCGGCACACTCGAGTCGGGCGTGTTGGAGAAGATCGTGGGACTCTCGCTCTGGCCCTGCACCGTGGGCCGCACGGTGATGGCCCGGCTGGACGACGTGGTGGCCTGCGGGCTGATCGGCTTCGCATACTGGTACACGACGTAACGGATCGTCGGCGCCAGCGGCGAGTACTGAAGCAGCAGCCACAGCAGTCCCACGTGGATTGCGGTCGCAGTCGCCATCCCGGATGGGGACAGCCGCTGGCGCGGAAACGGCGGTGTGGTGGGCCTGTAGAGCATTCGGTTGAACCAGCACTGGGATAATCTCACATATGGGAAACAAGCCTCGCGTCGTCGTGGGTCTGAGCGGGGGCGTTGACTCCGCCGTGACTGCGCACCTGCTCAAGCAGCAGGGCTGGGACGTGGTCGCGATCTTCATGAAGAACTGGGAAGACGATGACGACAGCGATTACTGCTCG
>JBKJOM010000063.1:0-4160 GCA_046595775.1 Ramlibacter sp. | reverse complement strand
CGCAGGTGAGCACCTCGCACGGTACCAGCCCGATGATGAAGTTCGTCAGCCGGGGCGACACGACGGTGGTCGATGCCTACCTGTCCCCCATCCTGCGCCGGTATGTTGAACAGGTGGCCGCCGAGATGCCGGGCGTCAAGTTGTTCTTCATGCAGTCTTCGGGCGGTCTGACGGATGCGCACGCCTTCCAGGGCAAGGACGCGATCCTCTCGGGCCCGGCCGGCGGGATTGTCGGCATGGCGCGAACAGCGCAACTGGGCGGCCATCCGAAAGTGATTGGCTTCGACATGGGCGGCACCTCCACCGACGTGTCGCACTACGCGGGTGAGTTCGAGCGCGAGTTCGAAACGCAGGTCGCTGGCGTGCGCATGCGAGCGCCGATGATGAGCATCCATACCGTGGCGGCGGGCGGTGGCTCGATCCTGGAGTTCGATGGTTCGCGCTTCCGCGTCGGGCCGCAAACCGCCGGCGCCAACCCGGGCCCGGCGAGCTATCGCCGGGGCGGGCCGCTGGCCGTGACCGACGCGAACGTGATGGTCGGCAAGATCCAGCCGCGCTACTTTCCGAAGGTGTTCGGCCCCAAGGCCGACGAAGCGCTCAGCTACGAAGCCGCGCAGGCGAAGTTCAATGAGCTCGCGGGCCGCACCGGCCGCAGCGCCGAGGTGGTGGCCGAGGGATTCATCAACATCGCCGTGCAGCAGATGGCCAACGCGATCAAGAAGATTTCGGTGGCGCGCGGCTACGACGTCACGCGCTACACGCTGCAGTGCTTTGGCGGTGCGGGTGGGCAACATGCCTGCCTGGTGGCCGACGCGCTGGGCATGAGCCGGGTTTTCGTGCACCCGCTGGCCGGTGTGCTCTCGGCCTACGGCATGGGCCTGGCCGACCAGAACGTGATCCGCGAGGAAGCGATCGAGCTGCCGCTCAGCCAGCAGTCTTTGCCGATGGTGGCCGAGCGCCTGGACGCGCTAGGCTCGGCGGCCCAGGCGGAACTGGAAAAGCAGCAGGCCAGCTCCGGCCGGGTGGTTGTGCATCACCGCGTGCATGTGCGCTACCAAGGCAGCGACTCGGCGCTGGTCGTGCCTTTCGGCGATCTCGAAGCCATCATCGATGGCTTCGAGAAGGCGTATCGCCAGCGCTTCGCCTTCCTGATGCAGGGCAAGGGCATGATGGTGGAGGCCGTGTCGGTTGAGGCTGTGGTCGCGGGCGATGCGCCCGCCGAACCGCGCCAGCCCGTACACGACATGCGGGAGGTGCCGCGTCGCGAAACCGTGCGCATGTACTCGGGGGGGCAGTGGCACGATGCCGCGCTGGTGGTACGCGAGGACCTGCGCGCCGGTGACATCATCCCGGGGCCGGCAATTATCGCGGAGAAGAACGCCACCACCGTGATCGAGCCAGGCTGGGAAGGCCAGCTCACTGCGCTGGACCACATCGTGCTGGACCGCCGGGTGCCGCGCACGCAACGCTTCGCCGCCGGCACGCGCGTCGACCCGGTGCTGCTGGAAGTGTTCAACAACCTGTTCATGAACATTGCAGAGCAGATGGGCCTGCAACTGCAAAACACCGCCTACTCGGTCAACATCAAGGAGCGGCTGGACTTCTCGTGCGCATTGTTCGATGCCCACGGCAACCTCATTGCCAACGCGCCGCATATGCCGGTGCACCTGGGCTCGATGGGCGAGAGCATCAAGACCGTGATTCGCGAAAACGCGGGGCGCATGTCGCCGGGTGACGTGTACGTGCTGAACGACCCGTACCACGGCGGCACGCACCTGCCCGATGTCACCGTGATCACGCCGGTGTACCTGGGTGCCGGCGCGATGGACAAACCGCTGTTCTACGTGGGTTCGCGTGGGCACCACGCCGACATCGGCGGCATCACGCCGGGTTCGATGCCGCCTTTCTCGACGCTGATCGAGGAAGAGGGCGTGCAGATCAACAACGTGAAGCTGGTCGACCGCGGCGTGCTGCGCGAGCATGAGATGCTGGAGCTCTTGCGCAGTGGCAAGTACCCTTCGCGCAACCCCGAGCAGAACATGGCCGACCTCAAGGCGCAGATCGCAGCCAACGAGAAGGGCGTGCAGGAGTTGCGCAAGATGGTCGAGCAGTTTGGCCTGGACGTGGTGCAGGCCTACATGGGGCACGTACAGGACAACGCCGAAGAGTCGGTGCGGCGCGTCATCACCAAGCTGAAGGACGGCCAGTTCACCTTGCCGCTGGACAACGGCGCGCAGATCAAGGTGGCGATCCGCGTCGACGCGGCCCGGCGCAGCGCCGAGATCGACTTCACCGGCACATCGGCCCAGCAGGAGAACAACTTCAACGCGCCCACGGCTGTGTGCATGGCGGCGGTGCTGTACGTGTTCCGCACGCTGGTCGATGACGAGATTCCGCTGAACGCCGGCTGCCTGAAGCCACTGAAGGTGATCATCCCGCCCGGCTCGATGCTCAACCCGAACCCGCCGGCGTCGGTGGTGGCCGGTAATGTGGAGACGTCGACCTGCATCACGAACACGCTATACGGCGCGCTGGGCGTGATGGCCGCGAGCCAGTGCACGATGAACAACTTCACATTCGGCAACGACCGTCACCAGTACTACGAGACGATTTCTGGGGGCTCGGGTGCCGGCAATGGATTTGACGGCACGAGCGTCGTGCAGACCCACATGACCAACTCGCGGCTTACCGACCCCGAGGTTCTCGAGTTCCGCTTCCCGGTGCGCCTGGAGAGCTACCAGATCCGCGAGGACTCGGGTGGCGCTGGCCAGTGGAAGGGCGGCGACGGCGGCGTGCGGCGCGTGCGATTCCTCGAGGCGATGACGGCCAGCATCCTGTCGAACGGCCGCAAGCACGGGGCCTTCGGCATGGCCGGGGGCGAACCGGGGCGCGTGGGCATCAACCGGGTTGTGCGAGCCAACGGCGACGAGCAGGAACTCGGGCACATCGGCCAGGCCGAGATGCAGCCGGGTGACATCTTCGAGATCCACACGCCGGGAGGCGGCGGGTTCGGCAAGCCCTGAGGACCGATGCCGTGCCGGTCGCCGACTGGCTCCAGGGGCGTTGAGCTCTGGGTGCTGCGCCCCGAGATCTACCTCTTCATCGCGCAAGACCTGGGGCAGGTCAAGGCGACCCGGCGCATCAACGCGCTGACTCCCTTGTTTCGCGGTGGGGTGGCGCAAGCCTCAGCGCCAAGCTGCACTGAACCGCCCATGAAAAAACCCGCCGCGGCGGGTTTTCCTTCGTGAGCAATGCGAGCTGCTTACTTCTTGGCGCTCGCTGCGCTGGCCGCCGGCTTCGCTGCGCTGGCGGCGGGCTTGGCTTCCTTGGCCATCTTTGCGTCAGCCTTGGCCTTCTTGTCGGCCTCTTTCTTGGCCTTGGCTTCTTCTGACTTCCTGGCCTTCTCTTCGGCCTTGGCCTTTTTCTCAGCTGCCTTCTTCGCCTTGGCCTCGGCCTTGGCGTCCTTCTTTTCGTCCTTCATGGCCGGAGCGGATGCGGCGGCAGCTTTTGCAGGAGCGGCAGCAGCCTTTTCTTCCTTCCTGGAAGGTGCGGCGGCAACGCCCTTGAAGCCCGAACCGTTCACGGTGAGGCCCTCGGCGGAAAACTTGACGGCGTTGCCTTCGCCCACGCCCTTGACGCGGTCGATGAAATCTTTCCAATCCTTGAAGCTGCCCTTCTTGCGCTCATCGATGATCTTGGTCGAGATGGCCGGGCCAATGCCCTTGATGCCATCGAGTTCGGCCGCGGTAGCCTTGTTCACGTCAACGGCGGCGAACGAAGCCGCGGCGTACAACATGGCCAGGATGGCCAGGATTTTCTTGATCACGGAACGCTCCTCAGGGTAGTGGTCGTCAGATAACGCCGTCACCGCTCCCGCGGTTGACGGGACTCAGTTGCCGGCCGCCTGCTGCTCCAGCCAGGAAACGTATGCGCTGACGCCTTGCCGGACATCGGCGAACTTGTGGTCGCATCCGGCATCGCGCAGCCGGGTCAGGTCCGCTTGCGTGAAGCACTGGTATTTGCCGCGCAGCGCCTCGGGGAAAGGGATGTATTCGAGTCTTCCCTCGCCAGCCCATTGCTGCGCACTCAAGCCCCCGCCCGACTGGGTCGAATCGATCCGCAGGTTGTTCAGGATCGCTTCCGCCACATCGTTGAACGGC
>JBKJOM010000054.1:0-8486 GCA_046595775.1 Ramlibacter sp. | reverse complement strand
GTGGAGAACACCAGGCTCTTGTGGGCGATGTTGCCGAGGGTGCCAAGCAGGTCGATCGCGTCCATCACGTTGGCGAGGTTGTGCGCGGGCTCGCCCATTCCCATGAAGACCACTTTGCGCACCGGACGCAGCGTGCGGGCCAGCACGACCTGCGCCACGATTTCAGCGCTGCCAATCTGGCGCACGAGTCCGTCCTTGCCCGTCATGCAAAAGCGGCAGCCGACTGCGCACCCGATCTGGGTCGACACGCACAGGCCACCCCGCGGCAGCAGCACACTCTCGCACGCCTGGCCGTCCGCGAGCCGCAACAGCAAACGCTCCGAGCCGTCCTGGCCGGGATGCCTGGAGACGATGCGGGCCAATCCCTCAAGATCTGCGGTGATGCCGGGCAAGGCGTCGCGCAAAGTCCTGGGCAGGAAGTCGTCCAGCTTGCGGTGGCCGCTGTCTTGCGGCAATGCCTGGGACCAGAGGCGCAGCACGCGCTGCGCATGGCGGGGCTTGGCCCCGGCCGCACACAGGCGCTCGTGGACGTGGGGGAGTTGGTTCACTTCGCAAGCTTACCCGCCTGCGCACATGGGAGCCGCTACTTCTTTGCTCTGCCGAAGTGATGCGAGTCTCTTAAGAAGCTAAGCGCTTGCATCATGCCCATGATCGGGTTACGGTACAGCTGCAGACGATTGATCGGAGGGATCGATGGGATTTTCAGTACGGCAGCGCCGTCGGCTCCTGCTTTTGGTATGTTGGTTTGGCGCCCTGGCACCTGGCCTCGGTCGCGCCGAGACCGGCGTCACCGAGCGGCAGGTCCTTGTTGGGCAGTTCGCGGCGTTCTCCGGACCGGCCGCGCAGCTCGGTGAGCGGCTGAATGTTGGCATCGAAGCCTACTTCAAGGCGGTGAATGCGCAGGGCGGGGTCAACGGGCGTCAGCTGAAGCTCGTCAAGCGCGATGACGGCTATGAGCCCGAAAAATCGAAAGCGGCGGTGAAAGCGCTGATCGAGGAGGACCGCGTCTTCGCCCTCATCGGATCGGTGGGCACGCCGACCGGCCTCGCTGCGGTGCCGATTCTCACCGAAGCCAAAGTGCCGCTGGTGGGCATGTTCACCGGTGCCGAGGCCTTGCGCAATCCGTTCAACCGCCAGGTGTTTCACGTGCGCGGCAGTTATTTCAATGAGACCGAGCGCATCGTGCAGCACCTGACCAGCCTGGGGCTAAAGAACATCGCCGTGTTCTACCAGAACGACGCGTACGGCAAGACCGGGCTCGACGGCGTGCAGCGCGCGCTGGCGCGGCGTCAGCTCACGCCGGTGGCGACCGGCACTGTCGAGCGCAATACCGTCGACGTCGCCAAGTCGCTGGAAACGATTCTGGCGGCGAAGCCCGAAGCGATCGTGCAGATCAGCGCGTACAAGTCATGCGCCGCGTTCATCAAGCAGGCGCGCGCCAAGGGTTTCGGCGGGCAGTTCTTCAATGTGAGTTTTGTCGGCGCGAAAGCGCTTGCGGACGAACTCGGCCCCGCAAGCGCCGGCGTCGTCGTCTCGCAAGTGGTCCCGTTCCCCTTCGGCTCATCGATTCCTATCGTGCGCGAATACCAGCGCACCATGGGCGAAGCCGGTCAGAAGGACTACGACTTTTCCAGCATGGAAGGCTTCCTCACAGCCAAGGTCTTCGTCGAAGGCCTCAAGCGTGCGGGGCGAGCGCCCACGCGCGATGGCCTCATCGCCGGACTGGAATCGATCCGCGACTGGGATATGGGCGGATTCGCGGTGCGCTACAGCCCCACCGACCACATCGGTTCCAGCTACATCGACGTGACGACCGTGGGCCGCGACGGCAAGTTCATGCATTGACTTTGGGCACAAACTGCAAGACTTCCGTCGACTCCACTTCACCGTTCTTATCGTTGACACGACGACGTGCGCGTCATCGATCCTTCCACCGGCCTGAAGTCGGACGCCATAGCCGTGGCTCTTGACCATCGCGACGGCTACTCTGTTGTCGTGTTCCTCCCATATACGTTGCGCGCGGGGGAAATTGTGGAAGGCAAGCTGTTCGCGCAAAAGGGAGACGGTCGTGTCTTCAAATAGCGCGCTGAGGGATAACATGTCAATCGGGCAAGTCTTCCTGGTGCTTAAGACAATATGGGGGAGCAGCGACAGCACGTACCGGTGTCCCGACCCTCCCTATTTTTTGAAGAAATTCTCGAATGGCGTTTGGACGGACCAACCGATCCAAGACATTCCGTTGAAAAAACTCAAGGTAAATATGACCGACAGCATCTTCGACACTTACAAGAAGATTGAGGCAAATGGGCTCAGGCGTGATGCGCAGGCGACGCAGAGTCGAATGGTTCAGACCAACAAGCCGCCTTACGTAGCACCATACGTGATGAATTTCAGCAAAATCGGCAACAAACGGTCGGTTTGCAGAACTGTGGGTTCGGCAAAGTTAACTTGCTCTATGACGACCAAATCCGCTGAGGTCCGAGTCATGAGGCTTAACATGTCAAACACGGACCCACAACAGCAGGAGGCGGCTTCGCCGCAGGTGTTGGTGGTCCGGTCATTTCTACATTAGACCCATGCGAATCGTCTTGCACGCTACCGTGGTGATCACCCTCGCAGCACTCGCCGTGCTGTATGGGCTGACCCAAAATGCGATGGCCCAAACAACTGGGCCGCAGCAATGGCTTTCGTGCACTTGAAGAACACTGGTCTCACGCACAACTACAAGACCGTCCACGATCGAGTCTCTGTCAAACAGGTAGCGTCCCAGCGCCTCGGCAAAGATCTGTACCGGCAGGTGCACCGCATCTCACTTCCTCAGGTCAGCGCAGAACCGATCCAAGTGCTGACCGTAAGCGATGCTTCGTCACAGGAGTGCTCTATGGGCGCCGTCGAAGTATTTGTAGTGACTCGGAGGATCGGCGGGTGAGGTCGAACAATTCGCTCGACACAAAAAACAACTGCAGGCTGCGGCTTCGCCGCTTCGGTTGTTTTCCGGTCAAGTCTAACGTTCAATCGCAAAGGCCTCTTTCCACATATCCGTCTTTGACGTATAGTTGATGTGTGCTTACGCTCATCGAGACTCCGACATTTGCTGCTGACGCAGACAAGCTATGGAATGAAGAAGAGCGCATGGCGTTCTTCGAGTGGCTCGGCGTCAATTCGGAAGCCGGAGCCGTTGTTCCGGGCAGCGGTGGCTGTCGGAAAGTGCGATGGTCTCGGGCCGGCATGGGCAAGCGCGGTGGGGCGCGGGTAATTTACTTTGTGCGCACCGCTGCCGGCGAGATATGGTTATTGGTGGTTTACGCCAAATCGGAACAAGACAACATTCCAGGTCATCTGCTCAAGGCAGTTCGTGAGGAGATTGAAAATGGCTAGTCGGGTGAAATCGAAAGTGGGACCTGGCGAAGCGCTTGGTCTGAAGCTGCTGCAATCGGTTCGCGAGATGAAAGCGGGGAAAGCCGCCCGTGTTACGCGCGTGGAACTCACCGAAGTTGCGGAAGCGCGGCAGGCCTCTGGACTGTCGCAGAGCCAGTTTGCGGAGGCTCTTGGTATCTCCAAGCGGACTCTGCAAGAGTGGGAGCAGGGACGACGAGCACCATCGGGCGCGGCGCAGACGCTGATTCGCATCGCCAGGCGCCACCCCGAAGTGGTCAGGGAAGCGCTGGCGTGAGCGCTTGCAATTGAACAAAGCCGTCAACACGGACGCCAAGGGCGTTCGTTTCCTTCGGTCGCGCCCTTGAGCGGCGCTTGCGTCTACGTTAGCCTGCTATGACACGCACGGAAGCCGTCGCAGAACTGAAGGCGCTCTGGAGTGCGCTGCACGCGGACCTTACGGAAGCTGCGGAGTATTCGGAGCAGAGAAGGACTCCGTACGCCGAGCGCGCCTTACTCCCGACGAGCAGGGGCGCATCCGTGCAAATCAACAATATCTCAAGTTCCCGGAGAGTCTCCTCTTCTCTATCCGCTGCTACGTCAAAAACCATGGCGCGGAATTCGAGCCGGATCATTCAGGTGCCGGTTGGCAGGCGATGCGCACTGCCGTGAAGATCCGCGATCGAATCACCCATCCGAAGAGTGCTGCTTCTCTCGCGCTGGCCGCGGCTGATATCAGGGCGTTTGTGGATGCTGCGGCCTGGTGACAGGATGTCATGTTCCGCATGTTCGTCGCTTGCGATGAAGCGGATGCATACTGGCTCGCCGCGCTGGCAAAGGGCGAGACGGGTGACGCAGGCTAACAGGTCGCTCGACACGGAAAAGGAGCTTGCATCGCTTTAGTCGACACTCTTACCGAGCGGCCTTCGGCGTGTCTTCATTCCATGACTGGAAGGTGCGATCATGAAACTCGACGAGGATCGAATCGACGACGCGGTCTTGGCGCTGCTGCACCTGGGCTTGCATGACAAATTTCGGGCATGGAAGTCATTCGATTGGGATGCCATGGCACGGCTGCACGAGAAGGGGTACATCACAGACCCCGAAGGCAAAGCCAAGTCAGTTAATTTCACTGACGAAGGTCTGCGTGAGGCCGAGCGACTGGTCCAGGCGCTATTTGGGCAAAAGCAATTGAAGTGAGCTCGCGTCCCTGCCGTAGGTAGACAAGATCGCAATGAAAGACGAGATCATTTCTCTCGCCGAGGATGCGGTTGGAGGTCCAACGGATCAGGTAGCCAGATTCCGAAGTTCATCCTCGCTAAAGCCGGCCGCACGTCGGGCAGCGAAATTGAACGGCCCTCGAAGCCGAGGGGCTCCGTATCTTTCTGCCAGGACCGGATAGGTCGCGACTGGATCAAGGCCCCGCTCACCGCAAGCATAGGCATACCACTTGTTGCCAACGGCGACATGGCCAATCTCGTCTCGCAAAATGATGTCGAGAATCTCGGCGCTCCGGGCATCTCCTATGCTCGCCAGCTTGGCTCGCATGGGGGGTGATGCGTCGAGTCCCCTCGCCTCGAGGGTGCGCGGCACCAGTGCCATACGCGCCAAGCCATCGTCTTTCGTCTTCTCTGCCATCTCCCACAGCGAGTTGTGGGCAGGGAAGTCTCCATACGCGTAACCCAGTTCATTCAGCCGGGTGGCCAGAAGCCCGAAGTGGTAAGCCTCCTCACGCGCGACCTGCGCCCAATCACGGTAGTAGGCATCCGGCATGTCGGCAAACCGCCAGACCGCATCAGCTGCCAAATCAATGGCGTTGAATTCAATATGCGCGACCGCATGGAGCAACCCCGCGTGCCCTTCGGGCGTCTTGAGTGACCGTTGCTTCAAATCGGTGTGCGGAACAAGCTGTGGGCGCGCTGGTCGCATGGGCAGGCCCGGTGGCTCGCTGAGGATTTCCCGCTCGCCGGCAGGGCCGGACAGCGGCAGCGCGGAAGCGCGGCTTGCCTTCGCGGCGGGATCGCTTTGGAGCAGGACGTCGAGTGCTAGGTGGCGGAGAGTGTTCATGCTCAGGCGGAGGTGCGCAAGATTACCCTGCACCAAGTGCATCTGGCTCGGCAGGGTGCGGCGGGGAAGTAGCGCGCGGGCCGGAAGTAGCGCGCCACCCGTTCATGCCGGCTTGGGAATGAACTGTTTCGGGTCGTAGAAGAACTGCTCCTGCGCGATCTTTTCGCCCTCCCAGCGCTGGTACGCCAGTTCCTCGATGCGGCCGGTGCTGCCGTCCTTCCAGGTGAATTCGAAGATCCACCGGATGACGACGTGGTCGCCGTCGAGGAACGCCGGATGCACGCAAGTCGACTTCACCGAAGCGGCGCGCGCCAGGGCGGCGGCTTCGTGCGCGACCAGCGCATCGCGGCCAACGCGCGGCGGCGCCATGTTCTCCTGCATCGAGGCGCCATCGGTGTAGAACTCCTGGATAGCTTCGACGTGGGCGTTGGATTCGACGCGCGCGATGAATCGCTTGAGTGTGGCGGCGGTGGGCATGACGTCACGGTGACAGGTGCTTGCCGACGATGCCGGCGAGTTCGAACATGGTGACTTGCGGCTTGCCAAAGACAAGCAGGAGCTTCGCATCCGCATTGATCGCGCGCTTGTTGGTCGCATCCTGCAAACCGTTGGCTTTGATGTAGTCCCACAGCTTCTTGATGACCTGGGTACGCGCGACTGGTTCGGCGCCGATGACCGCCGCCAACTCCGCACTGGGCTTCAGACCCGCGCCGGTCTTGCGCGGCGCTTTGGGTGCCGCGGCCTTCTTCGCCGGCACTTTCTTGGCGGCGGACTTCCTGGCGGCCGGGCCTTTCGCAGCTGCCCCGTACTTCGCTGCCGGTTCCTTCGCTGCCGGTATCTTGCCGGCGGGTGTCTTGCGCGGCGGGAATTTGCTCGCCCGCGGCTCGAACTCGAAGTTCACTTTGCCCGCTTCCTGGTCCCAGGCGAGGAAGGCCTTGAATGCGCGGCGCGTGCGCATCGAAACGAACTTGTCCAGCAAGTCGGTCTTGCCGGTCGCGAGCAGCTTGCTCATCTGCTCGCGCGCGACAGGTTGCTGCAAGATGATCTTGCCGCTCTTGAAGTCGCAGCTCGGCGTGCCCTGCGCCGCCGTGGGCACCGCCCGCTCGCAGAGGAAGTTGGCGCCGAGCTCGAAGACGCGGCCGCCGCACTTGGGACAAACGCCCAGCGCTTCCTGACCCGAGAAGTCCACGATCTCGCCCGTCAGCGCGGGGTCGTCCGCGTTGCCGAAATCGAATTCGAGTTTCCAGTTCTTGTCTTCCTCATTGAACTTGAGCGCGATCTCCGCTGTGAAGGGCCAGCCCGCCTTGGATCGGAAGCCTTCGAGTGGGCCGATCTTCTTGTCGCGCAAAAAGGTTTCCACTTCAGCCAGTTCGAAAGCGCGGCCCGCCGGAATCTTGGTGAAGGAAAAGCCGCAAGCGTCGGACTTCGGTTTGCCCATGCAGGTGTAGCGCCGGTAGTTCTCCTGCACCACACCGCCGCAATTGGGGCACGGGGTCGAGAGCGTCGCGTAGTCGCCGGGGACGGTGTCGCGGTCGTACTCCTTCGCCTTCTTGACGATCCGCTTGGTCATCTCCGCGATTTCGAGCATGAAAGCGGCGCGCGAGAGCTTGCCGTGCTCCATCTGTGCAAGCTTGTATTCCCAATCGCCGGTGAGCTCGGGTTTGGAAAGCTCCTCCACGCCCAAGCCACGCAGCAACGTCATGAGCTGGAAAGCCTTTGCCGTCGGTATCAGTTCCCGGCCTTCGCGGTACATGTACTTCTCGTTGATCAGACCTTCGATGATCGCGGCACGCGTGGCCGGCGTGCCCAGGCCCTTTTCCTGCATGGCTTCGCGCAGCTCGTCGTCTTCGACGAACTTGCCGGCGCCTTCCATCGCGCCCAGCAGGGTGGCTTCTGAATAGCGCGCCGGCGGTCGGGTCTTCAATCCCTTGGACTCCACGGTTTCCGCGCGCACCATCTCGCCGGCCTTGACCGGCACCAGGCTCTGGCCCTTGTCGCCCTCCTTGGCGTCCGTCACTTCTTCGGCGGCTTCCTTGCCCCAGATGGCGAGCCAGCCCGGTTTGACCAGCACCTTGCCCTCGGTCTTGAAGCTGTGGCCCACCGCCTGCGAGATGCGGGTGGTGACCATGAATTCGGCGCTCGGAAAGAACACCGACAGAAAGCGCTTCACCACCAGGTCGTAGAGCCGCTGTTCGGCATCGGACAAGCCGCTCGGTGCCTGCAACGTTGGAATAATCGCGAAGTGATCGCTGACCTTCGCGTTGTCGAAGATGCGCTTGCTCGGCTTGACGTAACTCTCATCGATGGCCTGCTGGGCATACGGCGCAAGATGCTTCATGCCGCTCGTGGCCAGCATGCCCATCGTGTCCTTCACCACGGGCAGGTAGTCCTCGGGCAGCGCGCGCGAATCGGTACGCGGATAGGTCAGCGCCTTGTGGCGCTCATATAAAGATTGCGCGAGCGCGAGCGTCGTCTTGGCCGAGTAGCCGAAGCGCCCGTTGGCTTCGCGTTGCAGGGACGTGAGGTCGAACAGCTGCGGCGAAGCCTGTGTGGTGGGTTTGGACTCTTCCGTAACCGTCGCCGCTTTGCCACGCACCGCATCGGCGATCTCCACCGCCTCTCTTTGCGACCAGACCCGATCCGCTTTTTGCTCAGCGTCGTCCGGGTCCTTCTTCCACTTGGGGTCGAACCACTTGGCCGGGTACTCGCCGGCCTCAGCCAGGAAGGACGCGTGAATCTCCCAGTAGTCCCGGCTCACGAACTTGCGGATTTGCTCTTCCCGCTCGACCACCACGGCGAGCGTGGGCGTTTGCACTCGCCCCACGGTGGTGAGGAAGAAGCCCCCGTCGCGCGAATTGAAGGCGGTCATGGCGCGGGTGCCGTTGATGCCCACCAGCCAGTCGGCTTCGGAGCGGGAGCGTGCGGCATCGGCCAGGCCGGCCATCTGCTTGTCGCTGCGCAGCGCATCGAAGCCGTCGCGAATGGCTTGAGGCGTCATCGACTGCAGCCACAGGCGCCGCACGGATTTGCCGAGCGGCTTGGCT
>JBKJOM010000174.1:0-13915 GCA_046595775.1 Ramlibacter sp. | reverse complement strand
GACCGTTCGCGGCGTGGTGATGAACCCGGTGGACCACCCGCACGGCGGCGGCGAAGGCAAGACCGGCGAAGGCCGCCATCCTGTCGATCCGTGGGGCAACCTGACCAAGGGTTACCGCACCCGCAACAACAAGCGCACCCAGGTCATGGTCGTGTCGCGTCGCAAGAAATAAGGGGCTGGCTCAATGACTCGCTCACTCAAAAAAGGTCCGTTCGTCGATCATCACCTGGTGGCCAAGGCCGACCGGGCGGTGACCCACAAGGACAAGAAGCCGATCAAGACCTGGTCGCGTCGCTCCATGATCCTGCCCGAGTTCATCGGGCTCACGATCGCCGTGCACAACGGCAAGCAGCACGTGCCGGTCTATATCACCGACCAGATGGTGGGCCACAAGCTGGGCGAATTCGCCCTGACGCGCACCTTCAAGGGCCATCCCGCGGACAAAAAAGTCCAGAAGAAGTAAGGAAAAGACCATGTCAGAAACACGTGCAGTCCTTAGGGGCGTCCGTCTGTCGGTCGACAAGGGCCGGCTCGTTGCCGACCTGATCCGCGGCAAGAAGGTGGACCAGGCCCTCAACACGCTCGAGTTCACGCAGAAGAAGGCCGCCGGCATCATCAAGAAGGTGCTGGAGTCCGCGATCGCGAACGCCGAGCACAACGACGGCGCCGACATCGACGATTTGCTGGTCAAGACCATCTACGTCGAGCAGGGTGCATCCCTGAAGCGCTTCACCGCGCGCGCCAAAGGCCGCGGCAACCGTATCGTCAAGCCCACGTGCCACGTGTACTTGACTGTTGGCAACTAAGAGGCTGAAGACATATGGGACAAAAAATCCATCCGACCGGCTTTCGCCTTTCGGTCAGCCGCAACTGGGCCAGCCGCTGGTACGCCAACAACCGTGATTTCGCCGGCATGCTCGCCGAGGACATCAAGGTTCGCGACTACCTCAAGACCAAGCTGAAGAACGCAGCCGTCTCGCGCGTCCTGATCGAGCGCCCCGCCAAGAACGCACGCATCACCATCTACTCGGCACGTCCGGGCGTGGTGATCGGCAAGAAAGGCGAAGACATCGAAGCGCTTAAGAAAGAACTGGCCAAGCGCCTGGGCGTGCCGGTGGCAGTGAACATCGAGGAAGTGCGCAAGCCCGAAGTCGATGCCCAGCTGATCGCCGACTCGATCACCCAGCAGCTCGAAAAGCGCATCATGTTCCGCCGCGCCATGAAGCGCGCCATGCAGAACGCGATGCGCCTGGGCGCGCAAGGCATCAAGATCATGTCGTCGGGCCGCCTGAACGGCATCGAAATCGCCCGTTGCGAGTGGTACCGCGAAGGTCGCGTGCCGCTCCATACGTTGCGCGCCGACATCGACTACGGCTTTTCCGAAGCCAAGACCACCTACGGCGTCATCGGCGTCAAGGTCTGGGTTTACAAGGGTGACACGCTGGGCCGCAACGACGCGCCTTCGCTGGACTCGACGCCGCGCCCCGAAGGCGAAGAGCGCCGTGGCCCGCGGGGTCCGCGCCGCGATGGCCGTCCGGGCGCTCCGTCAGGTGACCGCCGTCCGCCGACCACCCGTCGCGGCCCCGCCACCCCCGCATCCGCTGGAGCGGGCAATGTCGCGCCGGTAGACGGCACCGACAAGCCCGCCGAAGCAACGCCAGGTGCCGATGCACCGAAAGCTACCGTTAAGCGCGTCCGCAAAGCCGCGCCTGCTGCAACGCCGGCAGACGGTAAAGGAGAGTAAACATGCTGCAACCCGCTCGCCGCAAATATCGCAAAGAGCAGAAGGGCCGCAACACCGGCCTCGCCACCCGGGGCAACTCGGTGGCATTCGGTGACTTCGGCCTGAAGTGCACGGACCGTGGCCGCCTGACGGCCCGCCAGATCGAAGCCGCGCGCCGCGCGATTTCCCGCCACGTGAAGCGTGGTGGCCGCATCTGGATCCGTGTGTTCCCCGACAAGCCGATCTCCCAGAAGCCCGCCGAAGTGCGGATGGGTAACGGCAAGGGCAACCCCGAGTACTACGTGGCCGAAATCCAGCCGGGCAAGGTCGTGTTCGAGATCGTCGGCGTGCCCGAAGAACTCGCGCGCGA
Source organism: Ramlibacter sp. (assembly GCA_046595775.1). Lineage (GTDB taxonomy): Bacteria > Pseudomonadota > Gammaproteobacteria > Burkholderiales > Burkholderiaceae_C > Ramlibacter. The sequence continues at coordinate 11,822 of JBKJOM010000174.1, read as the reverse complement.
AGCATTCCGCCTGGCTGCCGCCAAGCTGCCGCTGCGCACGACCTTCGTCGCCCGCATGATCGGCCAGTAATTCAGGAGTGATGAAAAAATGAAAGCTGCTGAACTGCGCCAGAAAGACGTCGCCGGCATCCAGAACGAAGTGAAGGAGCTGCAGAAGGCTCACTTCGGCCTGCGCATGCAGAAGGCCACGCAACAACTCACCAACACCGGTACGCTGCGCCATACGCGCCGCGACATCGCCCGCGCGAAGACCATCCTGGCCCAGAAGCAGGCTGAGTCCCAGGCTGCTGCAAAGTAAGGAAGGATTGACTACCATGACTGAAGCCAAGACTTCCCTGAAGCGCACCCTGATTGGCAAGGTGGTGAGCGACAAGCGCGCCAAGACCGTGACGGTCCTGGTCGAGCGCCGTGTCAAGCACGAGCTGTACGGCAAGATCGTTGCCAAGAGTTCCAAATACCACGCCCATGACGAAAAAGGCGAGTACCACACCGGCGACGTGATCGAGATCGTCGAAAGCCGCCCGATCTCCAAGACCAAGACCTGGGTGGCGACCCGCCTGGTCGAGAAGGCAGCCGCGGTCTAATCCAACTCGCTGCATTCCCCCCGAAAACGGCTCACAATGTGGGCCGTTTTTCATTTTCGGAGACAACATGATCAAAGTCGGCGATACGCTCCCCGCAGTCACCTTGCAGGAATATTCCGAAGTCGAAGGCAACGGCTGCAGCATCGGGCCCAATGCGGTGAAGACCGACGAAGCAGCGAAGGGCAAGACCATCGCCTTGTTCGCGCTGCCCGGTGCGTTCACTCCTACTTGCTCGGCCAAGCATGTGCCGGGCTACGTCGAGAAGTTCGATGAACTCAAGGACGCGGGCGTCGACGAAATCTGGTGCGTGAGCGTGAACGACGCTTTCGTGATGGGCGCCTGGGCGCGCGACCAGAAGACCTGCACCAAGGTGCGTATGCTGGGCGACGGCAGTGCCGATTTCGCCAAGGCCACGGGGCTGACCCTTGACCTCACCGGCAAGGGCATGGGCGTGCGCAGCGCGCGCTACTCGATGCTGGTCAAGGACGGGAAGGTGGCTTCGCTCAACGTCGAGGCGCCGGGCAAGTTCGAAGTGAGCGATGCGGCGACCATGCTTGCGCAAGCCAAGGGCTGATCGCCCTTTAGAGATCGCACTTCAGGTAGTGGGCGCCCGCGATGGGGTTGTGATAGTAGGGCGGGATCTCCCTGAACCCCAGCCCTTCGTACAGGCTTCGCGCGGCTTCCATGTCGTCGAGCGTGTCGAGCAGCACGCAGCTGTAGCCCGCCTCGCGCGCGGCGTCGAGCGCGGCCTGCGCGAGCTCGCGCCCGAGGCCGGTGCCGCGCGCTGCCGGGCGCACGTACAGGCGCTTCATCTCCGCCGCATTCGGGTAGTCGGCGGTATCGAGTGGCCGCAGCGCGCAACAGCCCGCGTTCTTGCCAGCGATCCGCGCGAGGTACAGCGCGCCGCGCGGCGGCGCGTAGTCGCCCGGCAGCCCGGCCAGTTCTTCTTCGAAGTTCTGGAAGCACAGGTCAACGCCCAAGCCCTGCGCGTACTCGCGAAACAGCGCGCGGGTGGCTTCAATCTCTTCGGGGTGAGTCGGGGAAATCAGCTCAGCGAGCGGTAAGGGAGTGTCCAAGCGCGAGCATCTGAAATGACGGCCTTTCAGTTTAGCGCGGCGCGGCACCGCCGCGCCAGTCCGGTTACAACATGAACGTGCCTCAACCGCCCAGCCAAACAATGCCCCACATCGCCAGGCTGCACAAAGCCAGCAGAGCCAATGCGCGTAAGCGACTGCTCGCATCGTCGCGTGATGCGGGCACATCGCCCGGGAACTTCGCATCGCCCGAGATCATCGGCGCCACCAGGTTGCGGCCATGCCAGGCGTGCCAGGCGATGGCCACCAGATGCAGCACCACCAGCGCAATCAGCAGCGATTGGCCGATGTTCTTGTGGTACCCGGTAAGAGCGTGGGCGGTGGGATTGGAGACCAGCACCGACAAGGGCCCCGCGAAATCGTCCTTGGTAGCGCTGAACAAGCCGCTGGCTACCTGGGCGGTGAAGCCCAGAAGCATTGCGTAGATCGAGAGCGCACCCAGGGGGTTGTGGCCCGCTGAGCGCTGCAGATGACTGGCGCGCAGATAGACCCATGCTGCGCTGGGTGAAGGGGGGAAGCTGACGAAGCGCGACCAATGCCCGCCCGCCACGCCCCAGAGCAGCCGGAACATCAGTAGCGCCCCAATGCAGTACCCCAGGCGCGCATGCCACTCGAGCGCGTTGCCGCCGATCTTGGCCGTGACCAGCATGCCGACGGCACTTGCTGCAAGCAACCAGTGGAAAAGCCGTGTGGGCAAGTCCCAGACGCGGACTTTGTGCGAGTGGTCGTTGGGCAAGGTCAGTCTCTGGTGATGGGCATTGCTGATTGTGGCGTCCTTGATCGCATGGTGTTTTCCCGCAGAACCGGTGCCGCCGCAGAACTTCCGCACCAAAATCGCACTAAGCAATAATTTGAGCCATCTAGAAAGGTATCCATGAAGCTTGCCCTCGTCGCCCTTGCCGGGCTGCTGTCACTTCCGGCGCTTGCGCAGTTCCGCAAGCCCGAAGACGCCGTCAAGTACCGCCAGAGCGTGATGTACACAATGGGGACGCACTTCTACGGCCGCATCGGCGCGATGGCGAACGGCCGGGTCCCCTTCGACCCCAAGCTCGCCGGCGAAAACGCGGACCTGATTGCCACCCTGTCGAAGCTGCCCTTCGTGGCGTTCACGCCCGACACGAATGGTGTGGGCAAGAACGACGCGAAGGCCTCGATCTGGACCGAGCAGGCGAAGTTCAAGGACCTGACCGAGAAGATGCAAAGCGAGGTCGTCAAGCTGCAAGCCGCCGCGAAAACCGGCAACCTTGACGCGCTCAAGACGCAATATCGCGCCACGGCGGATTCCTGCAAGGCGTGCCACGACGCGTTCACGAACCAGTGAGCGCCTCCGGCGCACTGCGCCCGGCGCGCTTCAGCCTTCGGCCAGCAGCTTTTCAATCAGCTGGTGCAGCTCGACGAAATTGGGCTCGCCGACATAGCGCTTGACGATCTCGCCGCGCTTGTTCACCACGAAGGTCGTGGGCGTGAGCTGCACGTCGCCCCAGGCCTTGGCCACCTTGCCGGTGTTGTCGATCGCCACCTTGAAGGGGAGCTTGCGGGTCTGCGCGTAATTGACGACGTAACTGGGCGGGTCGTAGCTCATGGCCACGGCCAGGGTGTCGTACCCCTTGTCCTTGTACTTGTCGTAGGTGGCGATCACCTTGGGCATCTCGGCCACGCAAGTGACGCAGCTGGTCGCCCAGAAATTGACCAGCGTCACCTTGCCCTTCAGGTCGGCGGTGGTCTTGCTGGAGCCATCGAGCAGTACGAAGGTCGATGCTGGCGCTTCGTCGTTGCACCCCGAAAGGAGGGCTGCACAGGCGAGGGCGGCCGCGAGGATGAGTTTGCTGCGCATGAAGGTCCGATTTTACGGCCGAGCACAAGTTCCGCGCTGGCGGCGGGTCGAGTGCCGTCCGGCTTCAAATGGCGCCCTGATCCCTGGCGCCGGCGATCCGGTGGCTGTCCCAGCCCAGCACTTCGCGCAAGACTTCCTCGGTGTGCTGGCCGAGCATCGGCGGCGGCAGATCGGTTCGCACCGGCGTCGCGCTCATGTGGATCGGGCTGGCCACCAGGCGCAGCCCTTCCTGGACCGGGTGCTGCCAGGTGCCGACCATGCCGCGCTCGTTGACCTGAGGGTCGGCAAAGACCTCTTCCAGGTTGTTGATCGCGCCGCAAGGCACCTTGGCCGCCTCGAGCTGCGGCAACCACTGCGCCTTGGGCCGCTGCCGGACGATCTCCTCCAGCATCGGTACCAGCACCGCGCGGTTGCGCACCCGGTCAGCATTTTTGGTGAAACGCGCGTCGGCGGCGATGTCGGGCCGGCCTGCGGCTTCACAGAACTTCGCGAACTGGTTGTCGTTGCCCACCGCAAGGATCAGGTAGTCCTTTCCCACAGGTGAAGGCGCCGTCTCGAACACCTGGTATGGCACGATGTTCTGGTGCGCGTTGCCCGCGCGGCCGGGCACCTGGCCGCTCACGAGATAGTTCGCGCCCAGGTTGGCCAGCATCGCGACCTGCGTGTCGAGCAGCGCCATGTCGACGTACTGCCCCTCGCCGCTGCGCTCCGCGTGGCGCAGCGCAGCCAGGATGGCCGTCGCCGCATACATGCCGGTGAACATGTCAGCCACAGCCACGCCCACTTTCTGCGGACCGCCCCCAATGTCGTCGCGCTCGCCGGTCACGCTCATCAGCCCGCCCATGCCTTGCACCGCGTAGTCGTAGCCCGCGCGGTCGCGGTAGGGGCCGGTCTGGCCGAAGCCGGTAATGCTGCAGAACACGAGGCGCGGGTTCACGCTGCGCAGCGATGCGTAATCGAGGCCATAACGGGCCAGGTCGCCTACCTTGAAGTTCTCCACCAGAACGTCGCAGTGCGTGGCCAGTTCGCGGATCAGTGCCTGTCCCGCGGGCTGCGCGATGTCGCAGGTGATCGAGCGCTTGTTGCGGTTGCAGCCCAGGTAGTAGGCCGCCTCCGCGGTGTCATGTCCCTGCGCATCTTTGAGGAAGGGCGGGCCCCAGGTGCGGGTGTCATCGCCCGTGCCCGGACGTTCGATCTTGATGACGTCGGCGCCGAGGTCGGCGAGGGTCTGGGTGCACCAGGGCCCCGCGAGAATGCGGGACAGGTCGAGGATTCGAATGCCGTCAAGGGAGTTCATGGAGCCAAATTGTCCGCGCAAATCCATAATCGGTTCATGCTCCGTTTTCTTCTGGCTGCCGCGTTACCCGTGGCGCTGGCCGCGTGTTCCCCCACTTTTGACTGGCGCGAAGTGCCTGTCGAGTCCACCGGACTGAAGGCCATGCTGCCCTGCAAGCCCGACAGCGCCGAGCGCCGGATCGCCTTTGGCCCCGGACGTGATTTGGCCGTGCACGCGGTGGGGTGCGAGGCGGGCCGCTCTGCCTTTGCTGTCCTCTATGCCGATGTGCAGGATGGCGCGGCGCTCGGCCCGGCTCTGGCGCAGTGGCAAAGGGCCAGCCTGGCGGGCATGCATGGCACCGCCATCACCGAAACAGCTTTCCTGTTCAAGGGGGCGCTGGGCCTGCAACAGTCCGTGCAAGTGCGTGCCAAGGGCAACCGGCAGGACGGTGAAGCGGTTGAAAGCCGGGCCGCTTACTTTGCTCGAGGCACGCGGGTGTTCCAGGCCGTGATGTATGCCCCCCGCATCGACAACGAGGCGGCGGACAATTTCTTCACGGGACTGCGCTTCGAATGACCGTGCTCGCGCGCCGCCGGGCGATCCTGGTGTTCCTGGCCTTTGCGTTCGCCTACTTTTTCTCGGCGGTGCTGCGCGCGATCACCGCCACCCTCTCGCCCACGCTCACCAGGGAGTTCTCGCTCAACAGTCAGGCGCTAGGCCTGCTGGCAGGTGGCTATTTCCTGGGCTTCGCGGCGCTGCAACTGCCGCTGGGCACCTGGCTGGACCGGCATGGCCCGCGCAAGGTGATGCTCGGGTTCATGGGGGTCGCCGCCCTCGGCTGCCTTGCCTTCTCGCTGGCGCAGGGCTTCACTGCGCTGATGGCTGCGCGTGTGTTGTGCGGTGTGGGCGTCAGCGCTTACCTGATGGCGGCCCTCACCGGCTTTAGGCGCTGGCTGGAACCCGCGGCGCAGCTGCGCGCCAACTCGTGGATGTTGATGACCGGCTCGCTGGGCATGGTGGCTTCCACGCTGCCCGTGCAGTGGCTGATGCCCCTCTACGGCTGGCGCCCGATCTTCTGGATGCTGGCTGCCGGCATCGGCATCGCGATGCTGGCCATTGCCGTGGCGGTACCCGCCTGGCAACGCGGCGAAGATGCGGCCGGGGATCCACCAAGCTATGCGCAGGTGTGGCGGCAGCGCTATTTCCGCCGACTGGCGCCAATCGGTTTCTTCAACTACGGCGGCATGATCGCGATCCAGTCGCTGTGGGCTGGGCCGTGGATGGTCCGCGTCGCGGGTTACACACCATTGCAGGCGGCAGAGGGCCTCTTCCTCATCAATATGTGCATGTTGTACACCTTCTGGAGCTGGGGCATGTTGAATCCCTGGCTGCAGCGGCGCGGCATCACGACCGACAAGCTGATCGCGCGCGGCGCGCCCATCAGCCTGGTGGCGCTGGCCGCCATCATCGTGGCCGGGCCATCGGCAGGCGCGGTGGCCTGGGCCCTGTTCTGCGTGTCGTCCACCTTCATCTCGCTGGCGCAACCCGCTGTCGGCATGGCGTTTCCTTCCAGCCTGGCCGGACGTGCACTGTCGGGCTACAACCTGGTGATCTTTTCCGGGGTGTTCGTCATCCAGTGGGGCATCGGCTTGCTGGTCGATGCGGGGCAGGCCATGGGATGGGATGCAACAGCTGCATTTCGGGGCGCGATGGGGGCATTCCTGGCCTGCTGTGTGGTGGGATACGGCCATTTCATGCTGGCAAAGGATAATTCGTCCAGATGAACGCGATCCTCATCATCGCCCACGCCCCCCTGGCCCATGCGTTGCGCCAGTGCGCGCTGCATGTTTTCCCTGACTGCGGGCCGCAGGTCGCGGCGATCGACGTGCAGCCGAACCTGCCGCCGGAGGAGTCGTTGCACATGGCACGCATCGCGATGGACCAGCTCGCGCGCACTTCCGGTGTCAAGGGCGTGCTGGTGCTCACCGACATCTTCGGCGCCACGCCCAGCAACGTGGCGCAAAAACTCGTCGACGGCGTCAAATCCCGCCTGATCACCGGCGTGAACCTGCCGATGCTGCTGCGCTCGGTGAGCTACCGCAACGAGCCGCTCGAAGCCCTGGTATCACGCGCCGTCATCGGCGGCACGCAAGGCGTGATGCAGGTCGCGATCACCGCTCCCCAGAACCAGGCACGAAGAAGCAATGAGCAGGACCACCGCGACCATCAGCAATAAGCTGGGCCTGCATGCCCGCGCCTCGGCCAAGCTCACCAAGCTGGCCGGCAGTTACCCGTGCGAGGTGTTCATCACGCGCGGCGAGCGGCGCGTCAACGCCAAAAGCATCATGGGCGTGATGATGCTGGCCGCCGGCATCGGCAGCGAAGTGACCATCGAGACCTCGGGCGAGCGCGAGCAGGAAGCGATCGACGCAATCGTCGCGCTCATCAACGAAAAGTTCGGGGAAGGCGAGTAGGCCGCCCATGACGTTTTCCATCCACGGCCTGACGGTCGCGCGCGGTATCGCCATCGGGCGGGCGGTGCTGATGGCGTCCAGCCGCGTGGATGTCGCGCACTACTTCATCGAGGCTGCGCAGATCGAGTCGGAGATCGACCGGGTGCGCGTGGGCCGCAACGCGGTGGCCGAAGAGCTGCACCGCCTGCAGCACACCATCACGACCATGGGGCCGAAGGAAGCGCCGCACGAACTGTCGGCGCTGCTCGACGTCCACCTGATGCTGCTGGAGGACGAAGAGCTGATCAGCGGCGTGAAGCACTGGATCACCGAGCGCCTGTACAACGCCGAATGGGCTTTGACCACGCAACTGGAAGTGCTCTCGCGACAGTTCGACGAGATGGAGGACGAGTACCTGCGCGGCCGCAAGGCCGACCTGGAGCAGGTGGCTGACCGCGTGCTGCGCTACATGCGCGGTGTCGCTTCGCCGGTGGCGCCGTCCGCGCCGCGCCGCAAAACGCAGCAGGATCTGTTGCTTGACGACAGCGTCGACGTGCCGCTGGTGCTGGTGGCGCACGACCTGTCGCCGGCCGACATGTTGCAGTTCAAGCAGAGCGTGTTTGCCGGTTTCGTCACCGACGTGGGTGGCCGCAACTCGCACACTGCGATCGTGGCGCGCAGCATGGACATCCCGGCGGTGGTCGGCGCGCGCAGCGCGAGCCAGCTGGTGCGCCAGGACGACTGGGTGGTGATCGACGGCGATGCCGGCGTGATCATCGTCGACCCCTCGCCGATCATCCTGGCCGAATACGGCTTCAAGCAGCGCCAGGGCGAGCTCGAACGTGGCCGGCTCTCGCGCCTGCGCCACACGCCCGCAGTCACCATGGACGGCCAGAAGATCGAGCTGCTGGCCAACATCGAGTTGCCCGAGGATGCGCCCGCCGCGCTCAAGGCCGGCGCCGTGGGCGTGGGCCTGTTTCGCAGTGAGTTCCTGTTCATGGGCCGTCGCGGCAAGCTGCCCGACGAGGAGGAGCAGTACCAGGCCTACCGGCGTGCGGTCGAGGGCATGGAAGGGTTGCCCGTCACCATCCGCACCATCGACGTCGGCGCCGACAAGCCACTGGACGACTCCGTGCGCGATGCGGCGCACCTGAATCCGGCGCTGGGCCTGCGTGCGATCCGCTGGAGCCTGGCCGACCCGGCGATGTTCCTCACGCAGTTGCGCGCGATCCTGCGCGCCGCCGCGCATGGGCAGGTCAACATGTTGATCCCGATGCTGGCGCACGCCAGCGAGATCCGCCAGACGATCTCGCTGATCGACTTCGCGCGCGCCGAGCTGGACAACCGCGGCATCGCCTATGGGCCGGTGAAGCTTGGGGCCATGATCGAGATTCCGGCGGCGGCGCTCACGCTGAAGATCTTCCTTAAGTACTTCGACTTCCTCTCGATCGGCACCAACGACCTGATCCAGTACACGCTGGCGATCGACCGTGCGGACGAGTCGGTGGCGCATCTATACGACCCGCTGCACCCCGCAGTGCTGCGCCTGGTGGCCGAAACGATCACCGAGTGCAACCGGCAGGGCAAGGGCGTGAGCGTGTGCGGCGAGATGGCGGGCGACGTGAGCCTCACGCGCCTGTTGCTCGGGCTGGGCCTGCGCAGCTTCTCGATGCACCCGGCACAGATCCTCGCCGTCAAGCAGGAAGTGCTTCGGGCCGACACCGTGCGGCTCGCGCCTTGGGCGACTCAAGTCGTCGAGGCCGAAGACCCGGCGGCGGTGCTCGCGGGCTGAGGCGCGCGAGCCGGCGACAGCGGAGCCGATGATCAGCAGCCCCGCGAGGCCGATGTTCCAGGAGAGCAGCCAGTCGTGGGCATGCAGCATCACTGCAGGTTCGAGCAATGCGTGGCACACGGGCGATAGCAAACCCGACACCAGTCGGAGATGCTGTCAGGTCCGAAAAATCATCCCCACCTGCATACAGCACACCACTCGAGAAATATCCGGGCTACAGCGCAGCGATGCCCGCCGCGTGCGCCTGCTCGTCGGCGTGGTAGCTGCTGCGCACCATCGCCCCGACGGCGGCGTGCGAGAAACCCATCTCCCGGGCCTTCGCCTCGAACATCTTGAAGGTGTCCGGATGCACGTAGCGGCGCACCGGCAGGTGCGAAGTCGAGGGCGCGAGGTACTGGCCGATGGTGAGCATGACGATGTTGTGGGCACGCATGTCGCGCATCACTTCAAGGATTTCTTCATCGGTTTCGCCCAGGCCCACCATCAGGCCGCTCTTGGTCGGCACTTTCGGGTGCAGGGCCTTGAACTTCTTTAGCAGGTTCAGGCTGAACTGGTAGTCGGAGCCGGGCCGCGCTTCACGGTACAGGCGCGGGATCGTCTCGAGGTTGTGGTTCATCACATCCGGCGGCGCGGCCCTGAGGATTTCCAGCGCGCGGTCGTCGCGGCCGCGGAAGTCGGGCACCAGCACCTCGATCGTGGTGCGTGGCGAAAGCTCGCGCGTCTTGCGGATGCAATCGACGAAGTGGCCGGCGCCGCCGTCGCGCAGGTCATCGCGGTCGACGCTGGTGATCACCACATACTTGAGCTTCAGGCGCGCGATGGTCTTCGCGAGGTTGTCCGGCTCGTTCACATCGAGCGGGTCCGGTCGGCCATGTCCCACGTCGCAGAATGGGCAGCGGCGCGTGCACTTGTCGCCCATGATCATGAAGGTGGCGGTGCCCTTGCCGAAGCACTCACCGATGTTGGGGCAGGAGGCTTCCTCGCACACCGTGTTCAGCTTCGCTTCGCGCAGGATCTGCTTGATCTCGTAGAAGCGGGTGGTGGGCGAGCCGGCGCGCACGCGGATCCAGTCGGGCTTGCGCAGGATCTCGTGCTGTTCCACCTTCACCGGGATGCGCGAGAGTTTCGCTGCCGCCTTTTGTTTGGCGGTGGCGTCGTAGTTTTCGACGGACTGTGCTTCGCGCACGACTTCGGAGGGCTTCATCTGCGTCTACGGCGCAAGCAAGGTGGCGAGTTCTTTCGCCAGCAGGCCGGCCGCTTCTTCCGGTGGGGTGGAAACCCCGATTGTAGAAAGGTCCACGGTTTTCAGCCCTGCATAGCCGCAAGGGTCGATACGCGTGAAGGGTTCCAGGTTCATCGCCACGTTCACCGCCACGCCGTGATAGGTGCAGTGCCGGCTGACCTTGATCCCCAGCGCGGCGATCTTTCCCAAGCCGTTGAAGCTCGGGGAGCCCCCACCCCTGCCCTCCCCCAGCGGGGGAGGGAGTTTCTCGCTGGGCACCCAGCGTGCATGAGAGAACGGGTCGTCCAGCCGCACATAGATGCCTGGCGCGCCCGCCACGCGGTGCCCGGTGACCCCGTAGTGCGCCAATGTGCGGATTACCGCCTCCTCGATCCGGTAGACGTATTCCTTGACGTAGTAGCCCGCGCGCTGCAGGTCGAGCAGTGGATAGGCCACCACTTGGCCCGGCCCGTGATAGGTCACCTGGCCGCCGCGGTTCGCCTGCACCACCGGGATATCGCCCGTCGCATGGACATGTTCAGGCTTGCCCGCCAGCCCTTGCGTGAACACACGCGGGTGCTCGCAAACCCACAGCTCGTCGGCTGTCTGGGCGTTGCGCGCGGCGGTGAACGCCTGCATCGACCTGTACGTGGGCAGGTAGTCCACGCGGCCGAGGGCGATCGTCTTCATGCGTTCAGAGGACGACCTTCACCATCGGATGGGTCGACAGCGTGCGGTACAGCTCATCGAGCTGCGCCCGGCTGGTGACCGTGACGGTGATCGTGACGCCCAGATACCTGCCACCGCTGCTTCCCCGCAGCTCGACACTGCCGGCATCGAAGGCCGGGTCGAACTGCTGCGCGATGCTGGTGACGGCGTGAACGAAGCCGTCCACCTTCTCGCCCATCACCTTGATCGGAAAGCGCGACGGGTATTCGATGAGGGAGTCGTTGGTCGGTTGGGTCATGACGAGGAAACCTGTTTCGCCCGCTGGTAACCAGCGTACAGCTTCCCGTAAATAGGGCCGGGCTGGCCGTTTCCAATGGGCGTGGCGTCCAGCCGAGTCACTGGCAACAGCTCCTTGCTGGCGTTCGACAGCAGCAATTCGTCGGCGCCGAACACTTCGTCGCGCGCGACACGGCGCAGCTCGAAGGGGATGCCGGCCTCGCTGCAGAGTGACTCGATCAAGCCGTAGCGAATGCCCTCGAGCACCAGGTTGTCGCGCGGCGCGCCGATCACCTTGCCGCCCTTGACCACCCACACGTTGGCGGCCGCGCCCTCGCTCAGCCAGCCGTCGCGGAACATCACCGTTTCCGCGGCGCCGACGTCGGCGCCCATCTGCCGCGCCAGCACCGAGCCCAGCAGGCTCACGCTCTTGATGTGGGCTTTCTTCCAGCGGAAGTCATCAGCGCTGATGCACATCACGCCCTGCTCACGATCCTGTTGCGAAGGTGGCGTGATCTTGTTGCTCATTGCGAACACGGTGGGCGTCATGCCGGCCGGCATGACGTGGTCGCGCATGGCAACGCCCCGCGTGACTTGCAAGTAGACCAGTTGGTCCGTTTCG
>JBKJOM010000005.1:0-2524 GCA_046595775.1 Ramlibacter sp. | reverse complement strand
GGCCGCCCACTTTTGAGAAATACGGCGTGACGGCGGACGAGGCGCACCGCTTCGGCCTGCCCTGCGGCGGCACACTGGAGCTGCTGCTGGAATACGACCCGGACGGCGCAAGCCTGGCTGGGCTGGTGGCGGCGCTGGAGACAGGCCGATTGATGCGGCGCGAGGTGCGCCTGGCCGATGGACAGGTTGCACTGGAAGAGGCGGGCGCGCCGCAAGAGCTGGAAGTCGACGCGCTTCGCCTGGTCAACACCTTCGGTCCGGAATATCGCATGCTCCTGATCGGGGCCGGCCAGCTCACCGAGTACCTGGCGACGATGGCCCTGTTCAGCGGCTTCGCGGTGACTGTGTGCGATCCGCGCGAAGAATACCGGGGCGCCTGGAGCGTACCGGGCGTCAGGGTGCTGCCCGACATGCCCGATGACGTGGTGCTCGCCTTCCGGCCCGATCGGCGCACCTGCGTGGTGGCGCTCACGCACGACCCCAAGCTGGACGACCTGGCCCTGCTGGAAGCCCTGCGGACCGAGGCGTTCTACGTCGGCGCCATCGGCAGCCGCCGCAACAACGCGGCACGGCATGAGCGCATGAAAGACCACTTCGACCTGACCGAGCCTGAACTTGCGCGCCTGCGTGGGCCGGTCGGGATCTATGTTGGAAGCAAGACGCCGCCCGAGATCGCGGTGAGCATCATGGCCGAGATCATCGCAGTGAAGAACGGCGTGACCCTGCCACGTGACATGGAGGTGGCGCAGGCCAAGAACTTGCGTGCCGAAGGCGCTTCTCCGACGAGCGGTCTCTCCTGCCGGACCTGAAGATGGGCGCGGCGCGGGAGGTTTGGTATCGTTGAGGGTATGAAAGCCAATCGCCGCACCGCCCTCGCCACCCTCACTGCCGTCGCAGGCTCCGCCTTGCTCGCCGCTTGTGGCAAGGAGTCAAGCTCCGGCACCAACGCCAGCCCGGCCGCCGCGCCGGCCAAGAGCGAACCCGTTTCTGTCGAAGCGATCCAGGCCCAGGGCCAGGGCTTTGTCGTCGGCTCGCCGATGAGCGTGCGCACGGTCTACGTGTTCTTCGACACCCAGTGCCCGCATTGCCGCTCGCTCTGGTTCGCCGCCAAGCCGTTGAAGTCGCAGGCCAAGTTCGTATGGATGCCGGTGCGCCTGCTCGCTGAAACGAGCGAACTGCAAGGCGCCACGATCCTGGCCGCCAAGGACCCGGTCGCCGCGATGGAAGAACACGAGGCCGCGCTGGTGGGCAAGAACTCCGGCATCACAGCGACCAGCGGCATCGATGCGCAGCGCGCCATGGTGAAGAAGAACACCGAACTGTTCAACAAGTACAGCTTCGCGTCGGTACCCACCATCGTGGCCAAGCACGCGCAGTCGGGTGCGTTGGTGGTGAAAGAGGGCGCATTGCCCACCGCCGAACTGGCTGCGTTCCTGGGCTTGCAGCCGCCCACGGCAACCGCCGCCGCGACGCAATAACGCGTTGCCCGGCGACTATGCCGGCACGGTGTAGTTCAGCGTCATCCGCCCGCCGTCCACCACCACGATCTCGCCGGTGATGTAGCTCGCCGCGTCGCTGGCGAGATAGGCCACGGTGTCCGCGATCTCCCCGGGCTCGCCCAGGCGCTTCATCGGTGTGCGGCTCAGGATGCGCGCCCGGGCGTCTTCGCTGGTCAGCACTGCCTTGGCCGCGAGCTCGGTCGCGATGGTGCCGGGCGCCACTGCGTTCACGCGCACGCCCTTGTCGGCCAGTGACAGCGCCATCACTCGCGTGAGCTGGTTGATGCCGCCTTTGCTCACGTTGTAACTTGAGATGTTCGGGATGGCGAGCGTGCCGTTGACCGAGCTCATGTTCACGATAGCTCCCTTGCCGGCGCGCGCCATCTCGCGCGCGACCGCTTGGCCCACCAGGAAGGCGCCTTTCAGGTTGACGCGCAGCACTGCGTCGAAATCGGCCTCGGTGACGTCCAGGAAATCCGCCGCTTTGAAGATGCCAGCGTTGTTTACCAGCACATCGATTCCCCCATGGGCTTTCATCACGGCGGCGACGGTGGCGTCGACATGCGCCTTGTTGCCGACGTCGCAATGCAGGTAGAGGCAACCCAGCTCCTGCGCCAGCGCCTGGCCGTGCAGGTCGTCGAGATCTGCGATGACGGGAATCGCTCCTTCATCCGCAAAGCGCCGCACGCAGGCCTCGCCGATGCCCTGCGCGCCGCCTGTCACCAGGCACACGCGGCCCTGCAGGCCGAAATTGATCGAGATGGCGGGTTGTTGCGCGCTGACGGTGTTCATGCGCGGATCGTACCCGCGCAGGCGGCCGCAAAATCGAGCGCTGCCTGTTTCACCTGCGCAGCGTCCGCGCCGGGCCCGGCGAATTCAGTGGCACTTCGATGATTCGCCAGCGCGCATCGACAAGCGCCTGGCCGATGGCCTGTGCTTCCTCAGGCCGCAGCCCGCGCAGGATACCCACCAACGGCAGTTGCGCGAGTGCCTGCGACAGCGTTTCACTTGCCGACCTCATCACT
>JBKJOM010000347.1:0-4269 GCA_046595775.1 Ramlibacter sp. | reverse complement strand
CCCATGTCGATGATGCGATCGGCCGCGACCATCACGGCCGGGTCGTGCTCCACCACGACCAGCGTGTTGCCTGCGTCGCGCAGGCGGTGCATGGCTTCGGTGATGCGGTTGATGTCTCGCGGGTGCAACCCGATGCTCGGCTCATCGAGAACGAACAGTGTGTTGACCAGTGAAGTGCCCAACGCGGTGGTCAAGTTGATGCGCTGCACTTCGCCACCCGAGAGCGTGCGGCTTTGGCGGTCGAGTGTGAGATAGCCGATGCCCACATCGACCAGGTAGCGCAGGCGGGTGGTGATTTCTTCGAAGAGCAGCTTCAGCGCCTGATGTTCTCCCTCCCCCCCTGCGGGAGGGTTGGGGTGGGGGCTGGCTGAATAGGACGGAGAAAGACTATCGAAGAACTTGCGCAGCCTGTCGATCGGCATCAGCATTAAATCGTGCAGGCACAGGCCGGGCAACGCTTCGAGCTGTGCGCGTGACCACTGCACACCCACCGGCATGAAGCGCTTTGAAGGCTCCATCACCGAGTCGGCGTCTTCCTGGGTCCCGAGCCGCCACAACAGGCTCTCGAGCTTGAGCCGCGCACCACCGCACACCTCGCACGGCGTGTAGCTGCGGTACTTGGACAGCAGCACCCTGATGTGCATCTTGTACGCCTTGCTTTCCAGGTACTGGAAGAAGCGCTTCATGCCGTACCACTGCTTGTTCCAGTTGCCGTCCTTGTAGCCCGGCGTGCCGTCCAGCACCCATTTTTTCTGGTCGGCGGTGAGCTTGTACCAGGGCGTGTCGCGCGGGACGCCGGCGCTTTCCGCGTGGCGCATCAGGTCTTCCTGCGCTTCAGACCAGGCCGGAGTCTGGATGGTCTTGACCGCACCGGCGCGCAAGGTGAGCTTGTCATTGGGAATGACCAGGCCCCAATCGACGCCTATCACGCGGCCGAAGCCGCGGCAGGTTTCGCACGCGCCCACGGGCGAGTTGAACGAGAACATCGACGGAATCGGGTCGGCGTAGCGAACATCGCTCTCGGGGCAATGCAGGCCGGTGGAGAACTTCCATATCGTTCCATCGTCGCCCACGTACACCGACACGCGCCCCCCGCCGCGCTTGAGCGCGACCTCGATCGCCTCGATGGCGCGGGCGCGCTCGACGCCCTGCATGCGGAATCGATCCGCCACGACGTCGAGCACCTTGCGCGGACCGGTGGGCGCGGCCACTTCTCGCTCTGCCTGGACTCGTGTGAAGCCGCTGGCGGACAGCCATTGCTCGACCTCTTCCTGCGAAGTGCCGCCCGGCAGCTCGACGGGAAAGGTCAGCACCACGCGGGGGTCAGCGCCGGCCGTGCGCGTCATGAGTTCGGCGTAGATGGAATCCGGCGAATCGTGGCGCACGCCGTTGGCGGTCTGCCGGTCGAACAGCTGCGCCGCGCGCGCAAACAGCAGCTTGAGGTGGTCGTTCAGCTCCGTCATCGTGCCGACGGTGGAGCGCGACGAGCGCACCGGGTTGGTCTGGTCGATGGCGATGGCGGGCGGCACGCCCTCGACGCGGTCCACCGCCGGCTTGTCCATCCGATCGAGGAACTGGCGCGCATAGGCCGAGAAAGTCTCGACGTAACGCCGCTGCCCTTCGGCGTAGAGCGTGTCGAACACCAGGCTCGACTTGCCGGACCCGCTGGGGCCGGTAACAACCGTGAGCTCCCCCGTCCGGAAGTCGACGTCGAGGTTCTTCAGGTTGTGCTGGCGCGCGCCGCGGATGCGGATCAATCCCTGGGTCATACAGCTGTTCTTTCCTTGAAGGGCCGAACATTCTAGGGACGTTGCACTGCCAGCTACTGTCATGTGGGTATCCACAACGTAGAAGCCACACGAAAGCGACCCGAAACGCTGCCTAGATCTACGTCGGCCAGACAGCCGGGTTCACCGGGCCCGTCGCCTCAGGTGTGAAAGAATCCACTGATGGCGCGCGCCTGGGGTTCGACGCCGTCAACGCGGCCGGCGGCATCGGCGGCCAGCCGGTCGAGCTGATTTCGCTGGACGACAAATTCGATCTCAAGCTCGCCGTGGAGCCTGAAGAAGTGCCTGCCGTTGATGGTGACGGAGGTGTAACACTTCACTTAGCGGCCGAAGCCGGCGCCGATGCGCCGGGCGCGGGCGCGCTCATGGCTTCGCTGCCGTGCTTCTCGCCGCCCATGTCGACCTTGTCGCCCGCCTTCATGATGACGAACAAGGCCAGTGCCGCGAACACCGCGAATCCCACGCCAATTTTCCACATGATCTGTCTCCTGGAGCATTGATTGAACAAAGGGCCGGCGGGGCCGGCCCTTCAGTCACGCAACGATCAGTCTCTGGCGTAGATGTCGACGTCCTTGGTTTCCTTGATGAACAGCGTGCCGATCACGAAGGTGGCGCCGGCAATGATGATCGGGTACCACAGGCCGTTGTACATGTTGCCGGTCTGCGCCACGATCGCGAAAGCCGTGGTGGGCAGCAGGCCGCCGAACCAGCCGTTGCCGATGTGGTACGGCAGGCTCATCGAGGTGTAGCGGATCCGCGTCGGGAACATCTCCACCAGCATCGCCGCGATGGGGCCATACACCATCGTGACCAGGATCACGAGGTAGGTGAGGATCAACACCACCATGACAGTGTCGACCTTCTTCGGGTCGGCCTTGGTCGGGTAGCCGGCGGTCTTCAAGTCGTCCGCGACGAGCTTCTTGAACTCCGCGTCCTTCTTCTTCGCTTCGTCGGCGGTCAGGCCCTTGCTGGTGTAGCTGGGGATCGCTGTCTCGCCGATCTTGATCGTCGCCACGGTGCCGGCGGGAGCGGCCACGTTTTCGTAGCTGACGGAGGCGCCGGCCAGCACCTGCTTGGCGATGTCGCACGAGGAAGTGAACTTCGAGGTGCCGGTTGGGTTGAACTGGAACGAGCACTCGGCTGCATCGGCAGTGACCACCACTTTGTTCTTCGCCTGGGCGGCGGCAAGGTCGGGGTTGGCGGCCGCGGTGAGCGCACCAAACACCGGGAAGTAGGTGATCGCGGCCAGCAGGCAGCCGGCCATGATGATGGGCTTGCGGCCGATCTTGTCCGAGAGCGAACCGAAAACAATGAAGAACGGCGTGCCGATCAGCAGCGAGAAGGCCACCAGCACGTTGGCCGTGGCACCGTCGACCTTGAGTGCTTGCGTCAGGAAGAACAGGGCGTAGAACTGGCCCGAGTACCAGACCACGGCCTGGCCGGCGGTCAGGCCGATCAAAGCCAGGATCACGATCTTCAGGTTCTTCCACTGACCGAAGGATTCGGTCAGCGGCGCCTTGGAGGTCTTGCCCTCGGCCTTCATCTTCTGGAAGGCCGGCGATTCGTTCATCGACAGGCGGATCCACACCGACACGGCCAGCAGGGCGATCGACAGGACGAACGGGACACGCCAGCCCCAATCGGCGAAGGCGGCCTCACCGATCAGCGTGCGCGTGCCCAGGATCACCATTAGCGACAGGAACAGGCCCAGCGTTGCGGTGGTCTGGATCCATGCGGTGTAGGCGCCGCGCTTGCCTTGCGGCGAGTGCTCGGCCACGTAGGTGGCTGCGCCGCCATACTCGCCGCCGAGCGCCAGGCCCTGCAGCAGGCGCAGCGCGATCAGGATCACTGGCGCCGCGACGCCGATGCTGGCGTAGGTGGGAAGAATGCCGACGATGAACGTCGACAGGCCCATGATCAGGATCGTGACCAGGAAGGTGTACTTGCGGCCGATCATGTCGCCCAGGCGGCCGAAGAAGATCGCGCCGAACGGTCGCACGATGAAGCCGGCGGCGAATGCGAGCAGCGCGAAGATGAAAGCCGATCCGGCATCCAGCCCCGAAAAGAACTGCTTGGCAATGATCGCCGCGAGCGAGCCGTACAGGTAGAAGTCGTACCACTCGAATACGGTGCCCAGCGAAGAGGCGAAGATGACCTTCCTCTCTTCCTTCGTCATCGGCCTTGAGGCGGCAGCTGTAGCCATTTGAAAGTCTCCAAAGAATAGGTGGGGCGCCCGGCTGGACACTTGGCCGCGATTCTTGTTGACTGCTCTGACCCTGCTCTGACGCGAAACCAACGCAGGCTTGCGCGAAACTGAACGCGCTCTTACCGATTAAGGTGAAACCCTGAGGCCTGCTTTCACGATGCGGGCTTTGGCGTGCGGGTGATGCCCGCGGGCAGCTGTCCGGCCGATTTCCATTCACTGCCTTCGAACCACGCATCGCCTTCGATGCAAGCGCGCAGCATCGGCAGCGCATCGAAG
>JBKJOM010000148.1:0-3045 GCA_046595775.1 Ramlibacter sp. | reverse complement strand
TCCGGGCGCGTCCAGATCATCTTCACCGGCGTGCCGGGTACCGCCTTCGCGATCGCCACCGCCTGGCCCACGGAATCATTCTCCAGCCGCCGCCCGAACCCGCCTCCGAGAAATTGCGGATGGATGCGTACCTTCTCCGGCGGCACGCCGGCCGCCTGCGCCGCAGCGCCAAGCGCGCCCTGGGGAAATTGCACGCTGGCCCACACGTCCACCCCGTTGCCGCTCACGCGTGCCGTACAGTTCTGCGGCTCCAGCGTGGCGTGGGAGAGCATCTGGCAGGTGTACGCAGCCTCGACGGCCCCCGTGGCGAGCGGGCCACTGACGTCGCCGGCCTTCTTCGCCACGAAGCCTGGCCGGTTCCTGGCGGCCTCCAGCGTCGCGAAGATCGCCGCGGTGTCGAGCGTTGCCGCTGGCCCTTCGTCCCACTTGATCGGCAGGGCATCGGCGGCGGAGCGCGCGGTCCAGTAATGATCCGCCACCACGGCGACGCCTTCGCCGATGTTCACCACCGCCTTGACGCCGGGGCGTGTGCTCACGCGGGCGGCATCGTAGGACGCCACCTTGCCGCCGATCACGGGGCAAGGCACGAGCGCAGCGTACAGCATGCCGGGTTGCTTGACGTCGATGCCATATACGGTGCGCCCGCGCGCCTTGTCGCTACCGTCCAGACGCGGCAGTGCCTTGCCGATGATCGTGAAGTGGGCGGCATCCTTGAGCGGAACGTTCTTCGGCACTGGGAGCTTCGCTGCCGCAGCGGCGAGGGATCCGTACGACGCCCGACGGCGTCCGTGCAGGACGAAGCCATTTTCGGCGCGGCAGTCGGCGGCCGGGACCTTCCACTGCTCGGCGGCCGCGCTCACCAACATCGCGCGCGTGGTGGCGCCTGCCTGCCGAAGGGGCATCCAGGCCTCGCGGATGCTGGTGCTGCCGCCGGTGATCTGGGCGCCCAGCATCGTGTTGACGTAAAGCGGATCGGCCGGTGCCTGCACGACCTTCACTCGGCGGGGATCCACGCCCAGCTCCTCGGCGAGCAGCATGCTGAGGGACGTGTGCACGTCCTGTCCCATCTCGTTGCGGTGACACATCAACGTGATGCTGCCGTCGGATGCGATCGTCACCCAGGCGTTGGGCTTGAATTCCGTGGGCGCGGCACTGGCACCGTCGAGCCGGAACCCGATGAGCAGGCCCCCGCTGGCGAGCGCCGAGACCTTCAGGAAATTGCGGCGGGTGATGGCGCTGGTCGTCATGGCTTGCCCTCCAGCGTTGCAGCCGCGTCGCGAATCGCAGCCTGGATCCGCCCATACGTGCCGCAGCGGCAGATGTTGCCCTGCATCGTCTCGACAATCTGCGCGTCGGTGGGTTTCGGGTTCTTCACGAGCATGGCGGCAGCGGTCATCACCTGACCCGACTGGCAGTAGCCGCACTGCGGGACCTGGTGCTTGTCCCACGCCGCCTGCACGGCGCTGCCGACCCGACCCTGGAGTCCCTCGATCGAGGTGACGCGCTTGCCGGCCAACGCCGAGAGGGGCGTCACGCACGAACGAGTCGCCACGCCATCGACGTGCACGGTGCAGGCGCCGCAGAGCGCGGCGCCGCACCCGAACTTGGTACCCGTCAGGTCGAGATGGTCGCGCAGCACCCAGAGGAGCGGAGTGTCCGGGGCGGCGTCGACGGTGACGGTTTTCCCATTGAGAAGCAGCGTTGCCATGCAAGCTCCTGCGCCCGAGGTTGTACCGAGGAGAGTTGCAAGCCGGTTGTGTCCGGCAAAACTTCGCAGGCGAATGTGCGATGTGCCGCGGCGATGTCAAGCAAGAGCAAAGGAAGGTGCCTGCAATCATGCATGCGACCATTGTGCCCGGCTCCGCCGATTTGCATATTCACGCGCCTTCTGTTTACGCACCGCTTCCGCGGCAGAAGTGCTGCCGCACAGAGCCTCTGCTGCCCCCGCACATGAGCGAGATCCCCGCCAGCCGCAACGCGATCGCCAGCTGTAGCCGCTGCGGCGATGGCCTGGTGCCCGACGATCGTTTCTGCGGCGGGTGTGGCGCAAAAGTGAATAACTGCCGCAGTTGCGGCACCACGCTCGTGGCCGGCAATCGAAACTGCCCGCAGTGCGGCACCGCGGTTGACCAGTCCAAGCTCACGGCGATGCTCTCGAAGCCAGGCCTCGCCAACGTCGTCGCAACCATCGAGTGGACGGACATTCTCGCCAAGGTGCAGGCCGCGACCATCGGCGAGCTCCATTTCATGACGCAACTCGGCCGCGGCGGGATGGCCGCCGTGTACCTGGCGGAAGACATCCGGCTGCGGCGCAAGGTTGCCGTCAAGCTCATCCTGCCCGAGCTGATGTCCGACGAGCGCATGGTGCAACGCTTCCAGGAAGAAGCCAGCACCGTCGCCAGTCTCCGGCACGCGAACATCGTCCGCGTGTTCGCCGTGCGCGAGGCCGCGGGCATCCATTTCTTCACGATGGACTACATCGAGGGGCGCTCCCTCGAGTCGATCCTCGAGACGGCAGGCGCCCTTCCCATTGCGGTCGTGCGCAGTGTCCTGGCGCAGGTCGCAAGCGCACTCGGACAGGCGCACAAGCAGGGCGTGTTTCACCGTGACGTGAAACCGGCGAACATCCTCGTGGACACCGATGGAAACGCGTACATCACGGACTTCGGCATCGCGAAGGTCAGCAGCGAAGTCACCAAGCGGCAGTCGCTCACGCAGGTCGGCGCCGTCGTCGGCACGCCCGCGTACATCAGCCCGGAGCAATGCCTCACGAGGCCGGTGACGGGTGCGTCGGACCAGTATTCGCTCGGTGTGGTGGCGTACGAGATGGTCACGGGGCACCAGCCGTTCGAGGAGCAGAACAGCTTTGCGCTGATGCGGTGCCATACGGACGAGCCGGTGCCGCCGATCCGCGCGCGTCGCTCGGCGTGCCCGGAGGACCTCGAGGCGGCGATCCTCCGCATGCTGTCGAAGAAGCCTGAGGATCGGTTCAGGACGATGGCGGAGGCGGTGGCGGGGCTCGGTGCGCGGGTGTTGCCAGACGAC
>JBKJOM010000141.1:0-4023 GCA_046595775.1 Ramlibacter sp. | reverse complement strand
ATCAAGCAGCTCGATGGCGACCCGTTCTCCACGTTCACCTCGGTGCACGACAAGGGCTCGTCGGTCACCGGCAAGGTCAAGACCGTCGACCCGAAGGGCGCCGAGATCGACCTGGGCCAGGACATCATCGGCTACCTGCGTGCCTCGGAAATCTCCCGCGACCGCGTGGAAGATGCCCGCAACGTGCTCAAGGAAGGCGACGAAGTCAACGCAGTGGTCGTGAACATCGACCGAAAGACGCGCAACATCCAGCTGTCCGTGAAGGCCAAGGACATGGCCGACGAACAAGGCGCCATGGCCAACCTGAGCCAGCAGTCGTCGCGCGAGAACGCGGGCACGACCAACCTGGGCGCGCTGCTGAAGGCGAAGCTCGAGAAATAAAGGGTAAAAGTGGGGTGCGCCGTGCTCCGGCGTGCCCTGTCCTTGCCTGCCCATGACACGTTCCGATCTCGTCGAAGAACTGGCCTCGCGGTTCAGCCAGCTGACCCACCGCGACGCGGAGTACGCCGTCAAGACCATTCTTGACGCGATGAGCGAAGCACTGGTCAAGGGGCACCGCATCGAGATCCGTGGCTTCGGCAGTTTTTCGATCAACCGGAGACCGCCCCGCATGGGGCGAAATCCCCGCAGCGGCGAGAGCGTCCAGATCCCCGAAAAGCGCGTTCCCCACTTCAAGCCGGGCAAGGCCCTGCGGGAAGCTGTGGACCAGCGAACGGCAGAAATCGAGGCCGGCACCAAGCCAGCCTAGAATTCCGGCTTCGAGGAGCTTGATGAAATATGTGATGTGGCTGCTCAAGGCAGCCATTTTTTTTACGCTGTTCGCCTTCGCCCTTCATAACCAGCAGGAGACGACGGTGCACTTCTTCTTCGGCGTGGCCTGGCGCGCGCCGCTGGTGCTCGTCGTCCTGGCGGCGTTCGCGCTGGGCCTGGCCATCGGCGCGCTGGGCATGGTGCCGCGCTGGTGGAAGCACCGCATTGCCGCGCGCCGCGCGCACCAACGCATGGCGGCCACCTCGGCCACCGACACCGCGCATCATGGACTTTGATGTCAGTTGGGTACTCTGGGGTCTGCCCATCGCGTTCGTGCTGGGTTGGCTGGCCTCGCGCCTGGACTTGCGCCAGTTGCGCATGGAAAACCGCCAGGCCCCGAAGGCCTACTTCAAGGGCCTGAACTTCCTGCTCAACGAGCAGCAGGACCAGGCGATCGACGCGTTCATCGAGGCCGTGCAGAACGACCCGGATACGTCCGAGCTGCACTTTGCGCTGGGCAACCTCTTTCGCCGCCGCGGCGAGTACGAGCGTGCCGTCCGCGTGCACGAGCACCTGCTGTCCCGCGGCGACTTAAGCCGTGCCGAGCGCCACCGCGCGCAACACGCCCTCGCGCTGGACTTCCTCAAGGCCGGCTTGCTGGACCGCGCAGAAGAGGCCTTGCGCAAGCTCGAGGGCACGGCCTATGAGGGCCAGGCGCTGCTTGCGCGTCTGTCCATCTACGAGCGCACGCGCGACTGGCCCCAGGCTTCGGAGATCACGGGCAAGCTCGACGCGCTGGGCCAGGGCGACTTCAGCGGCCGCCAGGCTCACTATCTGTGCGAACAGTCCATCACCGCGACGCCAGAGGAAGCAGAGCAGTTGTTGCGTCGTGCGATGAAGGCGGCGCCCGATGCGTCGCGTCCCGGCCTCGAACTGGCCGCCCTGCAAAGGCGCGCAGGCGACGCAGCAGGCGCATTCGATACCCTGAAGCGCCTGGCGCAAACCGCTCCTGCAGCGATCCCGCTGATGGCCAAATCGCTGACCGAAGCGGCGACCGCAACCGGCCGTGTCGCCCAGGCCTTGGACATCCTGCACAGGAGCTACGAAACCTCGCATTCGCTCGACGTGCTCGAAGGCATCGTCGCGCTCGACCCCCATCCAGGGGCCGCGCGCGAGTGGTACGTGAAGCACCTGGAGCGCGAGCCTTCGCTGGTCGCCGCGTCGAAGTGGCTGGCCGGCGAGAAACTCGAGCATCCGCAATTCCATCCGCTGGTGCAAAAGGCGCTGGAACACGCGGTGAAGCCCCTCACCCGCTATCGTTGTGCGGCGTGCGGCTTCGAGGCCAAGCAGCATTTCTGGCAATGCCCCGGCTGCCAGGCCTGGGACAGCTACCCGGCTCGCCGTGTAGAGGAACTATGAACAAGCAAGACATCGCCAAGGCGCGTGTGCTGGTGGTCGGCGACGCGATGCTGGACCGCTACTGGCACGGCGCCGTGGACCGGATCTCGCCGGAGGCACCAGTGCCGGTTGTTCGGATCACGCGGGAGGAAGAGCGCATCGGCGCTGCCGCCAACGTCGCCTACAACGTGGTGACCCTGGGCGCGAGAGCCGCCTTTCTCGGCGTTGTCGGTGACGACGAACCGGGCCAGCGCCTGGAGGCGCTATTGAAGGAATCCGGCATCGCCGCCTACCTCAAGCGCGACCCGGGCCTCAAGACCACCGTGAAGCTGCGCGTGATCGGGCGCCAGCAGCAACTGCTTCGCATGGACTTCGAGAACGAGCCTGATCACGAGGCACTGGCACTGCAGAACGAAACTTTCGCCGCCCTAGTGCCGCAGCACGATGCGGTGCTCTTTTCCGATTACGGCAAAGGCGGCCTGGCGCACATTCCGAAGATGATTGCCCTGGCGCGCGGCGCTGGCAAGGCAGTGCTGATCGACCCCAAGGGCTCGGACTACACGCGCTACAGCGGCGCGACGATGATCACGCCCAACCGCGCCGAGCTTCAGCAAGTGGTGGGCCACTGGAAGGACGCGGAAGAATTGCGCTCGAAGGCGCAGAAGCTGCGCGAATCATTGCGGCTGGACGCCCTGCTGGTCACCCTCGGCGAAGACGGCATGACGCTGTTCGACGCGCAGGGCGAAACCCATGTGGGCGCCCAGGCCCGCGAAGTGTTCGATGTGACTGGCGCGGGCGACACGGTCATCGCGACGCTGGCCACCCTGGTGGCCGCCGGCATGCCACTGCGCGAAGCCATGCCGTTGGCCAACAAGGCGGGCGGCATCGTGGTGGGCAAGTTCGGCACCGCCACGGTTTCGTACGAAGAGCTGTTCTCGAATTAAGGTCAGGACACCCGTACGCAGAAGGCGCAAAAGATCCGCAGAAGGCGCAGAAAATTGCAATGGAATGTCTTCTGCGACTTCTGCGAAATTTCTGCGTACGAGAGTCCGTATTGAGGATTTCAAGATGAAATACGTTGTGACCGGCGCCGCGGGATTCATCGGCAGCAACATCGTCAAGGGCCTCAACGCGCGGGGCATCGACGACATCATCGCGGTCGATGACCTGACGCAGGGCGACAAGTTCCGCAACCTCGCTCAGCTCAAGATCGCCGACTACATCGATGCCGACATCTTCTACGACGCCTTCGCCGAAGGGCACTTCGGCAAGGTCGAAGCGGTTTTCCACGAAGGCGCGTGCAGCGACACGATGGAGAGCGACGGCAAGTACATGATGGACAACAACTACACGTTGTCCTGCGGCCTGTACACCGCCTGCCAGGAGCGCGGCTCGCGGCTGCTCTATGCGTCGTCCGCCGCCACTTACGGCTGGACCGACACGTTCCGCGAGGAGCCCGAGTTCGAAGGCCCGCTCAACGTCTACGGCTACTCCAAACTGCTGTTCGATCAGCGAATGCGCCGCGAACTTGGCGACAACCTCGTGCGCGCGCCCGGCAGCAAAGGCCGCCAGGTGGTGGGCTTTCGCTATTTCAATGTCTACGGTCCCCACGAGCAGCACAAGGGTCGCATGGCCAGCGTCGCGTTCCACCAGTTCAACCAGTTCAAGAAGGATGGCAAGGTCCGGTTGTTCGGCGAGTACGGCGGCTACGCCGCCGGCGAGCAAAAGCGCGACTTCGTCTATATCGAAGACGTGGTTGCCGTGAACCTCTGGTTCCTGGACCACCCCGGCAAGAGCGGTATCTTCAACCTGGGAACAGGCAGGGCGAAGCCGTCCTACGATGTGGCGGAAGCGATCCTGAACATGCTGCGGATC
>JBKJOM010000262.1:0-4948 GCA_046595775.1 Ramlibacter sp. | reverse complement strand
CGTCGGGCAGGAAGCCCATGTCGAGCATGCGGTCGGCCTCGTCGAGCACGAGCATCTCCACGGTGGACAGGTCCAGGAAGCCCTGTCCCTGTAAGTCGAGCAGGCGGCCTGGGGTCGCCACGAGGATGTCGACGCCGGCCTTGAGTTTGCTGATCTGAGGGCTCATGCCCACGCCGCCGAAGATGACGGTGGAGGTGAGCTGCAAGTACTTGCCGTAGGTGCGGATGGACTCCTCCACCTGCGCGGCGAGTTCACGCGTGGGTGTCAGCACGAGGGCGGCGATGCCGTCCTTTCCGAACTTGTTGGTCTTGCTGCGCCCGTTGGTGAGCTTGTGCAACATGGGCAGCGTGAACGCAGCCGTCTTTCCGGTTCCGGTCTGTGCGCCTCCGAGGAGGTCGTGGCCTTCGAGCACGGCGGGAATCGCCTGGGCCTGGATGGGGGTGGGAATTTCGTAGCCTTGCTCGTGCACGGCTTTCAAGATGGCGGGAGCCAGCTTCAGGTCATCAAATGTCATTGAAAAATTGCGCCATTCCGGGCGCCGGGAATCGGCCTGTACGGTGCAGTGCACCGAGCCAGTCAAAGGCAGATAAGTTTTGGAGTGGGTGAAAAGGCGAGCTTCGCCATGGAAGCCGCTTCACCCCAGCGAGACGCTGAGCTTGCGGGCAACTGGAGTCCGCAAGAGCCACCATTGTCGCATGGATCGGCGACCGGCGCGCAGCCGGGCATCGTTCACGTCCCGGCCAGCTGACGCAGCTTGTTCAATCGAAGTGCCATCAGCGGCGTGTTCTTCAGGTGCTTGCATAGGAGCTCGACGACGCCGGTGAGGTCTTGCACGGTCTGGGCGCGTTCGATCTGCAGCTGCGCGCGGATGCGGGCTGCGAAACCCAGGTCGACCGCCATCGACGTGGCGAGTTCGACGATCGCGCGGTAGCGGTCGGTGTCAGTCAGGGGCACTTCCGCCAGCCGGACCTTGACGGCTTCGTCCTTGAGTGCGAGCAGGCCCGTGCCCATGAGGTGGTCGAGGGCGGGGCGGATCTGGTCGGCGGGCATCATCTCCGCCAGGTCTTCCAGGTGGCGCTCACCGTCGCACAGGATCAGGACCTGGCGCTGGGCGGGAGTCAGGGGTCGCGAGCGGGACAGGAGTTCGCTGCGGCCGGATTCAGTCTTCACGTAGAGCATATGCACCTCGCTTCGAAAGGGTTGTCTCCCACCTTCAGCATGGTTACCATGACTTACGCGCGGTTGACAAACAACGCCTACCAAGGGAAAACGAGCAGCGGATGTGGCATTTGCCACCACCTGCGCGGCATGAAGTGCAAAACAGTGGCAAGCTCAACTTCATGGACCCATAATTTGGTTCGCTTTACCCTCTGCAAATGGCCACATTGCTGAAGCTTCGACTCGGCGTCTCCGATGACCCCACTGCCTTCCAGCCGTCGCTGAACGACTGTCTGGAGGCAATGCTGCAGCAAGCCGACCTGCTGGTCGCCGACGTGCTCAACGGGCTGGTCGGGGCTACGTCGCCCAACAGTGCGCGGCGGATCGCCGGCTTTCAGCAGCCCGGGCTGAAGATGGCCGTGCTGTCGCTGTCGAACAACTCCCGGGCCGTGCTCGCCACCTACAAGGAAGAGCTTTCGCGCCTGGTCTACGAGGGCGGCGGCAAGGAACAAGTCAACGCCGAGGTCCGCTTCGAGGACCTGCGGCTGTTCGAGGCTTCCGAGCTGGACCAGAGCATCGAAGTCGCCCGCGCGCAGCAGGAAGTCTCACTTGCGGTGGACGACGTGCTGCCCGCGCTCGATGCGCTGGTGAGCACCTTGCTGGGCTGGCGCACGATCCAGCCGGGGCTCAACCCGGTGCGTCCCGACGTGTTCGTGCGCGCCCTGCAAACAACCCTGGCCAAACATGTGCCCGATGCAAGTGCGCGGGAAGTGCTGATCGCGCCCGCCGCGGGCTTGCTCGGATCCAACCTGCGCAAGCTCTATCGCGAGTTGTCCGACTGGCTGCGCACTTGCGGTGTGGAGCCGGCCGTGCCAATCGGGGGCCGCATCCAGAGGGGCGGCGGCTCCAGCGGCGCGCCGGTCAACGATTCAGTCGCCAAGACCCTGCTGACCCTCGACCGCCTGCGCAAGCTGCTGCATGGCGACTTCGATGCCAAGAGCGGGCCCCGCGACTTCCTGCACACCTTGCCGGCTTCGATGTCGATGCTGCAGGAAATGAAGCAGGCCGATGCGCTGATCGAGAAGCTCGAGGCGAGGCCCAAGGTGGCGCCACCACCGGCACCGCCCGACATGTTGGCCGAACGACAGACCATCGCGGCGGACGAGCCGCAGATGCCGCGCCTGGGCGTGCAACTGGGCGCCGAAGTCGTGCGCCTGATGTTCGAGAACCTGCTCAAGGACAAGCGCCTGCTGGCGGAATTCAAGATCCAGCTCAGCGCGATCGAGCCCGCCGTCCTGCGCCTGGCTGAAGCCGATTCGCGCTTTTTCAGCGACCGCACCCATCCGGCCCGCCAGTTCCTGGACCGCATCACACAGCGCAGCCTGGGCTTCACGCAGGAGGACGATCCGGGCTGGCGCCGCTACATGGCCACGGTGGAGGATTCGATCCGTTGGCTGGACAGCAAGGTTGTCGATGCCGACATCTTCGGCGAGCTGCTCGATCACCTGCAGGGGCAGTGGACCGACCACGACCAGGTGCTCAAGGTCCGCCGCGAGGAGGCGGCCCGCGTGCTGCTGCACGCAGAGCAGCGCAACCTGCTCGCGCAAAAACTCGCCGACGAGTTCGCCGAGCAGGTGCAGAACCTGGAAGTGCCCGATTTCGTCGGCGACTTCCTGCGCACTTCGTGGGCACAGGTGGTGGCCGAGGCCCAGCTCTCCTGCGCCGACGGCTCGGACGACCCGTACGGCTACCGCTCGATGGTCGATGACCTGGTGTGGAGCGTGCAGCGCAGCACTGCGACGCGCGGACGCGCCCGCCGGCTGGTGCAGATGATCCCGGGGCTGCTCGGAAAGTTGCGCGAAGGCCTGGAGCGCATCGAGTACCCGCCGGAGCTCACGTCGCGCTTCTTCAACAGCCTGATCCTGATCCACAAGGCAGCCGTGCATGACGGCCGCGATGCCACGGCGCAGGCAAAGGCCGACGAGGCGGAAGCGAAGGACTCAGAGTTCAGCGACAGCATCAGCGCGGCGGCCGAAGCGCTTTGGCTCGACAGGAAGGAAGCTGCCGACTCGGGTTACCTCGACGACGCGGCGCTCGCGCCCGAACATGTGGCCAGCCCGGAGGCCGTGCTCGAAGTGCCACCCGCCCCGGTCCGCGCGGGCGACATGAAGACGGGCACCTGGGTCGAGCTCAAGGTCAAGAACGAATGGATTCGCGCCCAGCTCACCTGGTGCAGCCCGGCCGGCACATTGTTCATGTTCACTTCGCAGGTGGGCACCGCGCACTCGATGTCGCGCCGCACGCTGGACCGGCTGCGCGCCGAAGGCCATGTGAAGGTTGTTGCCGAGCGCAACCTCGTCGATGAGGCGCTGGACCAGGTAGCCAAGACGGCGCTGAAGAACAGCCTGGACGGCAAGGCCAAGTCCTAGCTCTTGGTTGCACTGGGCCGGGGGCGGCGATAATCGCCGGTTACCCCGCAGACACTCGTCAGAAATACCCCATGGCCCAGTACGTTTTATCGAAACTTGCACCGCCTGCCTACGGCAGCCTCCTTTCGCCCGGCTCAAGGAGGGCCATGTAAACATGGCGCAGTACGTTTTCACCATGAACCGCGTCGGCAAGATCGTGCCGCCGAAGCGGCAGATCCTGAAGGACATCTCGCTGTCGTTCTTCCCCGGCGCCAAGATCGGCATGCTGGGCCTCAACGGCTCGGGAAAGTCCACCTTGCTCAAGATCATGGCCGGCGTGGACAAGGAGTACGAAGGCGAAGCCACTCCCATGCCCGGGCTGAACATCGGCTACCTGCCGCAGGAGCCCAAGCTCAACAACGAGCACACCGTGCGCGAGAGTGTCGAAGAGGCCATGGGCGAGGTGTTCGCTGCCAAGGCCAAGTTGGAAGAGGTCTATGCAGCGTACGCCGAGCCTGACGCCGACTTCGACGCACTGGCCGCCGAGCAGGCGCGCCTGGAAGCCATCATCGCCACGGCCGGCACCGATTCGGAACACCAGTTGGAGATCGCCGCCGACGCATTGCGCCTGCCGCCCTGGGACGCCAAGGTGGGCGTGCTGTCCGGCGGTGAGAAGCGCCGGGTCGCGCTTTGCCGACTCTTGTTGTCCAAGCCCGACATGTTGTTGCTGGACGAACCCACCAACCACCTGGACGCCGAGTCGGTGGAGTGGCTGGAAGTGTTCCTCACGCGCTTTTCGGGCACGGTGGTGGCCATCACCCACGACCGCTACTTCCTGGACAACGCGGCCGAATGGATTCTTGAACTCGATCGCGGCAACGGCATTCCGTGGAAGGGCAACTACAGCAGTTGGCTCGAGCAGAAGGGCGACCGCCTCGCGCAGGAGCAGAAGACCGAAGAAGCCCACTTCAAGGCCCTGAAGAAGGAGCTGGAGTGGTCCCGCCAGAACCCCAAGGCGCGCCAGGCCAAGAGCAAGTCACGGCTTGCGCGCTTCGAGGAGCTGTCGGACGTCGAGTACCAGAAGCGCAACGAGACGCAGGAAATCTTCATCCCGGTCGCCGAGCGCCTGGGCCAGCAGGTGTTCGAGTTCCACAACGTCACCAAATCTTTTGGCGACCGCGTGCTGATCGACAACCTGAGCTTCACGGTGCCTCCGGGCGCCATCGTCGGCATCATCGGCCCCAACGGCGCGGGCAAGTCGACGCTGTTCAAGCTGATCGCCGGCAAGGAGCAGCCTGACAGCGGCACTGTGGTGATCGGCTCGACCGTGAAGATGGCTTTCGTCGACCAGCATCGCGACGAGCTGGCCAACAACAAGACTG
>JBKJOM010000155.1:0-15490 GCA_046595775.1 Ramlibacter sp. | reverse complement strand
TGCGCATGCCCAACGCGGCCTGATTCCCCCGGACACATTGGATGGAGACAACGCCATGAAAATCGTCAACCTCGTGAACCTCGCTTTGGCCCTGAGCCTGGCCACCGTCGGCAACATTGCGAGTGCGCAACCCGCGCCCTACCCGAACAAGCCGATCCGCCTCGTGATCGGCTTCACGCCCGGCGGCGCGGCCGACTACGTGGCACGTAGCATGAGCGATGGCTTCGGCAAGGCGCTCGGACAGTCGGTCATTGTCGAGAACAAACCGGGCAACGGCTCGAGCATCGCCGCCGACATCGTCGCCAAGGCGCCGCCCGACGGCTACACCGTGCTGATCGCCAGCCCCAGCAGCATCTCGGTGAACCCGTCGCTCATTCCAGGGCTGCCCTACAAGCCAGGCGACCTGACAGCAGTCACGAAGATCACGACCTCCCCGTTGGTGCTGGCCGTCAACCCCGCCAGCGGCCTGCGCTCGGTGGCCGACGTGATCGCGGCGGCGAAGAAGGACCCCGCCCTGCTCAACTGCGCCACGGCCGGCAATGGCTCGGCGCCCCACCTCGGCGCGGCCCTGTTCAGCCTGTTGACTGGCACCCAGATGACGCTCGTCCCTTATCGCGGGGGCGGTCCGGCCATCCAGTCGGTGATGGCGGGCGATACGCAACTGACCTTCGGCACGGCGCCTTCAGTGTTGCCCCATACCGGCCCTGGCGGCAAGCTGCAGGCACTCGCGGTGAGCACACGCGAGCGCTCCCCGCTGGTGCCGGGCATGCCCGGCATGAAGGAGGCTGGCCTGCCCGAATACAACCTCGAGTTCTGGTACGGGGTGTTCGTGCAGCGGGAACGCCCGCGCCCATCGTCAAGAAAATCTTTGAGGCCGCCACCTTGGCCATGCAACAGCCTTCGGTGAAAGCGGCGCTCGCGCGCGAGGGCACGGAAGTCTCCCTGTCTGCTTCGCCCGAGGCGTTCAACAGCTTCCTGGTGGAGGACGGCAAGTTCTGGGTCAACCTGGTCAAGAGCGCCAAGGTGAAGGTCGAATGATTCAGCGCCCCAGCAGCCAGAAACCCATCACCACCCACGACAGTGCGAGCAAGAGCGTCAGCCCCTGCCAGAAGCGCAGCGGGTCACGCTCGATCAGCGAAGGCGATCGTTCCTCCTCAAAGGAACTGCCGGGGCGTTGCAAGGCGTAGACAAACTCAGCGACATCGGCGAAGCGCTGGTGCGGCTCGGGCTGCAGCGCCTTGCGGATCGCGCGGTCCACCCAGGCCGGGATGTCGGGACGGCTCTCGCGCACCGGGTGGTAGCGAACGCGCTTTTGCTCCTGCAGCGTGCGGCACTTGGGCATCTCCATCCCGTAAGGCAGCCGGCCCGTCAGCATCTGGTAGGCAATGACCGCCAGCGAGAACAGGTCGGATCGGGCCGACCCCGCCGCACCCAACACGTACTCGGGCGCCATGTACTGCGCGGTGCCCGGCAGCGGCTGGCGCTCGGCGCCCGCTGTCTCCATGATACCGGCCACGCAGGCCGCACCGAAGTCAATGATCTTGAGCGTGCCGGTGCTGTCCACCATCACGTTGTGGGGGCGCAGGTCCTGGTGCACCGTCTCGGCACGGTGCAGCGTGCGCAAGCCCTTGCCGAGTTGCTCCACCATGTCGCGCACGGTATCGAGCGCGGGGCGAGGATGGTCGAGCATCCATTGGGTGAGTGTCGCGCCTTCCAGATATTCGGTGACTGCATACAGCGCACTGCGCGGCCGCTCGGCCGGGAAGGCCTTCAGCAGGTGCGGACTATCGACGCGGCGCGCGATCCACTCCTCCAGCAGGAAGCGCTCGCGCCACGAGCCACCATCTTCCAGGTCGGGCGCCGGTGCCTTGAGCGCCACCACGGCCTGCGTCTCGATGTCCACCGCCAGGTACACATGGCTGCGGCTGCTGAAGTGCAGCTCGCGCACGATGCGATAGCCGTCCAGCTCGGCCCGAGGCTGCAGGACAGGCAGCAGCGGCAAGTCCGCCGCGCGGCGCGAAAGTTCGGAAGCCTGCTCGTCGGGCAGGGCTTCGATGCGCACCACTTGCACCGTGAGGTTGTCCTCGCTGCCAAGGCGCAGCGCCTCGTCGGCGATCGCCAGCGCGGCGTCATCCAGGTTCGCGCCATGCGAATTGATCGCCGCAACCATGGCTTCCGCAGGCACATTCGAGTGCACGCCGTCGGTGGCCAGCACAAAGGTATCGCCCACCGCCAGAGACACGCTGCGGTAATCGATCTCCACTTGCGGCGCGATGCCGAAGGCGCGCCCCAGGTAGCTCTGCCCGCCCCCGACATGGACGCGATGGTCGGTGGTCAGCTGCTCCAGCGTGCGACCCTGCACCTGGTAGATGCGCGCATCGCCCGCATGGAAAAGGTGCGCCGTTCGTGACTTGATGACCAGCGCGCTGAACGTGCAGGCCCAGCCCCGGTCCTTGTCGTAGCGGCCATGCCCTTGTTGCGTCTGGGCGAACAACCATGAATTGGCAGCCGCGAGCACGCGTTCCGCAGAGCGCTTGACCGACCACGCATCCGAAGTGCAGTAATAGTCTTCCAGGAAACTGGTGACGGCCGCCTGGCTGGCAAGCTGCCCCGCCTCGCTGCTGCTGATCCCGTCGGCAGGGCAACGGCCACGCCCTTGGTTGCGAGCCGGCCATCGTCCGGCACGCACAGGCCGTGGAAATCCTGGTTGGCGTCCTTGCGGCCGGCACTGGAATACTGGCCGGCCGCGATCCGCAGTGTCATCGCCTCAGGCGGGCGCGCGCGAGGGCGCGGTGCGCACGTGGGTCGCGTACAGCGTCAGGCCGGTGAACGCCAGGCCACCGACCAGGTTGCCCACCACCGTGGGAATCTCGTTCCAGATCAGGTAGTCCATGATCGTGAAGTGTGCGCCCAGCAGCAGGCCGGACGGGAACAGGAACATGTTCACGATCGAATGCTCGAACACCATGTAGAAGAACAGCATGATGGGCATCCACATCGCGATCACCTTGCCGCTGACCTGGGTGGAGATCATTGCACCGACGACGCCCGCGGACACCATCCAGTTGCACAACATGCCGCGCACGAAGAGCGTCAGCATGCCGGACGCGCCGTACTTCTGGTAGCCCAGCGTGCGGTTTTCGCCGATCACGCCGAGGGCCTTGCCCACCGCGTTGGGTTCGGTCGAAAAGCCGTTGGTCACATAGATCGCCATCATCACCGCCACCGTGAAGGCGCCCAGGAAATTGCCCACGAACACCAACCCCCAGTTGCGCAACACGCCTTTGACGGTGACGCCGGGCCGCTTGTCGATCAGCGCAAGGGGACACAGCACAAACACGCCTGTGAGCAGGTCGAAGCCGAACAGGTACAACATGACGAAGCCCACCGGAAACAGCACGGCGCCCAGCAGCGGCTGGCCGGTCTGCACATTGATGGTGACTGCGAACCACGCCGCGAGCGCCAGGATTGCGCCGGCCATGTAGGCGCGGATCACCGTGTCGCGCGTGGACATGTGGATCTTGGATTCACCGGCGTCGACCATCTTGGTCACGAATTCGGAAGGAACGAGATAGGCCACGGAATGCTCCTGGGGAAGTGAGGGAAAAGGGTTCAAACGCCGATGGCAACGCCCCCTGGGGAAGGGGCGCCGGAGCCGTCCACCGGTGCACTTCGTTATGCACGCAAGGCGCCGCGTCATGGGCGCCGGGACACGGGCGCGCAATGCACGCCCCGCTCTGATGCGGGGATCAACGCAAGCCCCGTGCCAATACAAACGTGGTAATCAACCGTCCGTGGCGCACCAACTGGCAGCGATGGCACCTCGATGGGCGCACGCCGCGCACTTTTGGTGCCGCTCGGTGCACCCCAACCCGGCCACGCCGGGCCGCGGCACGGTACAGTTGCCGCAGTGTTCGATGTACTGGTTATTGGTGGCGGCAACGCCGCCCTCTGCGCCGCCCTGATGGCCCGGGAAGCCGGCGCCAGCGTATTGCTGCTGGAGTCGTCCCCGAAGGAGTGGCGCGGCGGCAATTCGCAGCACACGCGCAACCTGCGATGCATGCACGACGCGCCGCAGGACGTGTTGCAGGAGGCCTATCCCGAGGAGGAGTTCTGGCAGGACCTGTTGAAGGTCACCGGCGGCCGAACCGACGAGCAACTGGCCCGCCAGGTGATCCGCGACTCCGCCACCTGCCGCAACTGGATGCGCCGGCACGGGGTGCGCTTCCAGCCGTCGCTCGCAGGCACGTTGCACCTGTCGCGCACCAATGCCTTCTTCATGGGCGGCGGCAAAGCCCTGGTCAACGCCTATTACCGCAGCGCGCAAAACCTTGGCGTGCAGGTGCGCTACAACTGCCCGGTAGATTCGCTTGAGCTGAGAGACGGCCGCTTCGTCGCCGCCCATGTGGGCAGCGAGCGCCTCGAAGCGAAAGCCTGCGTGCTGGCCGCAGGCGGCTTTGAATCCAACCGGGAGTGGTTGCGCGAAGCGTGGGGCCAGAACGATCGCGGAGAATGGCCCGCCGACAACTTCCTCGTCCGCGGCACGCGCTTCAACCAGGGCGTGATGCTCAAGCACATGATTGCGCAAGGTGCAGATATCGTCGGCGACCCGACACAGGCGCACTGTGTGGCCATCGACGCGCGCGCGCCGCTGTACGACGGTGGCATCGTCACCCGCGTCGATGCTGTTTCATTGGGCGTGATGGTCAATCGCGACGCCGTGCGCTTCTACGACGAGGGCGAGGACTTCTGGCCCAAGCGCTATGCCATCTGGGGCCGGTTGGTCGCGATGCAGCCGGGCCAGATCGGCTACTGCATCATCGACAACAAGGCCATCGGGCGCTTCATGCCACCGGTGTTCCCGGGGGTGAAGGCCGAGTCGCTACCGGCGCTCGCGCAGGCGCTGGGCCTGGGCGAAGCGGCGTTCATGAACACCATGACCGCCTACAACGCGGCATGCCGCCCGGGCAGTTTCGACCACACCGTGCTGGACGATTGCCACACCGAAGGCCTCACACCCCCCAAGACGCACTGGGCGCGCCCCATCGACACGCCGCCCTACCATGGTTACGCGCTGCGTCCCGGCATCACCTTCACCTACCTGGGCCTGAAGACCGACCAGCAGGCGCGCGTGCACTTCGCGGGCGCGCCCAGCGACAACCTCTTCGTCGCCGGCGAGATGATGGCGGGCAATGTGCTTGGCCAGGGCTACACAGCGGGTGTGGGCATGAGCATCGGCACGGCTTTCGGCCGCATTGCCGGAACGCAGGCCGCGCGCGCAGCGGCGACGGAAGCAGCCGATGCAGTCGATTGAAGCCCTCGCGCGCGAAGCGGCCGCACTGGCCGGCGGCGCGGCCGTCACCGAAGTGTCGCGCCAGATGCAGATATGCAATGCCTGCCGCTACTGCGAATCCTTTTGCGCCGTCTTTCCGGCGATGGCCAGGCGGCTCGAGTTCAACACGGGGGACGCGCATTACCTGGCCAACCTCTGCCACAACTGCGGTGCCTGTCTGCACGCGTGCCAGTACGCGTCGCCGCACGAGTTTGCGGTGAATGTGCCGCGCGCGATGGCGCAGGTGCGGGCGCAGACCTATGCGCAATACGCGTGGCCCTCAAGCTTCGGCACGCTTTACCGGCGCAACGGCATGATGGTGGCGCTGGCGACGGCGGGCGGGCTTGCGCTGTTCCTCATCCTGTTGCTCGCAGGGCAAGGCTCGCTGATGCAGCCGCCGAGCGCCGGAAATTTCTACGCGGTGTTCCCACACTCGATGATGGTGGGGATGTTCGGTGCCGCGTTTGCATGGGCAGTCCTCGCGCTTGCCATGGGAGCAATCCGGTTCTGGCGCGACCAGTCGCCGGGTTCCGTGTCGCCCGCCGCCGCAGCGGAGGCCACGCGCAATTCGCTCGTCCTCACCTACCTGGGTGGCGGCCACGGCGAAGGCTGCAACGAGGAGGACGACCGATTCACGCTGCTGCGCAGGCGCTTGCACCACCTCACCTTCTACGGCTTCATGTTGTGCTTCGCCTCGACCTGCGTTGCGACGCTGTATCACTATGTCCTCGGCCGGCACGCACCTTATCCTGTGGCCAGCCTGCCCGTGCTGCTGGGCACCGTGGGCGGCATCGGCCTCATCGCCGGGCCGGCGGGCCTGCTTTGGCTGAACTTGCGCCGCCACCCGCTGCATGGCGACCCTGCGCAGCGCCCGATGGACCGGGCCTTCATCGCGCTGCTCTTCATGACGAGCCTGACCGGCCTCGCGCTGCTGGCCTTGCGCGACACCCCCGCGATGGCGATGCTGCTGGCGGTGCACCTGGGCACGGTGATGGCGCTGTTCCTCACCTTGCCTTATGGCAAGTTCGCGCATGCGGTGTACCGTGTGGCGGCGCTTCTGAAATTCTCGATCGAGCGGCGGCAACCCAACGGGCTGCAGCTCGGCGCTGACTGAAAACCCGGGAGACGACGATGACCGACGGTGTGTTGCATATTTCCTCGATGAAGGACAAGGTATCGCCCGGGGAATGGCAGGCGCGCGTTGACCTTGCCGCGTGTTACCGGCTGGTGGACATCTACGGCATGTCCGACATGATGGCCAACCACATCTCGATGCGCGTGCCGGGCGAAGAGGCCTTCCTGATCAACCCCTACGGGATGATGTATGAGGAGATCAATGCCTCGTGCCTGATCAAGGTGGACCTGGCCGGCAACATCCTGGCCAAACCGGATTTCAGCGACCTGGACTACGGCATCAACCGGGCCGGCTACGTGATCCACAGCGCCGTGCACGAGGCGCGTCCGGAAGTGGGCTGCATCATCCACACGCACAGCTGGGCGTCAATGGCCGTTTCGTCGCTCGATTGCGGGCTGCTGCCCATCACGCAGACGGCGATGCGCTTTCTGAAGATCGGCTATCACGAGTACCAGGGCGTGGTACTGGGTGACAACGAAAAGGAATCGCTGGTGCGCGACCTCGGCCAGGGCGAGGCAGTGATCCTGCGCAACCACGGTGCGCTGGTCGTCGGCCGCACTGCGGGTGAATGCTTCAACTGGACGCACCGGCTGGAGCTGGCTTGCCGTTCACAGATCGCGGCGATGTCGTGCAACACGAAGTTGCGTGCTGTGCCCCAGGAGGTGCTGGAAGAAACCTGGAACAACTACCAGCCCGGCACCCGGCGCCCCTACGGCCTGATGGAGTGGCCGGCGCTGCTGCGCAAGCTCAATCGCATGGACCCGGGCTTCCGCACCTAGGACGAGTACAAGGAGACTGCTGCGATGAAAGCTACTTTGCCGCTGAACCGGCGCCGGCTTCTGGCCGGTGCCGCCGCGCTCTCCGCCCTGCCCCTCTGGGCGCAAACCTCCGACTATCCCTCGCGCCCGGTCCGCGTGATCGTGGCCTTCACGGCGGGCGGAACCACGGACATCATTGCCCGTGCGGTTGGACAGAAACTGGGCGATCGCCTGAAGCAAAACTTTGTCATCGACAACAAGCCAGGCGGCGGCGGCAACATCGGCACCGAGATGGCGGCGAAGGCGCCGCCCGATGGCTACACGCTGATCGTGAACTCGGTCGGCCCGATCGCGGTCAACCCGACGCTTTACAAGAAGCTCAACATCAACCCGCTGGTGGACCTGATGCCGATCGTGCAGGTGGCGGATGTGCCCAACGTCCTGGTGGTCCACCCTTCGGTGCCGGCAAAGACCATCGACGAATTCGTGGCATACGCGAAGTCGAAGCCGGGTCAGTTGAACTACGGCTCCACCGGCATCGGTACCTCTTCGCACCTGTCGGGATACATGTTGAGCAAGCGCGTCGGGATCGAGACTACGCACGTGCCCTACAAGGGCGCCGACGCGCTCAGCGACCTGCTGGCCGGGCGGCTGCAGTTCATGTTCGCCACCATCCCTTCTGTCATCCAGCATATCCAGGCGGGGAAGATGCGCGCGATAGCCGTGACCAGCGCCAAGCGATCGCGCTCCATGCCGGATGTGCCCACGGTCATCGAGGGCGGCTTTCCCGGATTCGAGGCCGGCTCGTGGTTTGGCTACTTCGCGCCAAAGAGCACGCCGCCCGCAGTGATCGCCACGCTCAACAAAGCCGTAAACGACGTGTTGCCTTCGCTGGAGGCGCAACTGGTGCGCGAAGGCGCCGATCCCGTCGGTGGCTCGCCCGAGCAGTTCGCGCAGTTCGTGCAGAAGGAATTCGAGAAGTGGCGCCTGGTCGTGCGCGAATCAGGCGCCACCGCCGAGTGACTGCGATGGCCGTGCCCGTGCGCATCCTGATGTCGGCGGCGGCCCGAGAGAAGCTGGCCGCGCCGGTGCGCGCGGCGATGGCGGGCCGTATTTATGAGATCGTCACGCCAGACGATGGTGCGTCTGCACAGGCCGACGTCGCCTTCGTGTCGCGCGACGTCACCGGCTTCTCCACCAAGCATCAGGTGTTGCCCGATACGCAGCGCATGTACGACGCACTTGCCGCGGCGCAGAAACTCCAGTGGGTGCACATCCACTCCGCGGGCGCGGACCGCTCCGTCTACCTGGCCTTGCAGGAACGCGGCGTTCGCGTGCTCACGTCGTCGGGTGCCAATGCGCCGGTAGTCGCGCAGACAGCCGTCCTGGGCTTGCTCGCGCTCGCGCGGCGCTGGCCCGTGTTGATGGCCGCGCAACGCGAGCAGCGCTGGGCGCCATTGATCGCCACTGGCCTGCCGCGCGACCTGCAAGGGCAGACGGCGGTGATCGTTGGATGGGGACCTGTCGGGCAGGAGATCGGCCGACTGCTGGGTGCGCTGGGCCTCGATGTCGTCGTCGTGCGGCGCAGCGGTGGCGCGCCCCTTCGCGACGCGCTGCCACGCGCAGACTGGCTGGTGCTCGCGTGCCCCCTTACCGCGCAGACGCGCGGGATGATTGGCGAAGGCGAGCTGGCTTTGCTGTCACCGCAAGCGCATTTGGTCAACGTAGCGCGCGGCGAAGTCGTCGATGAACCATCGCTCATCGAGGCGCTGGGCATGGGGCGTATTGCCGGCGCCTACCTCGACGTGTTCGCCACCGAACCGTTGCCAGCCGATTCGCCCTTGTGGGCCTTGCCCAACGTGATTGTCACCCCGCACAGCGCGGGCTTTTCTGACGGGAACGAGGAGCGCGTGACGCGCATGTTCCTGGACAACCTCCAACGCTGGGCCACCGGCATCAAGCTCGACTGAAGCGTTGCACGGCCCAGGCCAGGCCGAGTCCTGCCGCGTCGGCCAGCAGGTCGAGCCATTCGCCCACGCGCGTCTCGGTCAAGCCTTGCGCCACTTCGATGCAGCCGCCGTAAACCAGCAACGCGGCCAGCACTTGCACGCACCGGGTCGGCCAGCACTTCATGCCCAGGAATCCCAGCACCGCAAAAGCAAGCGCATGGTTCGCCTTGTCCCATCCGGTGCTGGGCAGCGGCACCGTAGCGGGGACTAGCGACATGATCGTGACAGCAGCCAACAAGGCCCAGAACGCGGCTTTCTTCACTGACCGTCCGTCCACTTTGTGTGGAACTTGCCTTCGCGGTCGACGCGCTGGTAGGTGTGCGCCCCGAAGTAGTCCCGCTGCGCCTGCAGCAGGTTGGCCGGCAGGCGCGGCGAGCGATAGCTGTCGTAGTAGGCCAGCGCGCTCATGAAGGCGGGCACGGCGACGCCGTGCAGGGCGGCAGCGGCCACCACTTCGCGCAGGTCTTGCTGGCACTGCGCCAGCACTTGCGCGAAGTGCTCGTCGATCAGCAAGTTGGCAAGATCCGGGTGTCGCGCATACGCGGCACGGATGTCTTCAAGCAGGCGGGCGCGGATGATGCAGCCGGCGCGCCAGATCGATGCGATCCGGTCGAACGACAGGGCCCACTGGTGCTCGGCGTCGGCTGCGCGCAATAACTGGAAACCCTGCGCATAGGCGCAGACCTTGGCAGCGAGCAATGCACGCCTGATCTTCTCCACGAATTCCTTCGCGCCACCCTCATACCGATGTGGAGGACCCCGAAGCACATCGGCCGCCGCCACGCGCTCCGACTTGATCGCGCTCAAGGTGCGCGCGAACACCGCGTCGGCAATCGTCGGCGCGGCGACTCCCATGTCCAGCGCAAGCTGGCTCGCCCACTTGCCCGTGCCCTTCTGCTCGGCGGTGTCCAGGATCAGGTCGACCAGCGGCTCGCCGGTTTCTTCGTCGCGACGCGCGAGGATGCGTGACGTGATGTCGATCAGGTAGCTGGAGAGTTCACCCTTATTCCATTGTGCGAACACACCGGACATCGCGTCGGGCGTCATGCCGAGCAATTCGCGCATCGACCAGTAAGCCTCGCAGATGATCTGCATGTCGGCGTACTCGATGCCGTTGTGCACCATCTTGACGAAGTGGCCCGCGCCTCCCGCGCCGATCCAGTCACAGCACGGCACGCCGTCGTCGGCCTGCGCCGCAATCGCCTGCAACATCGGGCCGATCGAGTCCCATGCCGCCGCGTCACCGCCCGGCATCAGCGCCGGTCCGCGCAAGGCACCCTCTTCGCCCCCACTCACGCCCGCGCCAACGTACAGGATGCCGGTTCCTTCCAGCGACAACATGCGCCGCTGCGTGTCGGTGAACAAGGTATTGCCGCCGTCGATGACAATGTCGCCCGGTGCCAGCAGCGGCCGAAGATCGGCCAGCACGGCATCCACCGCGCTGCCAGCAGGCACCATGACGAGCAGGCGTCGCGGCAGGCGCAGCGCCTGCACCAGGCCGGCAAGCGAGCGCGTCACACCATGGGCTGCAGTACGGCGATCGAAGCTCGCCCGCTTTGCCTCGTCGACGTCGAAGCCGCCGACAGCGAAGCCGTTGCGATGGAAGTTGAGCGCCAGGTTCTCGCCCATGACGCCCAGGCCGACGATGCCGATGTCGAAACGCTGGTTCTCGTTCATCGGCCTATTGTCGATGCTTCAATCGATCTTGATCCCCGCCGCCTTCACGACCTGCTCGGCCATGGCTTTCCCGGTGTTGACGAAGGGGTCGATGGGCGGCGCGACTTCTGTGAGGCCCGGTCACTGTCGCGCTTGGGCGATGCGCGGGCAGCCGTTTGATGGCAGACTGTTGCGATGAGCACGACACCTGACGACATGGCCCTGCGCTTTGGCAGCGGGCAATCGGTGAAGCGGATCGAAGACGACGGGCTGTTGCGCGGTGTGGGCCGCTACGCCGACGACGACGCACCCGATGCCGAGCTGCGAATCCTGATCCTGCGGTCGCCCTATCCGCACGCGCGCATTGGCTCGATCGATGCTGCTGCCGCCCGCGCCATGCCGGGCGTACGCCTGGTGCTGACTGGCGCCGACCTGGCAGCGGCCGGCGTCAAGCCCCTGGCCGGCACCGGCGGCTTCAAGCGGCCCGACGGCACACCCGGCGCCACGCCCGCCCGGCGCGTGCTGGCGCATGAGGTTGTGCGCTACGTCGGCGAGCCAGTGGCCGCCATCGTCGCCGACACGATGCAACAGGCCCGCGATGCGTCCGAGGCGGTCGTGGTCGACTACGAGCCGCTGCCGCACGCCACAGGCATGGACGAGGCGACTGCGTCCGGCGCGCCGGCCCTGTGCCCCGAGGCCCCGGACAACATCAGCGCCGAAGCGCGATACGGCGATGCCACGGCCTGCGACGCAGCCTTCGCGCAAGCGGCGCACGTGGTCTCGCTCGATGTGTTCAACCAGCGCCTGGTCGCGCTCGCGATCGAGCCGCGCACGGTGCTGGCCTATCCGGCCGAGGACGGCCGCCTGACGCTGCGCATGAGCACGCAAATGCCCTCGGGCGTGCGCGACGCGCTAAGCGACGTGCTGGGACTCAAGCGCGAGCAATTGCGCGTGCTGGTGGGCGACGTAGGCGGCGGCTTTGGCATGAAGACCGGCATGTACCCGGAGGACGCGGCTGTGGCCTGGGCGGCGTGGCAACTCAAGCGACCGGTGAAGTGGGTGTCGGAGCGCGGCGAGGAATTTCTCTCGACCTCGCACGGGCGCGACGTGCGCACCGACGCACAGCTCGCGCTCGCGGCCGACGGCCGCATCCTGGGCCTGCGCCTGCGCTCGCAGGCCAACGTCGGCGCCTACGCCACCGGCGCGGGAGTCGCGATCCAGTTGTTGATCGGGCCCTGGGTGCAGACCAGCGTGTACGCCGTTCCGGTGATCGACTTCCGGCTGCAGGCGATCCTCACGCACACGGCCGCGACCGGACCGTACCGCGGCGCGGGCCGGCCCGAGGCGATCTACCTGATGGAGCGGCTGATGGACGAGGCCGCCCGCCAGACCGGCATCGACCGCGTCGCGCTGCGCCGCCGCAACTTCATCGCGCCTTCGCAAATGCCTTACCGCAACCCGATGGGCCAGGTGTACGACACCGGCGAATTCGAGCGGATGATGGACCAGGGCCTGGCGCTGGCGGACTGGAACGGATTCGAGGCCCGCGCAGCGCAGAGCAAGGCGCAGGGCAAGCTGCGCGGCCTGGGGCTGGCGACCTTCCTCGAGTGGACCGGCGGCAACGCGCTGCAGGAGCGGGTGACAGTGGACGTGCGGACCGACGGTGTGATCGAAGTGTTCTCCGCCGTGAACCAGATGGGCCAGGGCATCGCGACCACGCTGGCGCAACTGGTGGTCGACGTGTTCGGCGTGCCGATGGAGCAGGTGAAGGTCGTGCTCGGCGACACCGACCGCGGCGACGGCTTTGGCAGCGCGGGCTCGCGCTCGATCTTCACCGGCGGCTCGGCACTCAAGGAAGGCTCCGACAAGACGCTGGAGCAGGCGCGCCAGCTTGCGGCGCAGGCGCTTGAAGCCGCGCCTGCCGACATCGACTACCGCAGTGGCCGCTTCATCGTGAAGGGCACGGACCTGGGCATCGGCCTCTTCGAGGTCGCGGCCAAGCAGGTGGGCGAGCGCATCCACGTCGAAAGCTCCACGACCGTTTCGGGACCGAGCTGGCCCAACGGCTGCCACGTGAGCGAGGTCGAGATCGACCCCGCCACTGGCGACGTGCAGGTGGTGCGCTACGCCGGCATGAACGACGTGGGCCGCGTGGTCAACCCGATGATCGTGCGCGGCCAGCTCGAAGGCGGCGCCCTGCAGGGCATTGGCCAGGCCCTGTGCGAGCAGGTGGTCTACGACCCCGAGAGCGGGCAGCTACTCACCGGCAGCCTGATGGACTACACCGCGCCGCGTGCCGATTCCGTCGCCTGCGATTTCGTGATGGAGATGGACACGTCCGTGCCCTGCAGGAACAACCCCCTGGGCGTGAAGGGCGTGGGCGAGCTCGGCACCATCGGCGCGACGCCGTGCGTTGTCAATGCAGTGGCCGATGCCCTCGCGCGGGCCGGGCATGGGCAGCAATCGCCCCTTCTGCAAATGCCGTTGACGGCCGCTAAGGTGTGGACGGTATTGAACGTTGCGCCTTGACCGCCCGCCGCGAAAACACCATCACGCCGTCGTCCAGCGGCGCGTAGCGCAACGTGACGAGGTCCAGCAGGTAGTTCTGGTACAGCCGCCAGGGCTTGCGGTCGCCCTGCTTGGGCAGCAAGTCGCGGGCCCGGACCACGTAGCCTGAGGTGAAGTCCAGGAACGGCTGCTCGGCCACGCCCGGATCACGGCGCGGCATGGCCACGGCGTAGCAGTGCTTGTCCATGTACGCGAACAGGCGGCACACATAGCCGGCGGTCAGGTCGGCCTTGAGCGTCCACGACGCATTCGTGTAGCCAAAGGTCGAAGCCAGGTTGG
The DNA here is from genome assembly GCA_046595775.1 of Ramlibacter sp. Taxonomy (GTDB): domain Bacteria; phylum Pseudomonadota; class Gammaproteobacteria; order Burkholderiales; family Burkholderiaceae_C; genus Ramlibacter. The sequence goes on along the minus strand of JBKJOM010000155.1, from coordinate 1,753 downwards.
GCACATCGCTGTACATCATGCCCTTGTAGACCATGCAGGCCGCCGAGTTGCGGCGCTGGCCGTCGACCACCACCTCCATGTCGCCCAGCACATTGAGTTTCAGGCCCGTGGCCGTGACGACGATGTCGGCGGGCAGTTCCTCCCCGGATTTCAGCCGGATGCCGCCGGGCGTGAAGCTGTCGATCTCGCCAGTCGCCACCGACGCCTTGCCACTTCGCAGCGCGCGGAACAGGTCGCCGTCGGGCACGAGGCACACGCGCTGGTCCCAGGGGTTGTACTTCGGCGTGAAGTGCGTGGCGACGTCATAGTCTTTCGGCAACTGCATGGCGGCGAAGCCGATCAGCCTTCGCTTGATCCGTTGCGGCCAGCGCCGTGCCAGCCGGAAGAACAACATGCCCAGCAGCACGTTCTTCATGCGCACCAGCCGGTAAGCCAGCATCGGCGGCAAGAAGCGCTTGAGCCGTTTGGCCCATGCATCTTCCGCGGGTCGCGTGAAGATGTAGCTGGGCGAGCGCTGGAGCATCGTCACGTGGGCCGCGGTCCGGGCCATCTCGGGCACTAGCGTGACCGCCGTCGCACCGCTGCCAATCACCACGACGCGCAGCCCCGCGTGGTCCAGCCCTTCGGGCCAGAACTGCGGATGCACCAGCGCGCCCTTGAATTGGGCCTCACCCGGAAACTCGGGCCGGTATGCTTGCGCGTAGCTGTAGTAGCCACTGCACATCCACAGGAAGTTGCATGCAATGCGAACCGGCCGGCCACCGCGCTCCACGTCGAGCACCCAGCGCGCATCTGCGCTCGACCATTCGGCGCGCACCACGCGATGACCGAAGCGGATATGCGGCTCGATGCCGCGTTCGGCTGCGGTCTCGCGAACATAGGCACGGATCGACGGCCCATCGGCGATGGCTTTCGCCTCGCGCCAGGGCTTGAACACATAGCCCAGCGTGTACATGTCCGAGTCGGACCGGATGCCGGGGTAGCGAAACAGGTCCCAGGTGCCGCCGATGGCGCCGCGCGATTCGAGCAACGCGTAGCGCCGGGCAGGAAAGCGCTCCTGCAGATGCGCGGCCGCGCCGATGCCCGACAGGCCCGCGCCGACGATCACGACATCGAGGTGCTCAAGGGGCGCGTCGAAGGCCGCCGCCGCACTCGCCACACGCGCGGCAGCGGCGTGCAGGAAGCCCGACATCGCGCCCACCGACTGCCGCGCCTCGGGCAATCGCCAGATCATCTGCCACACATGTGGCACGACGTCCCAAACCTTGAGCGTGACTTGCACGCCCGCGGCCCGGGCCTTGTCGGCGAGGCGAATGCTGTCGTCGCGCAGGGCCTCGCTCTCCCCCACATGCACGATGAGGGGCGGCAACCCGGTGAGGTCGGCCAGCAGTGGAGATGCGTCGGTGCGCGCCGCGTCGGCGCCGGCCAGGTAGGCGTGCGCGAAGTGATGGACATGGTTGCCGTCGAACATCGCGTCCCGCTGCGCGTTGCCCAGGATCGATGCGCCACCGCCAGTGAGGTCAGTGGCGGGTGACAGCAGCGCCCCCGCCGCCGGCAAGGGTTCGCCGGCGTCGCGCAGGCGGACCATCAATGCCAGGGCCAGGTTGCCGCCGGCGCTGTCGCCCGCGACAACCAGGGGCAGGTCAGGCATCTGCGTTCGCAGGCCGCGCCAAGCCGCCAGCACATCATCGATCGCCGCGGGATACGGATGCTCAGGCGCCAGGCGGTAATCGGGCACAAAAACGCGAAAACC
>JBKJOM010000027.1:0-8352 GCA_046595775.1 Ramlibacter sp. | reverse complement strand
ACGAAATCGCCCTCCAGATCTCGAAGGAATTCCCGGACGTGAAGTGGGACAAGGAACTGGTCGACGCGTGCACGGCGCGCATGGTGAATCGTCCGGCGACGCTGGACACCATCGTTGCGACCAACCTGCACGCCGACATCCTCTCCGACCTGGCCGCTGCGCTCGCCGGCAGCCTGGGTATCGCGCCCACCGGCAACATCGATCCGGAGCGCCGCTACCCCTCGATGTTCGAACCGATCCACGGCTCGGCTTTCGACATCATGGGCAAGGGCCTGGCCAACCCGGTCGGCACGTTCTGGTCGGTGGTCATGCTGCTGGAGCACCTGGGTGAGCACGAGGCGGCCGCGCGCGTGATGAGCGCCATCGAACGCGTCACGGCCGATCCGGCGCTGCACACCGGCGACCTCGGCGGCACTGCGAAGACAGTGGATGTGACGCGCGCAGTCTGCGAAGAACTTGCCGGCAAGACGGCCCGCCGACTGGCAGCCTGACGCGGGTCGCTGCGTCACAATCGGCGCAGGAGATCCCATGACGCCCGACCCCGCGCGCGAACCGCGCGCCTTCCTAAAACATCTGTTCCAAGCAGCGGTGCGCCGTGCGCTGCCGTGGCACACCATGGCGGCACACCTGCCGCCGCCGCCCAAGGGCCGAACCATCGTCCTGGGCGCAGGCAAGGCCGGCGGCTCGATGGCGCAGGCGGTCGAGGCCTTGTGGCCCGCCGATGCACCGCTCGAAGGCCTGGTTGTCACACGCTATCACCACATCCCACCACGGCCTGAGGGGCTGGCCCGTCGCATCGAACTTGTCGAGGCCGCGCATCCGGTCCCTGATGCTGCGGGCCTGCACGCGGCGCAACGCATCCTGGCGATGGCGCACGGCCTCACGGCCGATGACCTGGTGCTGTGCCTGATCTCGGGCGGCGGTTCGGCGCTGCTCACGCTGCCGGCCGAAGGCCTGACGCTGGGTGACAAGCAGCGCATCAACCGCGAACTGCTGGAGTCGGGCGCCAACATCACCGAGATGAACTGCGTGCGCAAGCACCTCTCGCGCATCAAGGGCGGACGCCTCGCGGCGGCCTGCGCGCCGGCGAAAGTCATCACGCTCACGATCAGCGACGTGCCGGGCGACGACCCGTCGGTGATCGCGAGCGGCCCCACGGTGCCCGACGCGAGCACCTGCGCCGAGGCGGTTGCCATCCTGTCGCGCTACCGCATCGACGTGCCGGGCGCAATCATGAGCTTGCTGGAGCAGGGCGCGCTCGAAACGCCCAAGCCCGGCGACGCGGTATTCGCGGGACACGACGTGCGCATGATCGCGACGCCTCGGCAATCGCTCGAAGCCGCCGCGCAGGCCGCGCGCGCAGCCGGCATCGAGGCCCACATCCTGTCCGACGAGATGGAAGGCGAGTCGCGCGAGGTCGGCAAGGTGCATGCGGCGCTGGCCCGTGCCGTTGCGCGCAGCGGCGAGCCCTTCCGCAAGCCCTGCGTGATCCTGTCCGGCGGCGAAACGACTGTCACCGTGAAGAAGCAACCGGCCGGCACGCCGCGCGGTCGCGGTGGCCGCGCGGGTGAATTCTGTCTGGGTCTGGCCGAGGCGCTGCAAGGACAACAAGGTGTGTGGGCGCTGGCGGCCGACACCGACGGCATCGACGGCGTGGAAGACAACGCCGGCGCATTCGTCGCGCCCGACACGCTGGTGCGTGCGCGCGCGCTGGGCATGAAGGCCAGCGCCTTCCTAGACCGCAATGACGCCTACGGCTGGTTCAGTGCCTTGGGCGACCTGGTTGTCACCGGGCCCACGCACACCAACGTCAACGACTTCCGCGCGGTGCTGATTTCGTAGCCGCCTTGTTCGCTGCCTTGGGTTTGGGCAGCGGCAGCACCGCCGCCGACTCCTGCAAGAGGCGCCGCAACAAGGGCGGGTCATCGAGTGCATCGTCGATGCGAAAGTGCAGCTTTGCGCCGGGGTACGGTGCGCCTTCGGGTTCGCGCCGGAGGATCGCACGCGCCGCGTCGTTGGGTTTGAGGAACAGCGCGTTGTCGCAGGCCAGCGCCACCACCTTGCCGTCGAGGTACAGCGCGTACTCGCCGAACATCTTCCTGGAACTCAGCGACGCGCCCAGTTGGGACTGGTCGCAAACGTAGTCGACGAAGCTCTGGTCTGTGGCCATGGCCGCAGTATCGTTCAGCCGGGCCTGAGGCCGTGCGCTGCGGCAATCCCCTACAATCCGCGCCGGGTCGTCAGTTCACCCAGGCGTTGCCGGGGCTTGCCAGCAAGTCCACGCTAAACCTGCACAGCTACGCAAGCACGAACGTTTTTCCCTTACCCGTGCCCTTGCTGCAAGCGGCAACCCCAGCACTCTTCGCGAGCCCCGGCACGAGAGGAAAACGCCATGACCCGAACGCTTGTGCCCTATGCCGCGCCGGATATCTCCGCGCTGGCCAAGTCACTGAAGATCACGCTTGACGAGCGCCATGGTGCCGGCAAGCCGCTACCCTCGCATGTCGAGTTGCTGAACCTGCTCGCACGCGGGGCGGGGGTGCGCAATTTCTCGACGCTGAAGGCAGCTGCCGCCAAGGCGCCGAAGGCCCAGACCGAGACCGTCACCGCGCTCGGTCCCAATGCGCGCAAGGCCTTGTTGCAATTCGACGACGAGCGGCGCCTGGTACGGTTGCCGCACAAGTTCACCGTGCAGCAGTTGGTGATGTGGCCGCTGTGGACGTTGTTCGCGGCGCGGCGCGACTACACCGAGAAGGAAGTCAACGCGATCCTCAATGGGCACCACACCTTCGGTGATCCGGCCACGCTGCGGCGTGAACTGGTCAACATGAAGTTGCTGGGGCGTGAGAGCGACTGCAGCCGCTACTGGAAAGAAGCCGCGCGGCCGGATGACGAGACGCGGGCGTTTCTGAACGCTTGGCGGGCGGGCGCGCGCTGACGCTCGCGGGGCTGCTTCACGCCCTGCTGCAACGACCCCGCGAGAATGCCTGCCAAGCCCTGCAGGACCGTGCAGGGCGCAGCCGTCAGCGCGCCGCGTGCGCCTCGCCGACGAAGTTATCGCGCACCCAGCGGCGAGCATGCGCTTCTCGTAGTACAGCGGAAGGCCCGACGCATAGGTGGCGATGCTGCCGCCGAAGGCGAGGTCCTTCACCTGCTCGGCACCGCTGCGCAGCGGTTGCCCGTTGGCCAGCAAGGTGTAGCGCAGGTCGATGCGAGGCCAGTCCACGCCGGCACGTGCGACGCGGATCCATCCGTCGGCGGTGCGTCGCGTGGGCCGAAGCTTGCCGGCGAGGTCGACGTCGAGCACTTCCACGCGAAGTTCCTGGTCGGTCGGCAGACGCCGGCCCAGGCTCTCGAAGTGGCGGGCCAGGCTGGCCAGCACTTCCTGCCGGTCTTCCGGGGTGTACCCGGCATCGGTATAGCGCGACGGATCGACGAAGCTGACGCTGACGGTTCCGGCGGTGGCGGCACCGCATGCGAGGGCGGTGGCAAGAACTGCAAGGCGAAGTCTCATGGCGAGCTCCTTGGGGCCAAGTCACCCCATTGTGGTCAGACCGGCGCCGACTTCAAAAGTTCGCGGCGCGTTTTACGCGGGCTTGACTCAGAGCAGCCCGGCGGCGATGTTGATCGAGAGGGCCAGCAGCGTTGCATTGAAGAAGAAGGCCACGATGCAGTGAAGGGTACCGACCGGGCGCAGCGCCGAGGTGTTGAAACTGATGTCGGCCGTTTGGGCCGAAGTCCCGATCACGCAGGCGAAGTGGAAGAAGTCGCCGTAGCCAGAGTCCGGCGTGCCGGGAAACGCCAGGGGATCCGGGCCGCCGTGCCCGCGCACCACGTAGAAGTCGTGCGCGTAGTGCTGCGCGAACAGCACTTGCGTGAACAGCCATGAGGTCATCACGGTCACTCCGGCCAGCGCCAAGTGCCAGTTGCGCTCGCTCCCATGAAGCTCCCGCACCTGGGCCAGTTGCGTGCCTACTGCCAGCAGCACGGCCGCTGCGGCCAGCACCACCAGCGCCAGGATCACGATGCGGCCTTCGTCCTGCCCGGGCGCCCGAGCACGGATGCCCTTCACATCGGCCCGGGCCATCGCCTGCCAGGCCAGCACCAGGTAGAGCAGCGCACCGGTGTTCCAGCCGAGCAATACGGCAGTGCCCGGTTCGGTGCCGGCCACGTAGCTCGAAGCGGCCCAAGCCGCGGCGCCAGCCGCAGCGGAAAACAGCAGCCGCGGACGCGCCCTGAATGCGCGCCAGAGCGAAGCGGGATGCAGCGAAGCGGAGGGCGCGCGTTTCGGCGGAGCTGGGGGCATGGGGGGAGGCCTACTCGCAGAGCCGGCGAATCTCGTCGGGGATGGGCATGGCACGAATGCCACCCCGCTCGCGATGCGCGGCGAAGATGCGGACCTCTTCGCACTCCATGATCACTTCGCCACCCTTCTTCACGCGATAGTGCTGCACGAAACTCTTGGTGCGCCACTCGGGAATCGTGACGTGGATCGCCAGCGTGTCGCCGTAGGTCGCGGTCTTGATGAACTTCGCCTGCGTGTCGACCAGGGGCGTGCCCATGATGCCCAGGGTCTTCTCGGTCTCGGCCCATGAAGGCACGCCGCATTCGACAAAGAAGTGGCGCGACGCCGCGTCGATCCAGCGGAAGAAGTTGGGAAACCAGACGAGGCGTGCCGGGTCGCAGTCGCCGAACTCGACGCGCTGGGTATAGACGACTTCCTTGCTCATGCCTGCATCGCACACGACCGGGGCTGAAGCTTCAGCCCGCCGCAACGGCAGCTTCTGCCGGCTCCAGGCCCGGTTCATCCTCGATCACGCTGGTGCCGTGCCAATTGCGGCTGGCCATGGCCAGCAACACGATGCCGCCGGCCAGCGGCACCAGGTAGAGAAGGGCTTCCGCCACGGTCTGCAGCGCGCCGGTGTCAGCGAGCTTGGGCACCCAGTAGCGGCCGTACATCGCCAGCAGCAGCGGCGCCACCCACAGCGAAATCGCGCGCCAGCGGCCGGCTGCATCGCCAAGCACTTCCCGGCCGGCCAGCAGGAACAGGGCAGAGGCCACGAACGTCAGCGTATAGAAGGTTCCCATGATCGGCTGGCCCGCGCCCAGCGATTCGCGCAGCGGCCAGAACACCAGCCAGGACAGGCAGGCCAGGCCCAGAACGAACGAGGTGTTGCGCGCGCGCTTGTCGGCGTGCGCATCGGTGAAGGTCAGCTGCCGCTTCATCGCAGGCAGCAACAGGATGCACAGCGGGCCCGTCACGGCGTCGACCAGCAGGGTGACCGGGTAGCCCCAGGCTTCCACCGCGATGCCCTGCCATGTCGCGGCGATGGCGATCGCCAGGTTCATCATCGCCATGTAGGCGGTGAACTGCGTGGCCGCGACGCGCGGGTTGGTCACGTCCATCATGATGGCTGCGCGTGTGCCGTACATCAGACCCTGGAACACCGCATACGCGATGCTGGTGACCCACAGCGTGTGCAGCAGGTCGGTAAGCGGCGCACCACCCGGTGTGCGCGGCATCACGTAGCCGTGCTGGTGCAGGACCCACATCAGCCAGAGCACCGGCAGGCTCATGCCTGCGAGGAAGATGGCCAGCGTCTGGCGCCGACCGAACTTGTCCGAAAGCCAGCCGCCGATCACCATGGCAATGGCCGAGACGATGGACGTGGCGAGGTTCAGCTGCGCCACCTCGTCGTCCTGCATGCCAAGCTCCACCGCCAGGTTCGACTGGAGCGCCAGGCCCAGCGCCATCGCGCCGGCCGGCAGCAAGGCGAAGAACACACCGCGGTAGGCGCCGCTGGTGCCGACGAACGAGCGGAACGATTGCACCGCGAACAGCCGCATCTCCGTGCCGGCCGCGCGCAGGCGGCTGATACCCGCGGGCAGGACGAAAGTCCCGGCCACGGCTTCCTTCATCGGCAGCACGATGAAGGCCGTGACAGCGAGGATCGCACCGGCGACGACGAAGAAGGTCGACTGGAAAGGCATGCCGGCGGACAGCAGGAACAGCACGCCGCTGCCGCCCACCGCCTGCCCGACCGAGGCTCCCGCGAACATCAGGCCGTTGGCCAGCCCACGCTCGTCCTCACTCAGCGTGTTGACGGCCAGCGAGTCGATCGCCACGTCCTGGATCGCGCCGAAGGTGTTGTGCACCAGCAGGATGGCGGTGAACATGCCCAGACCCGAAGGCAATGGCACCCCGATCAGCGCTATCAACGTGGCCGCCAGCATGATCTGCGTGCCCAGGATCCAGGCACGCCGGTGGCCGAAGCGCTGCGAGCGGAACACGTCGACAAACGGCCCGAAGGCCCACTTGAAGGCCCAGGGCAGGTAGAACGACGCGACGAACGCACCGATCTCCGCCGGGCCCACGCCCTGTCGGCGCAACTGGGTGGCGACCGCGGTGGCGGCGAAGCCCAGCGGAATGCCCTCGGTCACGTAGAGCGCAAAGAAGGCGGCCAGGCGGCCGCGACGGGTGGCGAGCAGGTTCGGCAACATGGGCCGAATGCTATACAAATCAGGCCACGGGATAACCCGGATTCAGCAGGCGCGCGTACACGCAGGTGTTGCGCAGCGTGCCGCCGGGCGCGCGGAGATCGTGGCGCAGCACGCCTTCGAGCGTGAAGCCGCATCGGTCGGCCACACCGCGCGAGGCGGTGTTCTCCTCGTCGGTCACCAGTTCGACGCGCACGGCTTTCATGTGATCCTGTGCGTAGCCGACCAGCGCCTCCACCGCTTCGCTGACCAACCCTCGGCCCAGGCGGCTGCTGCGGCACCAGTAGCCCACCTCCACCTTGGGCGTGTTCCAGTCCGGCCGGTGCAGGCCGCAGGCACCGGCGAGCAGGCCCGATTCGCGCTCGAAGATGAGGAAAGGGAAGTCGGTGCGCAGCAGGAAATTGGCCTGCGATTTGCGGCAATAGGTTTCCGCGGAGGCGAGGGTCTGCTCGCACGCCACCCAGGGCAGGGAGGCGAGGAAGCGGCGCAGCTCGGTGAGCGACTCGACCAGCGCGCCGTGCAGCGCCACACCGTCTCCGGCGCGCGGGGGGCGCAACAGCAGCCGCTCGGTCTCGATCTGATCGGGAAGGTCGAGCAGGAGCGGGTCGGCCATTGCTACTTCGCCGCCTCGCGTTCCTTCAGGATCGCTTCCTTGTCCTCCGGACGGAAGGCGACGCCGCCGCAGCTGGCGTTATAGCCAGCCAGGGCTTTGCCATGGGTGTCACGGTCGGCCCGGTAGGCGTCCTGCGCGGCGTTGACTTCGGCGAGGCGCGCGTTGAACGCAGTGACCTTCTTCGCAAAGATCTCCTGGCGTCGCGTTTCGCCGGCGGTAATCTTGCCCTGCTCCTCGTCCAGCGCCAGCGATTCCGCGCGAATGGCGGCTTGCTGCTCGCCGAGCTTGAGGGCCCGTGCTTCGAGCGCCTGGCGCCGCGTGCCCAGGTCGGCCTCGGTGGTCATGCAGGTCCGCAGTTCATCTTTCGTGAGGATCTTGGGCGGCTGCGCGGGGGCCTGGGCAAACGAACAGCTGGCGCCGGCCAACAGGGCGGCGAAAAGGGCGCGATGCAGGAGTGTCTTCATGATGGCAAGGATGTTGGGGTGGGCGGGCTTCCGGCTCGGCGCGAACGCGCGCCGGTGCGAATGTTACAGCCGCGCCGCAACAACCGGCTCGCGCCGTCGCGGCCAAATCCTTGATGCGACGCGCTAGGCGGTTTCGGGCGGCGGCGCTACGCCCACCACCTGCGGCTCCTCGGCCGCTTGCGGTGGGTGTGGGCCGAGCGCGACCACGGCCGCGATTCTGGCGTCCAGCTGGGCCATCGCACTCTCCAGGCTTGGCGCGGAGGCATCGACCGAATGCAGGTAGGCGCGCGCCTCGGCTGAAGCCGCGGTACCGCTGTAGCCCGTGACTTCGCTTTGCGTGTCTACGTGCGACGAGAACGCGTTTGCGAGCGACAACTTGTTCTGCACCGCGACCTTGTCATCGTTCTGCGCGCCCAGCAGGATCGCCAGCGCCGCGCCGGCCGCCGTGAGGCGGCCTGCATTGACTTCGCCCATCCAGTAGCTGATGCCGCCGGCCTCGGCGTCGCGGTTGAAGAGGTTCTGGTAGATCGCGTTGACCTGCGAGGCACCGAAGCTTGCGCCGTACAGCGCCTGCGCTTCGGGCGACGCGCTGAAGCCGGGCGTGAGCGACCACAGGTCGAAGTGCGACTGGGCCGTGTAGTAGTCCAGGCCGCTCCAGTCGGCGGGCCGGCCAAAGTACGCCAGGTACAGGCTCGCCAGTTCGCTCGCGTGTTCCGGCAGGCCGTGCTTGACGACGGGGTCCGGCGCAGGCGGAGGCGGGGGCGGGGGCGGCGGAGG
>JBKJOM010000221.1:0-2803 GCA_046595775.1 Ramlibacter sp. | reverse complement strand
TCCAGCCTGATGGCAAGTTCATCGTGGCGCAGTATCAGTTGCAAGGCAGCCAGTGGTTCCTGATTCTGAACCGCTACAACGCCAACGGAACCACCGATAGCAGCTTCAACAGCGGCTTCAACGTGCAGTTGTTCAGCGGGCCGGAGCACGCTGAGAATTACAGCGTCTTTGTACAACTGGACGGCAAGATCGCGGTCAGCTATGTCGACGGCTTTTCTGCGACGGGCGGTTTCGACAAGTCCTTCCACTTCCAGAGACTCAATTCGAATGGGAGCCTGGACACAGGCTTTTTCGTCCACGCCGGGATCACCACCTCGGACCCAGCCTACAGCCTCACCTACCTGCCTGATGGCTCTTACGTGGTGGGTGGCTTCACCCTGTTAGGGGCAACGACCTGGGTTTATGCGTTGAGGCACTACACCTCCGGCGGCAGCCTGGATACGAGCTTCGGTGGCGGTGGACAGCTCTTCGTGGGCAGCGGCGGAGCGACGATCGGGGAAGTGCCCCAGGTCACCTTCCAGCCTGATGGCAAGTTCATCGTGGCGCAGTATCAGTTGCAAGGCAGCCTGTGGTTCCTGACCCTCGCCCGCTACAACGCCAACGGATTCACCGATAGCAGCTTCAACAGCGGCTTCAACGTGCAGTTGTTCAGTGGGCCGGAGCACGCTGAGAGTTACAGCGTCTCCGTCCAACTGGACGGCAAGATCGTCGTCAACTACGTCGACGGCTTCTCTGCGACGGGCGGCTTCGATAAGTCCTTCCATTTCCAGAGACTCAATTCGAATGGGAGCCTGGACACCACGTTCAATGGCAGTGCGACCAACACACTGGGCGGCACGGTGGCGTACACCGAAAATGCCGCCGCGATTTCCCTGGACAGCTCGGTCTCTATTTACGACATAGAGCTGGCGGCGCTAGCCGGTGGTGCGGGCAACTATGGCGGATCGAGCGTAACGCTAACTCGTCATGGCATCACCTCGAGCGATGACCTCTTTTCAGCGCGCGGCAATCTCGTCTTTTCCGCGGGTAGCGCTGTGCTTTCGGGCACGAACATCGGAACGGTGAGCAACAACGCTGGCGCGCTGAGCATCAACTTCAACGGCAGCGCCACGCAGGCCAGGGTCAACGAGGCGTTGTCGAGCATTGGTTACGCGAATGGATCGGATGCGCCTCCATCGAGCGTGCAGATCGACTGGAGCTTCAGCGACGGCAACGTCAGCCTTGGCCAGGGAACAGGAGGCGCGCTTTCGGCCACTGGCATCACGACGGTGAATATCACGCGGGTCAACGACGCACCCACCGGCGGGGTGAACATCGGCGGCGCACCAGTCCAGGGCCAGACATTGACGGCCAGCAACAACCTGGCCGATCCGGATGGGTTGGGCGTGATCGGCTACCAGTGGCAAGCTGACGGCAGCCCCATCGCAGGTGCTACAGGCAGCACGCTGACTCTTGGTCCAGCGCAGGTGGGCAAGACCATCGTGGTGGTGGCCAGCTACACCGACGCCGGAGGCACGCAAGAGAGCCGGGCCAGCAGCGCGACAGCCGCCGTTATTTCCGGGAACCAGTTGTTCACCGGAACGGCTTCGGCAGACATTCTGGTGGGCGGCGCAGGCAACGATACATTCAATGGCGGTCTGGGCAACGACACCCTTACGGGGGGCCTGGGGAGTGATACGTACATCCTGGGCCTGGGTTCGACCGACACGATTACGGATTTCCAGGCGGGCATGGGCGGCGACGTCCTGGACCCGATCGTGGCCAACCTGGCCTCGCTGACTGGCTACAACCCGTTGCAGAACCCGTTTTCTACGGGCCACCTGCGCCTCACCCAGTCCGGCGCGAACACGCTCGTGGAAGTCGATACCGACGGCAGCGGCGGCGGCGCAGCGTTCCAGACCGTTGCCATCCTGAACAACGTCGCATCGACCTCGCTACTGTCAACGAACTTCAACGGCAGCTTCGCACCGCCAGGCAGCAACCACCTTCCGTCCTTCAGCGTCCCAGCCGGCGGTGGCTACTTCGTCAGCGGTCAGTCGTCGGCGATCGATTGGGGCAGAAAGGTCCTCTTGAGTTCGAGTGGCCAGGTCTTCGTAACCGGCTTTATCGGCAACGGCATTGATCGTGGGACGCTGATGGGCGCTGGCTCCGCGGGCCAGACGGCCACGGACGCCCTGGTCATGAAATTCACGAGCGCAGGCCTGCCCGACACCACTTTCAGCGGCGATGGCCTAACCACCGCAGCGGTTGGGTCAGATTTCACGGTCCGTGGCTCGGCCCTGCAATCGGACGGCAAGATCGTGCTGGCGGGTTCCGCATGGAAGAGCGGTACCGATAACAAGGTCGGCCTCGTGCGATTCAACGCAGACGGCACGCTGGACACAAGCTTCGACGGCGACGGCATCGCGACCACCATTGTGGGCGTCTTCGACGATCAGGCGCGGGCCATGGCCATCCAGACCGACGGCAAGATCCTGGTGGTGGGCGTCACGCGAACCACGCTCAACGGGCAGGGTTCTGCCCGGGACTTGCTGCTGCTGCGTTACAACGCCAACGGGTCCCTCGACAGCAGCTTCAACGGTGACGGCAACGGCGACGGCATCATCGTCACCTCGCTCGGCACAGGCAACGACTTTGCCCAGGCCGTGCAGTTGCTGTCGTCGGGCAGCTTCCTCGTCGCGGCCACCACGAACGGCGCCAATGGCACGCTGCTCAAGTACAACGCCAACGGCAGCATTGATACCTCGTGGGGCATCAGCGGCAAAGCAACGATACCGCTCGCGTCCGGGCACAGCAGTTTGAC
>JBKJOM010000099.1:0-9208 GCA_046595775.1 Ramlibacter sp. | reverse complement strand
CGGCTGCGCGCTAGCTGGTACGTCGCGCACCGGGTTCACGAAACCCTTGCGGCGCCGCGCAACAGCATGATGGACTCCGGCGCAAGCGCGCCGATGGAGATGGAACCCGCAGGCGGGGGCGGCAGGCCCGCGCCACAGTTCATCATTAGATAGACCACTTTGAAAACGCTGCGCGTTTTCAAAGTGGTCTGATGGAGTGTTTGCGCTGCATGTTATTTCGCGCACACCGTGCCCCTGCGGGGGTCACTGCAATCGCTTGAGTTGGTCGTGCAGTTTCTCCAACGTGGCAGTGAAATCGGCGATGCGTTTGCGCTCTTGCTCGATCACGGCGGCCGGTGCCTTCGCAACGAAAGCCTCGTTCGACATCTTGGCATTCGCCTTTGCGACCTCGGCCTCGACGCGGGCGACCTCTCTCGAGATGCGCGCTTTCTCGGCACCGACATCCACTTCCATGTACAGGCACAGGCGAGTACTGCCCACCACGGCCACAGGCGCGGCCTGTGCTGCTGCTTCCCAGGCGGCGACGTTGTCGAACAGCTTCACTTCCGAGAGCTTGGCCAGTGACTGAAGCACGGGCGCGGCTTCGCGCATGAAAGCCGCGTCGTCGGCGGAAGCCATCACATAGGCAGGCAATTTCGTGCCGGGCGACACGTTCATCTCGCCGCGCAGGTTGCGAACCGCATCGACCACCGTCTTGAGCCGCGCCACATGTGCTTCGGCAGCCACGTCGACGTTCGCGGCGTTCGTCGCGGGGTAGGGCGCGACGCTGATCGACGCGCCACCCTTGCCGGCCACTGGCGCGACCTTCTGCCACAGTTCTTCAGTGATGAACGGGATGACCGGGTGCGCCAGACGCAGGATCGCTTCGAGCACGCGGATCAGCGTCCGGCGTGTGCCGCGTTGCTGCTCTGCATTGCCGGTCTGCACCTGCACCTTGGCGATCTCCAGGTACCAGTCGCAGAACTCGTCCCAGATGAACTGGTAGATCGCGGAGGCGACGTTGTCCAGGCGGTATTCCGCGAAGCCCTTGGCCACGTCGGCTTCGGCCCGCTGCAGCAACGAAATGATCCAGCGGTCGGCATGCGTCAGCGTCGCCCCGGCTTCGGCCAGGTCCTGACCCTCGCAGTTCATCAGCACAAAGCGCGAAGCGTTCCAGAGCTTGTTGCAGAAGTTGCGGTAGCCCTCGCAGCGCTTGGTGTCGAAGTTGATGTTGCGGCCCAGGCTCGCGTAACTGGCCATCGTGAAGCGCAGCGCATCGGCGCCATAGGCCGGCATGCCTTGCGGAAATTCCTTGCGAACGCGCGTGGCGACCTTGGGAGCGGTTTCGGGACGGCGCAGGCCCACCGTGGACTTGGTGACGAGTGTCTCCAGATCGGCACCCTGGATCAGGTCCACCGGGTCAACCACGTTGCCCTCGGACTTGCTCATCTTCCTGCCTTCGCTGTCGCGCACCATGCCGTGGATATAGACATGGCGAAACGGCACCTGGCCGGTAAAGTGCGTGGTCATCATGATCATCCGTGCGACCCAGAAGAAGATGATCTCGTAGCCGGTCACCAGCACGGAGGAAGGCAGATACAGGTCCTGTTCCTGCGTCTTGTCCGGCCAGCCGAGCGTCGAGAAGGGCACCAGCGCGGACGAGTACCAGGTGTCCAGCACGTCCGCGTCGCGGCGCAGTGCCTTGCCGGGCGCCTGGGCCTGCGCTTCCTGCTCGTTGCGCGCGACATAGATGTTGCCTTCATCGTCGTACCACGCCGGGATCTGGTGGCCCCACCAGAGCTGGCGCGAGATGCACCAGTCCTGGATGTTGTTCATCCACTGGTTGTAGGTGTTGACCCAGTTCTCCGGCACGAAAGTCACCGCGCCCGACGACACCGCATCGATGGCTTTCTGCGCGATCGACTTCCCCGTCGGATCCTTGTCGCTCACCTTGGAGACGGCCACGAACCATTGGTCGGTGAGCATGGGTTCGACCACCTGGCCGGTGCGTCCGCAGCGCGGCACCATCAGCTTGTGCTTCTTCGTCTCGACCAGCAGGCCCTGCGCCTCGAGGTCGGCGACAACTTGCTTGCGCGCGACGAAGCGGTCGAGCCCGCGGTACGCCACCGGCGCGTTGTCGTTGATCTTCGCGTCCAGTGTGAGCACGCCGATCATGGGCAGGTTATGGCGCTGCCCCACTGCGTAGTCGTTGGCGTCGTGTGCCGGCGTGACTTTTACGACGCCGGTGCCGAATTCCTTGTCGACGTAGTCGTCGGCGATCACGGGAATGTCGCGGTCGCAGAGCGGCAGCCTGACCTGCTTGCCGATCAGGTGCCTGTAGCGTTCGTCCTCGGGATGGACCATCACGGCCACGTCGCCCAACATGGTTTCCGGGCGCGTCGTCGCCACGACCAGCGCGCCGCCGCCATGGCTCAAGGGGTAACTGATGTGCCAGAGGAAGCCGTCCTCTTCTTCGCTCTCGACTTCAAGGTCGCTCACCGCCGACTTGAGTTCCGGGTCCCAGTTCACCAGCCGCTTGCCGCGGTAGATCAGGCCTTGCTGGTACAGCTGGACGAAAGTCTCGGTCACGACAACGGAAAGGTCCTCGTCCATCGTGAAGTACTCGTGCGACCAGTCCACGCTCGCGCCCATGCGCCTCATCTGCGAGGTGATGATGTTGCCGGATTTCTCCTTCCACTCCCAAACCTTCGCCACGAAGTTCTTGCGCCCGAGATCGTGGCGCGAGAGCTTCTGGTCCTGCAGCTGGCGCTCCACCACGATCTGCGTGGCGATGCCGGCGTGGTCCGTGCCCGGAACCCACAACGTGTTGAAGCCGCGCATCCGGTGATAACGCGTGAGGCTGTCCATGATCGTCTGGTTGAACGCATGGCCCATGTGCAACGTCCCGGTGACGTTCGGCGGCGGCAGCTGGATCGAGAAGCCGGGCTCACCGTCCTTGGACTGGCCTGTGCCGCGGAAGCCTTCCTTGGCGTAGCCGCGCTCCTCCCACAACAGCCCCCAGTTCGCCTCGATGGCGGCGGGCTCAAAGGATTTGGAAAGGCTATCCAGACCGGGTTGGTTCAGCTTGTCGTTCATGGCGGGGGAAAAATGGCGCCCAGGCCCGTGCCGGGCCAGCGCAACTGTCACAAACAACGATTTTAGCTAGTCGAACTTTTCGCAGAGCCCCCAGGCCGCCGCCTGGGCGTCCTTGCCGGAGATCGTCGGCGGACCGGCCAGCTCGTGCAGCGGCCACTCGACCCCCACATGCGGGTCGTTCCAGGCGAGCGCCCGCTCGTGTTCCGGCGCGTAATAGTCGGTGGTCTTGTAGAGGAAATCGGCGGAATCGGACAGCGTCACGAAGCCGTGCGCAAAACCCACCGGCACCCAGAGCTGCCGCGCGTTGTCGCCGCTGAGTTCGACGCCCACCCATTGCCCCAGGCGCGGCGAGGAGCGGCGCATGTCCACCGCGACATCGAAGACCCGGCCCGATGTGACCCGCACCAGCTTGCCTTGCGGCTGAGCGATCTGGTAATGCAGACCGCGCAGGACGCCCCGGGCTGACCGCGAGTGGTTGTCCTGCACGAAGGCGCCGGAGCGGCCCGTTGCTTCCTCGAAGCGCTTGCGGTTGAAGCTCTCCGTGAAGAAGCCACGTTCGTCCCCGAACACCTTCGGTTCCAGGACCAGCACTTCGGGCAGGCGCGTTGGCGTGACCTTGAGCATCACGGGCCTTCGTTGACCAGGGCTTGCAGGTATTCGCCGTAGCCGCTCTTGGCCATCGGCGCAGCCAGCGCGAGCAGCGCTTCGCTCGAAATCCAGCCAGCCCGCCACGCGATTTCTTCCGGACACGCGACCTTCAGGCCTTGCCGCTTTTCCAGCGTCTGGATGAAGTGCGAGGCTTCCAGCAGGCTCTCATGCGTGCCCGTGTCGAGCCACGCGAAGCCGCGGCCCATGGTCTGTACGCGCAATTGCCCGCGAATCAGGTATTCCTGGTTGATGGATGTGATTTCGAGCTCGCCGCGCGCCGACGGCTTGACGTTGGCCGCGATGTCGCACACCTGCTCGTCGTAGAAATACAAGCCGGTCACCGCGCACTTGCTCTTGGGGTGGGCCGGTTTCTCCTCGATGGAGGTGGCGTTGCCCTGGGCGTCGAAGGCGACGACACCGTAGCGTTCGGGGTCTTTCACGTGGTAGCCGAATACCGTGGCGCCCGTGGCCTGTGCGTCGGCATCTGCAAGAAGCCGCACGAGGTCATGGCCGAAGAAGATGTTGTCGCCCAGAACCAGTGTGGCGGGTGCGCCGGCCAGAAACTCGCGGCCGATGATGAAGGCCTGTGCCAACCCTTCGGGGCGGGGCTGCACGGCATACGAGATGTCCATGCCCCAGTGGCTGCCGTCGCCCAGCAGTTGCTCGAAGCGCGGGGTGTCCTGCGGCGTGCTGATCACGAGTACTTGCCGGATACCGGCCAGCATCAGCGTGGACAGCGGGTAGTAGATCATCGGCTTGTCGAACACCGGCAGCAATTGCTTGGACATGGCGAGCGTTGCCGGATGCAGTCGCGTGCCGGCGCCGCCGGCCAGAATGATGCCCTTGCGGGTGCGAGCAGGTGTTGTCATTTCAATTTGCCACCGGTTGCGCGCCGTACTGGCGATCGATCCACTCGCGGTAGCTGCCGCTGGTCACCGATTCCACCCACGCGGAGTTGTCCAGGTACCACTGCACCGTTGCGCGCAAACCCTTATCGAATCTCACAGCAGGCTGCCAACCGAGCGTGCTTGCGATCTTGGTGTCGTCGATCGCGTAGCGGCGGTCATGGCCCGGCCGATCGGTCACGTAGGTGATCTGGTCCGCATACTTGCCCTGCGCGCGCGGCCGCAGTTCATCAAGGATGGCGCAGAGCGCCGTCACGACGGTGATGTTGGTGCGCTCGCTGCGCCCGCCGATGTTGTAGCTTTCGCCCGGAACGCCGCGCTCCAGCACGCCGCGCAATGCCGAGCAGTGATCGTCCACATGCAGCCAGTCGCGCACCTGCTGGCCGTCGCCGTACACCGGCAGCGGCTTGCCCTTGAGCGCGTTGTGCAGCACCAGCGGAATCAGCTTCTCGGGAAACTGGCGCGGGCCGTAGTTGTTGGAGCAGTTGGTCGTCAACGACGGAAAGCCATAGGTATGGTGCCAGGCGCGCACCAGGTGGTCGGCCCCGGCCTTGGAAGCGGAGTAAGGACTGTTGGGTTCGTAGCGGTGTTGTTCGGTAAAGGCCGGCGCTTGCGCGGACAGCGAACCGTAGACCTCGTCAGTCGACACGTTCAGGAAACGGAAGGCCGCAGCTTGCGCGGGCTCCATCGCCTTCCAGTAGGCCAGGCATGCCTCGAGCAACTTGCCGGTGCCGATGACATTGGTGTGCAGGAAGGCCGCCGGCCCTGCGATAGACCGGTCGACATGCGACTCCGCCGCGAAGTGCACGATGGCGCGCGGCTTGTGCTGCGCCAGTAACTGCGAGACCAGTGCGGCGTCGGCGATGTCGCCGCGCAGGAAGTGGTAACGCGAGTCGCCTTCCAGCGACTGCAGGTTGCCGGGATGTCCCGCGTACGTGAGCAGGTCCAGGTTCACGACCGCTTCGTCGCCGCCTGCCAGCCAATTGAGTATGAAAGCGGAGCCGATGAAGCCGCAGCCGCCCGTGACCAGAATCATGTGGAACCCATCCTGTGCGCCATCCCGAACGATACCAAAGAGGGGCAGCGCGCCGGGCGGGCCTGCCCGCTGCTCAGCCGGCGGGCAACTGGCGTGCCGCCTCGACGCAATCCCGAAGCACCTTGGCGTCGCCCACCTGGTTGGCCAGCAACAGGATGAGGCGGGCGTTGACCAGCTGCGATTGGTCCGGCGAGAGCCCGGCGTGCGCGTCGAGCAAGAGCTCGTAGAAGCCGTCCGCGTCCTGAACGTTCTGCGTGGTTTTCATGCGTGCTCCTCGACGGCGCCCAGCGACTTTCCCAGCGCGTCGACCAGGTGGGCGTCTATCGCCTCGCCGGTGGCGGCGACATAGGCATCGGGCCGAACCAGCGCCCAAGCGTGGCCGAAAACATGACAGGTGGCCTGCAAGTGGCCCTTGGGATCGCGCACATGCTCAAGCGCGCCGGGCGGCTCGTCAATGCCCAGCACTTGCGCGCAGCACAGCGGCGCGGCCTCTGCAAGCGCATGCACGCGGTCGAGCGATTGCCGGGAGAACCCGCCGAACAACAACAGCAGCATCCTGCCGTCGGCCCAGCGCAGCAGGTCGTTCACCGTGCCCTTGCTGCCATCGGCCCAGAGGAATTCCACGTTCTGCACCGGCTGGCCGCCGCCGTTGCAACAACCGCTGGAGGCGGAGTAGGGATTGGCGATCGCCATGCGTCCGGTGTTCACAAACTGGCGTGCGAAAATGTACTGCTTCGCCAGCGTGAGCGCCGCTTTGCGGAACAGCTTCTCGATGCCGTCGGCGGGCCGCAGGAAGCGCGCGGTGCGGTTGGTCACCTGCACGTTCTGGCGCGCGGCCTCGTGCCGCTCCTCGTTGTAGGTGTTCAGCAGCGAAGGCGCGGCAAATCCGCGGGCGACCGCAGCGAGCTTCCAGGCGAGGTTTTCCGCGTCGGCGATTCCCGTGTTGCCGCCTCGCGCGCCGAAGGGGCTGACGACCTTCGCCGCATCGCCCATGAAGTACACGTGGCCGTGGTGCATGTTGTCCACGCACTCGCTCTTGTAGGCGTAAGGGCCGATCCACACCAGCTCGATGCCGGCGTCGGCGCCGAAGTGGCGCTCGAGGCGCTCGCGCACCACATCCTCGCGGCTGACCAGTTCCGGGTCGGCATTGGGGGCCATCTGGTAGTCGATGCGCCAGACCTCGTCGCCCATCGGGTGCTGCCACACCGCGCGGTTTTCGTTGAACGGCGCTTCGACCCAGGTGTGCCGCTCGGCGGCTTGCGGCGCCTTGCCGCTAAATCGTACATCGGCGATGCACCAGCGGTCATCGCCCTTCTTCGCAGTGACGGACGCTCCCACCCACTTGCGGAACGGTGTGTGCGAGCCGGTGGCGTCGATGACGTGGTCGGCGCGGATGCGGTAGTCGCCCGCCGGAGTTTCCACCGTCAAGGTTGCGCCCTCGCCGTCCTGCTCGAAAGCGCTGATGCGGTTCTTCCAGCGAAGATCGACATGGCCCAACTCGTAGATCCGCTCGACCAGGAAACCTTCGATGTAGAACTGCTGGATGTTAATGAAGGCCGGCTGCGTCGACAGGTTGTAGTTGCTTTGCTGGCGCAGGTCGAACGAGTACACCTCGTCTTGCCCGGTGAAGGTGCGGCCCACGCTCCACTGCATGCCCTTGGCGGCGATCCGGTCGTAGATTCCGAGCCGCTCGAAGATTTCCAGAGAGCGCTGCGTGTAACAGATGCCGCGCGACGATGCGCCCTTGACGCCCACGGTGTTGTCTTCGTCCAGCAGGACGGCGGGCATGCCCAGGCGTGCAAGGCTGCAGGCGAGCGTCAGGCCGGTGATGCCGCCGCCGACGATGACGATGGGGTGGTGAGCGAGCTTGCCACTGGCCACTTCCGGTGGCGGCGTGAAGGGGTACTCCGGCAATTTGTACCCCGAGCCCAGTGTGAATTCATAGCCGTTGGTGAATACGACCCCTGCGTAAAGCTCAGCCATCGGCCGCTACTCCTGGTTGTATGTGGGCCGCTACAGGCTCAGCGCACTTCGCCGCCGAACTCCGGCCGGTCGTTCGTCTGTGGCTTGAGCGCCTGCCCGGCCTTGCCGTCGGCGCGGTCCTTGCGCCATTGTTCCTTGCGGGCGGTCCACTCCGCAAGCCGTGCATGGGCCGTCTTGCTCTCCTGCAGCATCTGGAACTCATCGGCGAGCTGCGCGGTCAGTTCCAGCCGGATACCGTTGGGGTCGAAGAAGTAGATGCTGTGGAAGATGTGGTGGTCCGTCACGCCCAACACTTCCACGCCATTGGCCTCCAGTC
This sequence comes from Ramlibacter sp., assembly GCA_046595775.1. Taxonomy (GTDB): domain Bacteria; phylum Pseudomonadota; class Gammaproteobacteria; order Burkholderiales; family Burkholderiaceae_C; genus Ramlibacter. The sequence continues at coordinate 1,245 of JBKJOM010000099.1, read as the reverse complement.
GCGCCTTCATGTCGAGCAGCGCCTGCACCGAGTCCACGCGGAACGAAATGTGGTTGACCCAGGCAGGCGTATTGGGCGAGGGCTCCGAGGCCTGGTCGTCGCCGAGGTCGAAGAAGGCGATGAACGAACCGTCCTGCAAGCGAAAGAAGAAGTGCGTGTAAGGGCAGTACTCGCCCGTGCTCGGCACATGGTCGCTCTGGATGATGTGGTACAGCGGAAGGCCGAGGATGTCCTCGTAGAAGTGGCGGGTTTCTTCCGCGTCCTTCGCCCGCCACGCGAAGTGGTGGAGCTGGTGGATGGGCGCGGGCGCGGGCAGCGAAGCGGGTTTCAGGACGGCGGCCATGGCGGGATCCTTCGTTTACTAATGCGTAATGCGTTTACTATAGCGTAATTGCATTGGCATACTCGCCGGCCGGCAAGGTTGGCTATCAATCGCATTGAGGCTTCCAATTGGACGGCGCGGGCGCGGCAGGACTACGCTAGCGGGTTTCGGACCCGCTTGGTTCCCGAGTCGTTTCGTCATCAACCCACCAGGAGATATTCATGGCCACACTCAAAGGTTCAAAGACCGAAGAAAACCTGAAGGCCGCCTTCGCAGGCGAGTCCCAGGCGAACCGCCGCTACCTGTACTTCGCCAACAAGGCGGACGTTGAAGGCCAGAACGATGTGGCGGCGTTGTTCCGTTCCACTGCGGAAGGCGAAACCGGCCACGCGCACGGCCACCTCGAGTGGCTCGAGCAATGTGGCGACCCGGCGACGGGCCTGCCGATCGGTCCGACGCGCGACAACCTGAAGGCAGCGGTCGCTGGCGAGACGCACGAATACACCGACATGTATCCCGGCATGGCCAAGACCGCGCGCGATGAAGGTTTCGACGAAGTCGCGGACTGGTTCGAGACCCTGGCCAAGGCCGAGCGCTCGCACGCCAATCGCTACACCCGGGCTCTGAACGAACTGGTCGACTGACGACCGGCGCGGCTTGCGCCGCGTCATTTGGTCAACCGCAGGAACAACATGGCCGGCTCGCGCGAAGGCAACCTCGAGGCACCTACCCGACACCCCATCGACTGGAAGAGTCCCGCCTACTACGACGAGGCGGCGACCTTCAAGGAGCTGGAACGCGTCTTCGACATCTGCAACGGCGGCAACCGTGGCAGATGTCGAAGATGCGTTCCAGCTCCTTGAAGGTCGCAGCCTCGTCGTAGTAGGCGGGACTCTTCCAGTCAATGGGGTGACGGGTAGGTG
>JBKJOM010000069.1:0-3932 GCA_046595775.1 Ramlibacter sp. | reverse complement strand
ATGCGGGCCAGCAGCGCCTCGGCGCGGTCCATGAACTCGGGGTCGGTCATTACAATTTGCAGATGTCGAATGTTTCGCGAATTCTAGACAGCATGCGCTCCGCGGTGCTTGTCCTTGCCTGCACAGGGGTCGCCCTGCTGGCAGCCTGCGGCCAGAAAGGCCCCTTGTACCTGCCGACCGGGGAAGCCGCCGCCAACCGCGCGACGCTGCCGCAGACCCTGAATCCTGCACCCCCGGCTTCGTCCGCCGCCACCGGCGGCACCGGCACCTCCAACCCCGCGCCTCGCCCATGAGTTCCTCCAACCTTCCGGGCCAGCCTCACTTCCATGTGAGCGGCGGTGAGATGTTCGTGGAGCAGCTTCGCCTGGCCGAGCTCGCGAAAGAGCACGGCACGCCGCTCTTCGTTTACTCGAAGTCCTCGATGCTGGCCGCGTTGGCCGCTTACCAGCGCGGTTTCGCGGGCCGCAAGTCGAATATCTGCTACGCGATCAAGGCGAATTCGTCGCTTGGCATCCTGCAGGTTTTCGCGCAGGCCGGTTGCGGCTTCGACATCGTCTCCGGCGGCGAACTCGATCGCGTGCTGGCGGCGGGCGCGCGCGGCGAGGACATCATCTTTTCCGGCGTGGGCAAGACCCGCAGCGAGATGCAACAGGCCCTGCAGGTGGGCATCGGCTGTTTCAACGTCGAGAGCGAAGCCGAGCTCGAAGCGCTGAGCGAAGTGGCCGTGGCCGAAGGCAAGACTGCACCGGTCAGCATCCGCGTGAACCCGGACGTCGACCCGAAGACCCATCCCTACATCTCAACCGGGTTGAAAGGCAGCAAGTTCGGCGTGGCGCACGATCGCACCTTGCATGCTTACCAGCGCGCCGCATCGCTGCCCGGATTGCGTGTGGTGGGTATCGACTGCCACATCGGCTCGCAGATCACCGACGAGGCACCTTACCTCGACGCGATGGACCGTATCCTGGACCTGGTGGAAGCTATCGAGTCGCACGGCATTGCCTTGGCGCACATCGACTTCGGCGGCGGGCTGGGCATCACCTACAACGGCGACGCGCCGCCCGCGGCCGATGCGCTGTGGCACAAGTTGTTCGCCAAGCTCGACGCGCGCGGCTTCGGCGACCGGCAGTTCCTGATCGAGCCGGGCCGTTCGCTGGTGGGCAACGCCGGTGCCTGCCTGACGGAGGTGCTGTACCTCAAGCCCGGGGAGCACAAGAACTTCTGCATCGTGGACGCGGCAATGAACGATCTGCCCCGACCGGCGATGTATCAGGCTTTCCACGCCATCGTGCCGGTGCAGGTGCGCGATGAGGTGGCGCAGGTTTACGAAGTGGTGGGGCCGGTCTGCGAAAGCGGCGACTGGATCGGCCACGACCGCGAGCTGTCGGCGCGCCCCGGCGACCTGCTGGCCGTGATGTCCGCCGGCGCCTATTGCATGAGCATGGCCAGCAACTACAACACGCGCGGCCGCGCGGCCGAAGTGCTGGTGGAAGGAACGAAGAGCTGGCTTATCCGCGAGCGCGAGACACCGGCTGACCAGATGCGCTGCGAGCGCCTCGTGCCCTGAGCTTCAGGGCCTGGACGATCCGCCAGCCGAGCAGGATCGCGATGATCGTCGCGTACACCGCGACTTCCGCGAAATTCCTCTTGCCCGCGCGCATCCAGAAGAAGTGCAGGATCGCCAGGCCCGCGACCGCATAGACCACTTTGTGCAGCGCTTGCCAGCGGCGCGCACCCAAGGCCTTCACCGCACGATTGAATGATGTCGCGGCCAGCGGCGTGAGCAGCAGGAAGCCGCCAAATCCCACCAGGATGAAGGGCCGCTTGGCGATGTCGAGCGCAATCTCCGCAAAGTCGAACCCCATGTCGAACCCGCTGTACGACAACAGGTGCAGGCACGCGTAGAAGTAGACGAAGAGGCCGAGCATGCGGCGAAAACGCGCGAGGGCCGGCGTCGCCGTCATCACGCGCAGCGGCGTCACCGCCAGCGTCATGCACAGGAAGCGCAGCGTCCAGTCGCCGGTGCTGCGAATCAGCGACTCGGCCGGGTTGGCGCCGAGGCTGTCGGTGGCGATGCCATAGATCAGTGAAGCCAGTGGCACCAGCGCCAGAACGAACAGCAGCGGCTTGACGCTGGGATGCAGGAGGAATTTGCGCATGCGGCTATTGGCGTGCGTGGCTGCGGTTTGAAAGACCTCGAGGCCGCGCGTTTGCCCGATCCGGTCAGAAGAACTTCTTCAGGTCCATGCCCGAATACAACTGTCCGACCTGCGCTTCGTAGCCATTGAACATCAGCGTCTTGCGCTTCTTGGCGAAGAGGCCGTCTTCACCGATTCGCCGCTCCATCGCCTGCGACCAGCGCGGGTGCTCCACAGCCGGGTTCACGTTCGAATAGAAGCCGTACTCCTGGGCAGCGGCCTTGTTCCAGGCCGTGCGCGGCTCCTTGTCGGTAAAACGGATGCGCACCAGGCTCTTGCCGCTCTTGAAACCGTACTTCCACGGGACCACCAGCCGCACCGGCGCGCCGTTCTGGTTGGGGAGCACATCCCCATACATGCCGAAAGCCAGCATCGCCAAGGGATGCATCGCTTCGTCCAGGCGCAGTCCCTCGACGTACGGCCAGTCGAGGATGCCCGACCGCACATAGGGCATGGTCTTCGGGTCGGCTTGCGTGATGAACTCGACGTACTTCGCGCTGCCCAACGGCTCGACCTTCTCGATGAGTTTCGACAGTGAATAGCCCACCCACGGAATCACCATCGACCAGCCCTCCACGCAGCGCAGGCGGTAGACCCGGTCTTGCTGCGCGGAAAGCTTGAGCAGGTCTTCTATGGCGTATTTCGCGGGTTTCTTGACCAGGCCGTCAACTTCTACCGTCCATGCGCTGGTCTTGAGCGTGTGCGCGTTCTTCGCCGGATCGTCCTTGCCGGTCCCGAACTCGTAGAAGTTGTTGTAGCTGGTCGCATCCTTGAGGGCAGTGACTTTTTCGAGGGTCGCCGCGCCGTCCACCGTGGACTTCACGGTCGTCATCGCCGCCCTCGCGTCGCGAGCGGCCCATGAAGCGAGCGCGGCCCCGGCAACACCCCCGGCCATCAACCGGATCAGCTCGCGGCGCTGCGCGTACACGCCGTTCGGCGTGATCTCGCTGCCCACCCCGTGTTCGAATCCGTCCTTGAAGGTCTTGATCAACATCCGCAATCCTTGAATTTCGCTGTTGGTCTGGATACGCACGCGCTTCTTACATGGATGCGTGGCGTTCTAAAGAGTGCCGTAGCTGTGCAGCCCCGACAGGAACATGTTCACGCCGAGGAAAGCGAACGTGGTGACAGCGAGGCCCGCCAGCGCCCACCAGGCCGACACCGTCCCTCGCAAGCCCTTCATCAGCCGCATGTGCAGCCAGGCCGCGTAGTTCAGCCAGACGATCAGCGCCCAGGTTTCCTTCGGGTCCCAACTCCAGTAACCGCCCCAGGCTTCAGCCGCCCATAGCGCGCCGAGCACAGTCGCGATGGTGAAGAAGGCAAAGCCCACGGCGATGGACTTGTACATCACGTCGTCCAGCACTTCGAGTGGCGGCAGGCGCAAGGCGATGCGCTTTCGGCCCAGCAGGATGCCGGCCGCTATCGCCGCGGAAATCAACGCGTAGACAAACCAGTAACTCCCGCCGGCTTCGGCAAGATTGCGCTGGCGAAAGGCGATGGGCACGAAGCAAAGCGCCATGCCCAGCAGCCACAGCGGCGTGAGCTTGTGCCAGCGCGGCTCCAGTGCCTGTTGCTTGATGAGGTAAGCAAAGGCGACCATTGCTGCGAGCGAGAAAGTGCCGTAGCCAATGAAGTTGGCCGGCACATGAAGCTTCATCCACCAGCTCTTGAGCGCGGGGACCAGCGGCTGGATCTCGTGGGCTTCGCGCACCACCGTGTACCAGAGCAGGAAAC
>JBKJOM010000329.1:0-16000 GCA_046595775.1 Ramlibacter sp. | reverse complement strand
CCTGCGCATGGTTGCCCGCGCTCATGGCGATCACGCCGCGGCGCTTTTCTTCCTCGTTCAACTGGGCCAGCTTGTTGCAAGCTCCGCGCTCCTTGAACGAAGCGGTGAACTGCAGGTTCTCGAACTTGAGGAACACCTGTGCGCCGACGATCTGCGAGATCGTGCGTGATTCCACGCAAGGCGTATCCAGCACCTGTCCCTGCAGGCGGGCCGCGGCGGCGCGAATGTTGGCGAGCTCGATCATGCGGCGCATTGTCCGGGGAAAAAGCGGCCAAAGTGGGGGTTTCCCCACAATCAGCGTCTTCCATGTAGCATCAACCCGCGTTATTGTTAAAGCGCGACTCGGTCCCTTTCCAAAGGCCTTACCCAATGGTCAAGCGTTCGGCGGATCTGCAGGTACTTCCCTCACCGGGCTTGAAAGACGCGCCGGTGCTGGACCTGATGTGCTCGCACTTTGTCCTGACGCTGGCCGCCAAGCAGGGCGGCAAGTTCAACGTCCGCCGCGACCTGAACGGCTTGCTCGCCTTGGCGGGGCGCCACCTGGTGTGGCCCGCACCTGCCCTCGCCCGCCTGCGCGAGTTCCTGGGCCGTCGCTGCAAGGACAACGAGTTCTGGCGCGCGCATGAAGCGCTTTCCACACAGGAGTTCCTCGACCGCCACGGCGTCTGGCGCGGCCCTTATGAAGAGGGCACGCTGTTCTTCTACCTGGACGAGTACGCGAAGGACCAGCCCAAGGACCTGCTATCGGTTCTCGCGGTCACCGGCGACTGGCTGACGCACGCGCTCAAGAAGCACTCCACGCTGGTCGAAAAGAACATCGACGCGCTCTCGGGACTGCTCCAACTGAACAAGGCCGAACGCGCCCTGCTGCTCTACGGCACCCTCGCGCGCTACCAGCGCGACCTGCGCAGCATCCTGGTCGAGTTCAAGGTGAACAACGCGCCCGAGGCCTACGCCACCATCGCGGAGATCGCCGGTGTGAACGCCAATGATGTTGGCGAGGCCTTGCGCGCAGGCTCGCGCCTGGAGCGCATCGGACTGGTCGAAAACCTGATCTCCGAACACAACATCACCGACCTGGCCGACCTGATGAAGGTCAGCGAGAAACTGCCACCAGTGCTCATGCGCGAGTACCGCGACCAGAGCGAGCTGATGGCCGTCTTCACGCGCCCCTCGGCGAAGACAACGCTTGGCCCCAGCGATTTCAGTTTCGTCGAGGACGACGCACAGGTGCTGTGCTCGATGTTGCGCAATGCCGTCGCCCGCAAGGAGCCAGGCGTCAACGTGTTGCTGTATGGCCCGCCCGGCACCGGCAAGACCGAGCTGGCCAAGGTCGTCGCGCAGGCGGCGGGTCTGGAGCTGTTCGAGGTTGAATACGCGGACCGCGACGGCAACTCCCTGTCCGGCCGTGACCGCTACCGCTCGCTGCAGATCGCGCAGGTGTTCCTCAAGGGCAGCGCGCAGGCCGCGCTGCTGTTCGATGAAGTCGAGGATGTGTTCCCGCCGATCTCCAGCGAGGCCGCGCAACTGATGGCGCGTGCCGAGCAGGTGGTGGCGCCGGTCAGCAACAGCGTGAGCGGCAAGGCCTGGGTCAACCAGATCCTCGAGACCAACGCAGTGCCCACCATCTGGGTCACCAACCGCATCGAACAGATCGACCCGGCTTTCCGTCGCCGCTTCGCCTACCACCTTGAACTGAAGTCGCCGCCTCCTGGCGCACGCGAGGGACTGGTGCGCAAGACTCTCGAGGGCGTGAGCGTCAGCGAAACGTTCGTTGCGAAGCTCACGGAGCGCAAGGGCCTGACACCTGCGCAGATCCGCACCGCGGTGCGATTCGCAGGGCTGGCCGGCAGCGAGACTTCATCGACGGAAAGCCTCATCGAGCGCCAGTTGCGCAATTCCGACCAGGCCCTTGGCAATCGCGCCCACGATTCGGGCGCGCGACGCAGCGTCACCACCTATGACCTCGACATGTTGAACGTCGAGACCCGTTTCGAGCTGCCGCGCGTCATCGAAGCCCTGAAGGCGCGCGGCCATGGCACGCTCTGCTTCTACGGTGCACCCGGCACTGGCAAGACGGCGCTGGCCGAGCACATTGCCAAGGCGCTGGACCGGCCGTTGCTGATCAAGCAGGCCAGCGACCTCATGAGCAAGTTCGTCGGCGAGACCGAGCAGAACATGGCAGCGATGTTCGAGGAAGCAGAGGGCGAGAAAGCCGTGCTGCTGCTGGACGAAGCCGACAGCTTCCTGCAGGACCGGCGCGGCGCGCAACGCACTTACGAAGTGACCGAAGTCAACGAGATGCTGCAGGGCATGGAGCGCTTCAACGGCATCTTCATCTGCACCACCAACCTGATGGACCGCATTGACCAGGCCGCGCTGCGCCGCTTCACCTTCAAGATCCGGTTCAAGCCGCTCACCTCCGCGCAGCGCGAGAGGATGTTTGTCACCGAGGCCCTCGCCGGTGACGCGACCGCGCTGACCGAAGCGACCCGTGCTCGCCTCGCGAAGTTGGACCAGTTGTGCCCCGGCGACTTCGCTGCCGTGAAGCGACAGGTCGACATCCTGGCCGCGCAATTCAGCGTCGAGGAGTTCCTCGAGCAGCTGGAAGCCGAGCACCGCATCAAGCCCGAAGTGCGCGAATCGCGCAGCATGGGTTTTGTGCAGTAAAACAGCTCTGCTACCCCGACTGCACCACCCGCAGCACTTCGCTGCCGTACTTATCCAGCTTCGCGGCGCCGATCCCGCTGATGCCCTGCAGGTCGTCCAGCGAGCTGGGCGACAGCGCAGCGATGGCGGCCAGCGTCGCGTCGTGGAAGATCACATAGGCTGGCAAGTTGTGCTCGCGGGCCACTTCAGCGCGCCAGGCCTTGAGGGCGGCGAATCGCATCTGGCCGTCCTGCGTGAGGCCTGCGGCCGCGACCGGTGGTGACGTGGCGCGTCTGCGCTTGCGGGAGCCCGTGGCCTGCGACACCGACTCGCGCAGCTGCACGTTGGTCTCGCCCTTGAGCACGCCGCGCGAGCCCTCTGTCAGCTTCAGCGTGTTGAAGGCTTGGCCGTCCACGGTCAACGCCCCGATGGCGATCAGTTGACGCAGCACGCCGCGCAACTGTTGTTCGCTGAACTGCGATCCGATGCCAAAAGTCGATAGCCGCTCGTGCCCGAATTGCGCGACCTTGTCGGTGGACTTGCCGCGCAGGATGTCCATGACGTGGCCCGCGCCGAAGCTGATGCCGCTGTGCTGCTGCACCCGATAGATCGTGGAGAGCAACTTGCGCGCGGCGTCGGTGCCGTCCCAGACTTCGGGCGGATGCAGGCAGTTGTCGCAATTGCCGCAGGGCTCGCTCGGTTCGCCGAAGTAGCCGAGCAGGCGCACGCGGCGGCAGTCCGTTGCTTCAGCCAGCGCCAGCAAGGCATCGAGCTTGCCGCGCATCACCTGCTTGAACTCTTCGGGGGCCGGGCTCTCGTCGATCATGCGCCGCTGGTTGACGACGTCCTGCAGGCCGTAAGTCATCCACGCGGCGGCAGGCAAACCGTCGCGGCCCGCGCGACCGGTTTCCTGGTAGTAGCCCTCGATGTTCTTGGGCATGTCCAGATGCCCGACGAAGCGCACGTCGGGCTTGTCGATGCCCATGCCGAAGGCGATGGTCGCGACCATCACGATGCCTTCCTCGCGCAGGAACCGGTCCTGGTTGCGCTGGCGAACATCGGCGTCCAGGCCCGCGTGGTACGGCAGCGCGCGGATGCCATGCGATGCCAGCAGCTGCGCCACTTCTTCCACACGCTTGCGCGACTGGCAATAGACGATGCCGGCCTCGCCGTCGTGCTCACGCTCGATGAAGCGAAGCAGTTGCGCGGTGCCGTCCTTCTTCTCGACGATGGTGTAGGAGATGTTGGGCCGGTCGAAGCTGCTGACGAAGTGCTGCGCGTCCTGCAGCTGCAGCCGCTCCACGATGTCCGCGCGCGTGATCGCGTCGGCCGTTGCGGTAAGCGCGATCCGCGGCACCGTGGCATAGCGCTCGTGCAACACCGTAAGCGCCCGGTACTCAGGACGAAAGTCGTGGCCCCACTGGCTCACGCAATGTGCCTCGTCGATCGCGAACAGGCTGAGCTTGCCGACCCCGTGAAGGTCGTCCATCAGCGACAGGAAGCGCTGCGTCGTCACGCGCTCCGGTGCGGCATAAAGCAAGGTGAGCTCGCCGCGGCGAATCCGCTTCTCGATGGCGTAGGCCTCGTCGCTTGTCAACGTGGAATTGAGGAAAGCCGCGTCGACCCCGGCCTCGTGGAGCGCACCGACCTGGTCGTGCATCAGCGCGATCAGCGGGGAGACGACAACCGTGACGCCGCGGCCGGCACGCTGCCGTGCGATTGCAGGGATCTGGTAGCACAGCGACTTGCCGCCGCCGGTGGGCATGAGCACGAGTGCGTCGCCCCCCCCGATGACATGGTCGACGATGGCGGCCTGCGGCCCGCGAAAGCGGTCGTAGCCGAAGACTTCCTGGAGAACGGATTGGGGTGACAGCAAGATGGCCCTGATTGTCCCGGCAAATTCGGGCGCTCCCTACAATAACGGGACTATGAAGCCCATCGCCTACACGCGCGGCCAGGCATTGCCCGGCATCCTCGAGCACCGGATCGCTGTCATGGACGGCGCCATGGGCACGATGATCCAGCGCTTCAAGCTCACGGAAGACGACTACCGTGGAAATTCAAAGGCGACCCCCTCTGCGGCTCGCGGGCGCTTCAAGGATCACCCCAAGGACGTGCGCAACAACGGCGACCTGCTGAGCCTGACGCGCCCGGACGTGATCCGCGACATCCACGAGAGCTACCTCGCCAGCGGCGTGGACATCATCGAGACCAATACCTTCGGCGCCACGCGAGTCGCGCAGGATGACTACGGCCTGGGCGAGTTCGCGCTGGAGATGAACATCGCCTCGGCAAAGATAGCCCGCGCTGCCGCCGACAAGTTCTCAACCGCCGACAAGCCGCGCTTCGTGGCCGGCGCACTCGGCCCCACGCCCAAGACCGCCAGCATCAGCCCGGACGTGAACGACCCGGGCGCCCGCAACGTCGACTTCGAGCAGCTGCGCGCTTCCTACTACGACCAGGCAAAGGGCCTGAGCGAAAGCGGTGCCGACCTGCTGCTGGTGGAAACGATCTTCGACACCTTGAACGCCAAGGCGGCACTGTTCGCGATCGAGGAATACTTTGCGCAGTCGGGCGAGCGCTTGCCGGTGATCATCAGCGGCACAGTCACCGACGCCTCGGGGCGCATCCTCAGCGGCCAGACCGTGGCCGCCTTCTGGTACAGCGTGCGGCATGCACGGCCGCTCGCGGTCGGCCTGAACTGCGCGCTGGGTGCCGCACTGATGCGGCCCTATATCCAGGAACTGGCGAAGGTCGCCCCCGATACCTTCATCAGTTGCTATCCCAATGCGGGCCTGCCCAACCCGATGAGCGAGACGGGTTTCGACGAGACGCCCGAGGTCACTGCCCGCCTGCTGCGCGAGTTCGCTGCCGAAGGGCTGGTGAATATTGTGGGCGGCTGCTGCGGCACCACACCGGCGCACATCGCCGCGATCGGTGATGCAGTGAAGCCGCTGGCGGCCCGGTCACTGCAGCGCGAGTTCTTCTACAAGGAAGCCGCCTAAGGGGTCTTCAGCCACACCACCCGGCGGGCGGTAACCCGCCGGGCTTGGGTCTTCAGGGTTGTGCCGGTAAGCCGCCCTTCGGTGAACCCAGTGTGGCTGCCATGGCCCGGAAAGTCTTCCCGTTGTTGCGGCAAGATAGTCCGATTTCGGGAAATCCTTCTGCTGATCGCGTTGATGGTCAATAATCTTCAGGCATGGACGCACTTGATCGGAAAATCCTCTCGGTGCTGCAAGGCAACGCCCGCGCCAGCCTGCAGGAGATCGGCCAGGCCGTCGGGCTGTCGTCGTCGCCCTGCTGGGAACGCATCCGCAAGATGGAACAGTCGGGCGTGATCGAGGGCTATACGGTGCGGCTGAATGCCCGGGCACTGGGGCTGCACGACACCGTGTTGGTGCAGGTCACGCTCGACAGCCACTCGGACAACACGCTGGAGAAGTTTGGCGAGATCCTGGCGGCGATTCCCGAAGTGATCGAGGCGCATCTGGTTTCCGGCGACTACGACTATTTGTTGCGCGTGGTAGTGAAGGACACACGCGACTATGAGCGCCTGCTGCGCGAGCGCCTCTACAAGATCAAGGGCATTCGCCACAGCAAGTCCAGCTTCGTCCTGCGAACCTTGAAGAAGGCCGACTTGCCTCTCTAGGACGCGCTGGAGCCGGCGCCGCCGATCTGGGCGCGCAGCGCCTAGATCGGCATCAGCTCGTTGATCTCTTCGTTCATCGCCTGCGTGAGCTGGGCATAGAGCTTGAGCTTGGCCTGGCTGTCGCGCATGCGCTGGGCGATGCGGAAGGAGATGGCCATCACCAACTTTGCGGCGGTGCGGGGGTCGTCATTGAGCAAGTCCTTGAGCGCAGTTCGTGTGAGAACCGCGCATCGCAGGTCTGTGCTCGCGATGCATGAAGCAGAGCGCGGGGCCCCGTCGAGCAGCCCCATCTCGCCGATCAGGTGGCCGGGGCCTAGTACGGTCACCGTGACCGGTGCGCTTCGGCTGGCCATGAGCGTCTCCACCGTCACTTCGCCATCGAGCACCAACAACATGAAGCCGGTGTTCTCGGAATCGCCTTCACGAATGAAGGTCACACCTTCGTTGATCCGCTGGGGCGTCATGTAGGCCACCACGGTGCGCGCCTCGTCATGGTCGAGTTGCATCAGCGCACTGGGGGCGCTCAACAAGGTCGCCGCGCGATCGGCCGAAGCCGAGCCCGCGATGCTGCGCAACTTTTGCCGCCGGATGCGCGACTCTGCCGGGTCCTGGCACTTCGGCGCACGCCGGCCCAAAAGCCGGGCGATCAGGCCGGGCATGGGCGTGCGGAGGGCGGGCGCGGAGGCGGGCTGCATTTACAATCGAAGATAGCTCAAGGAGCGCTGCAGCGATTAGGCATATTGCTTAACGTCAGGCTTGAGTTTCCCTAACCGCGCTCACCTGCAACCCCGAGGTGAGAGATGCGCGAACCTGAAGTCCCCCCGCTGAAATTGTCCGGCCTTGAGCCCGTTGCCATCGGGCGCGGGACCTTGTTCGTGAACATCGGCGAGCGCACCAACGTCACGGGCTCGAAAGCCTTCGCGCGGATGATCCTGTCTGGCCAGTTCGAGCAGGCCCTGGCCGTTGCGCGCCAGCAGGTCCAGAACGGCGCGCAGGTGATTGATGTGAACATGGACGAGGCCATGCTCGACAGCAAGGCGGCCATGGTGCGCTTCCTGAACCTGATCGCGAGCGAGCCCGACATCGCCAAGGTGCCGGTGATGATCGACTCCTCAAAGTGGGAAGTGATCGAGGCCGGCCTGCGCTGCGTGCAAGGAAAGGGCATCGTCAACTCGATCTCGATGAAAGAGGGCGTGGGCGAGTTCAAGCGCCAGGCCACGCTGGTCAAGCGCTACGGCGCTGCTGCGGTGGTGATGGCCTTCGATGAGAAGGGCCAGGCCGACACCTACGAACGCAAGATCCAGATCTGCGAGCGGGCCTACCGCATCCTGGTCGACGAGGTCGACTTCGCGCCCGAGGACATCATCTTCGACCCCAACATCTTCGCGATCGCCACCGGTATCGAGGAGCACAACAACTACGCCGTCGACTTCATCAACGCGGTGCGCTGCATCAAGCAGAACCTGCCCGGCGCGAAGGTATCCGGCGGCGTGTCCAACGTGAGCTTCTCGTTCCGCGGCAACGACCCGGTGCGGGAGGCCATCCACACCGTGTTCCTGTACCACGCGATCCAGGCCGGCATGGACATGGGCATCGTGAACGCCGGGATGGTCGGCGTGTACGACGAACTGGAGCCGAGCCTGCGCGAACGCGTCGAGGACGTGGTGCTGAACCGCCGCCCCGATGCGGGTGAACGGCTGGTTGAAATTGCCGAGGACGCCAAGGGCGCCGCCAAGGACGACACCAAGCGAAACGAATGGCGTGCCGGCACCGTGGGGCAACGCATCTCGCATGCGCTGGTTTCGGGCATCACCGACTTCATCGTTGAAGACACGGAAGAGGCCTACCAGGCCATCCTCGCGAAGGGCGGGCGCCCGCTGCATGTGATCGAAGGCCCGCTGATGGACGGCATGAACATCGTGGGTGACCTGTTCGGCCAGGGCAAGATGTTCCTGCCGCAAGTGGTGAAGTCCGCGCGCGTGATGAAGCAGGCGGTGGCCCACCTCATTCCCTACATCGAGGAAGAAAAGAAGCAGCAGGCGGCGGCGGGCGAGGAAGTGAAGGCCAAGGGCAAGATCATCATCGCCACCGTCAAGGGTGACGTGCACGACATCGGCAAGAACATCGTCACCGTCGTTCTCCAGTGCAACAACTTCGAAGTGGTGAACATGGGCGTGATGGTTCCGTGCCACGAGATCCTGGCCCGCGCCAAGGTCGAAGGTGCGGACATCGTGGGTCTGTCAGGCCTGATCACGCCTTCGCTCGAGGAGATGCAGTACGTCGCCAGCGAGATGCAGAAGGACGACCACTTTCGCATCCGGAAAATCCCGCTGCTGATCGGCGGCGCCACCACCAGCCGCGTGCACACGGCCGTGAAGATTGCGCCGCACTACGAAGGCCCGGTGGTCTACGTGCCCGATGCCTCGCGCAGTGTCGGCGTCGCGCAGGGGCTGCTCTCGGACCAGGCGGCGAAGTACATCGCCGACGTCAACGCCGATTACGACAAGGTGCGCGAGCAGCACGCCAACAAGAAGCAGGTAACGCTGTGGCCGCTGGCGAAGGCGCGGGCCAACAAGACGCCGCTCGACTGGTCGGGCTACACGCCGCCTGCGCCCAAGTTCATCGGCCGGCGGCTATTCAAGAATTTCGATGTGGCCGAGCTTGCGCGCTATATCGACTGGGGCCCGTTCTTCCAGACCTGGGACCTCGCCGGGCCGTTCCCTGCGATCCTGAAGGACGAGGTGGTCGGCGCCGAGGCGCAGCGTGTGTTCTCGGACGGCAAGCGCATGTTGCAGCGCCTGATCGAGGGCCGCTGGCTTACGGCCAGTGGCGTGGTCGGCCTCTGGCCGGCCAATACGGTGAACGACGACGACATCCAGCTCTACACCGACGAGTCGCGGCAACAGGTGGCGATGACCTGGTGGGGCCTGCGCCAGCAAACCGAGAAGCACGAAGTCGATGGCGTGATGCGGCCCAGCCGCTGCCTTGCCGATTTCGTCGCGCCCCAGGGCACGGCGAACGACTACGTCGGCGCGTTCGCCGTGACGGCGGGTATCGGTGTCGAGAAAAAGGAGAAGTACTTCCTCGACGACCTCGACGATTACTCGGCGATCATGCTCAAGGCACTGGCCGATCGCCTGGCCGAAGCTTTCGCCGAAGCGCTGCACGAGCGGGTGCGCAAGGACCTGTGGGGCTACGCAGCAGCCGAGAGCCTGTCGAACGAGGAGATGGTGGCGGAGAAGTACCGGGGCATCCGCCCTGCACCTGGCTACCCGGCTTGCCCCGACCACAGCGTAAAGCGCGACCTGTTCGAATTGCTGCAGGCGCAGGACGCCGGCATGGCGCTGACCGAGAGCATGGCGATGACGCCGGCGGCGAGCGTCAGCGGCTTCTACCTGTCGCATCCGCAAAGCACCTACTTCAACGTGGGCAAGATCGGCGAGGATCAGTTGCAGGACCAGGCGCGCCGCCGCGGTGCCGACGTGAAGCAGTTGCAGCGCCTGCTGGCGCCGAACCTATAGGTCGGTGCGCAGCGCCTTGCGTTGCGCGATGAACAGGGCAACCACCGCGAGAGCGCTGACGGCCAGCAGCACCCACAGGCCGGCTGTGTACCCGCTTTGTGCCGTCCACATGGCGCCAAGCAGGAAAGGCGCGATTGCCCGCGCGATGGCCGAGGGCGGACCGAGCGCGCCATTGAGCGAAGCCACATGGTCCCGATTTACGTACTGCGCGATGGCGGTGCCCTTCACGATCGTCATCATCCCGTTGCCCAGCCCGTACAGCGCGACGAAAAGCAGCGCGGCCCAGGGATGGCCCGCGCCCGCGATCAGCGCGGCCAGGCCGATCGGGATCAACATCGGGATCAGGCGATTGGCCAGGTGCAGGTCGAAGTGGTGCTCGAAGAAAAAGAGCAGCAATCGCCCCAGCACTTGCACCACGCCGATGCTCGCGGGGATCGCGATCACCCACGCCTCCGAGAGGCCGCTGCCGCGCAGCAGGCTGATCATGTGCGGCGGCAGCGCCGCCGTGACGGCCATCATGCCGACGACAAACACGCCGATCAGCAGGAACGGTGCGCTGAGCAAGTAGGCGGTCGCCGGCGCACGACGAGTCGCTTGTGACGACGTATCGATAGGCCCGGGCGCCCCGCGCAACTGGATGGCGTGCAGCGGCACGCACAGCGCCAGTTGCAGCGCTGCCAGCACCCACAGCGCGGCGCGCCAGCCGAATGCGGAAATCAACCACGCCGACAAGGGGATGAACACCGTGCTGGCCAGCCCGCCCAGGAAGGTGAGCGTGATGATCGCGCGCCGGAAGTCCTGCGGATAGCGCCGCGTGACGACCGCGAACACCGGGTTGTACAAGGTGGCCGACAGCGCCGCGCCCAGCAGCAACCAAACGGCGTAGAAACCGGCCGCGCTGGTGATGAAACTGTGCAACAGCAGCCCGGCGGCGACGGCCAGCGAACCGAGCGTCATCACGGCGCGCTCGTGGCCCCTGTCGATCCAGCGTCCGACCGGATACGCCATCGCGCCTTCCGCCAGCAGGGCCAGGCTGAACGCCAGGGACGATTGCGCGCGGGTCAGGCCCAGCTCCTGCTCCACGGGTTCGAGCAACAGGGAGAACGTATAAAAGACGCTGCCCCAGGTCACCAGTTGTGCGAGGGACAGCCAACCGACCCGGCGCCGTTCATACGGCAAGGCGGAGGGCGTCATGGTCATGGGTCAATTGTGCCGATCAAGGGACAATGCGGTGAACCATGCACCCGAAATCGCTTCTAGGCTCCGCACTGCGCGGTGAAAACCCGGCCTGGCCGTGGGGCGACGACGCGGCCGCCGTCGCGGCTTTCGAGGCCCAGTGCGACGTGGATGGAGTGAGTGCGCTGCTGCACGCGCAGATGAGCGCGAGTGACTGGCCGCCGTTGGTCAAGGACTCGCTGCGCGGCAAGGCCGTCCTGCGTGCGATGTGGGAACTGCGACACCAGCAGGTGCTGGCCCGCACCCTGGACGCACTCGATGCAGGGGGCGTGCATCCGGTCCTGGTCAAGGGAACCGCGCTTGCGTATTCGCTGTACCCCGATCCGGCGTTGCGCAGCCGCGGCGACACCGACCTGCTCATTCCGCCGGGCAACAATGACAGCGTTCACCGAATATTGCTCTCGCTGGGATACGAGCGTGGCCTCGGCGTCAGCGGGGAACTGGTGAGCTACCAGGCGAACTACTCTCTGCATGCGCCGGATGGCAGCTCGCACACGCTCGACGTGCACTGGAAGATCAACAATTCCGAGTTGCTGTCGCGGCTCTTCACCTATGACGAGTTGCGGCGTGACGCGATTCCCTTGCCCAAGCTCTGTCCGCATGCGCTTGGGACATCAACGGCGCATGCAATGTTGCTCGCCTGCATGCACCGCTGCACCCACAAGCAGAACCCGTACTATGTCGATGGCGACGCACACCACGACGCCGATCGCCTGATCTGGCTCTACGACATCCACCTGCTCGCAGGCCGACTGGGTCCGCGCGAATGGGACGAGGTCGTGCGGCTGGCGCAGGCCAAGGGCCTGAGCGCCGTGTGCCTCGAAGGCATGGAGCACGCGCAAGAACACTTCAACACGCGCTATCCCGCACCAGTGCGTGCAGCGATGTTGCACACAGCAACTACCGAGCCGGCGGCCCTGTACCTGGGTGGCAGCAAGCTGCGGCAGCAGTGGATGGATTTTTGTGCGCTTGACTCCATGTCGCAGCGATTCCGGCTGGTCCGTGAACTGATGTTCCCGTCCGAAACCTACATGCGCGCGCGCTACCCCGAGCGCCGAGGTGACGGGTTGGCGTGGCTCTACCTGCAACGCGCGATAGGCGGCTTTGCCAAACGTATGGTGCGCGGCGGCGCGAAGCCATGACTTGGCGCCAGCCGCTCAGCCCTGCGCCAACAGCGCACGCCGGTACTGAACTGCTTCTGCAACATGCGCAACCTGCGTCATGTCCGAACCGGCCAGGTCAGCGATGGTGCGCGCCACTTTCATCGCGCGATGCGTTGCGCGCGCGCTCCAGCCCAGGCGAGCACTCGCGATGTTCAGGAAGCGCGCGGCAGCCTCATCAAGCGCCACTTGCTGGTCGATCTCCTTGCCTTGCAGCGCCTGGTTGGGTTTGCCCTGGCGCCTCAATGCGTGGGTGCGTGCCGCTTCGCAGCGGCCGCGAATCGCGTCAGTTGGTTCGCCCGGCGGTGCATCGAGCAGCTCCTGCGAGGGCAATGCAGGCACTTCAACATGCAGGTCGATGCGATCGAGCAGCGGGCCACTGAGCTTGGACTGGTAGCGCAGCACCTGGTCCGGCGTGCAGCGGCACGCGCGGTGGGTGGCGCCTCGCCACCCACAGGGACAAGGGTTCATGGCCCCCACGAACTGGAAGCGCGCCGGAAACTCGGCGCGGTGCGCGGCGCGCGAAATGCTGATAGAGCCTGTCTCCAGCGGCTCGCGCAGTGCTTCGAGCGCCGCCCTCGGAAATTCGGGCAGCTCGTCGAGGAACAGCACGCCGTTGTGCGCGAGTGAGATTTCGCCTGGCCGCGGCGGCGAGCCGCCCCCCACCAGCGCCACCGCACTCGCCGTGTGGTGCGGGCTGCAGGTCGGCCTCAAGCCCCACTTCGCCTGCGTGAATCGACCGGCCAGGCTGGCGACGGCAGCGCTTTGCAGGGCCTCGTCGACGGTCATCGGCGGCAGCAGCCCGGCAAAGCGCTGCGCCAGCATCGACTTGCCCGAGCCCGGCGGGCCGAGCATCAAGACACTATGGGCGCCGGCCGCAGCAATCTCGAGGGCGCGCTTGGCGCTCGCCTGGCCCTTCACGTCCGACAGGTCGGGATAGATGGCGTGGCCCATCGCGGCTTCGGACACGACGCGGCGCCATCCTTCGCCGGGTTCCGCGGCTGCCGATTCGGGCAGGAACTGCCGCACGACGTCTAGCAGGTGATCCGCGCGATACACCTGCGCCCCGGGCACCAGGGCCGCTTCCTCGGCGCTGCCGGGCGGCAGCACCAGTTTCGCGTGCGCCCCTGCTCCATGCAAGGCGAGGCTCATGGCGAGGGCGCCACGCACCGGGCGCAGTTCGCCGGAGAGCGACAGTTCGCCTGCGAACTCCCAGCCCGCGAGCCGCGCCGCGTCAACCTGGCCGCTGGCCGCAAGGATGCCCATGGCGATCGGCAGGTCGAAGCGGCCCGAGTCCTTGGGCAGGTCGGCCGGCGCCAGGTTCACCGTGATCCGCTTGTTATGCGGAAACTCCAGGCCGCTGTTCTGCAGTGCGCAGCGGACGCGCTCACGCGCTTCCTTCACCTCGACCTCGGCCAGCCCGACCAGAGTGAAGTTCGGCAGGCCGTTGGCCAGGTGGACCTCGACCGTCACGGCTGCCGCTTGCAATCCCAGCAAGGCGCGGCTTTGCACCAAAGACAGGCTCATGTTCAGGCTCCTCCCTATTTCGGTGCTGCATCGCGTGTTGGTGCAGAAAAAGAACAAGTGCGCACCAGTAGCGTGCGCAACGCCGGGCTGGCGCCTTGTTCCCTGCTCAACGTGCCTTGATGAGCCGGGGAGGACCGTGCCTGAGGACTTGTGACTTATGGCACGCAAGCTGCTAGCTGGAGTTCATCCAACTTTCAACTCAGGAGAACTCAGTGGATTCGAAGATCGCGCAAAAAATCGTTCTGGCGGTTGTGGCAGTGTCGGGGACGGCCTTCGCCCAGACCAAGGCGCCCGAGCCGGACTACACCCTGTCGTACAACGTCGGCGCAGTCACCGACTACCGTTTCCGTGGCATCGCCCAGACGTCGAAGAAGCCGGCCATCCAGGGCGGCATCGACTTCGCCCACAAGAGCGGCTTCTACCTCGGCGCATGGGCTTCCAACGTGAAGTGGGTCAAGGACTTCAACGGCGCCTCCAAAGGCAACTGGGAGCTGGACATTTACGGCGGCTACAAGACCGAGGTCGCCAAGGACCTTACCCTTGACGTCGGCCTCATCACGTACCGCTATCCTGGCAACAACTCTGGTGCGGCCGGCACCCTTGGCGCTGGAGGTTTCTCCAAGGCCGACACCAACGAGTTCTACGGCGCGCTGACCTATTCCATCTTCACTGCCAAGTACAACCGCAGCATGGGCGATTTCCTGGGCAACCTGAAAAGCTCGGGCAGCGACTACGTCGATCTGAGCGCCGCAGTCGATCTGGGGAACGGTTTCACCCTGACCCCGCACATCGGCCACCAGCGCGTAAAGAACATCTCGGTCGCCAACTACACCGACTACGCCCTGACCCTTACCAAGGATTTCGGCAACGGCTTCTCGGCCAGCGCCGCCGCGATCGGCTCGAACGCCAAGCGCGCGTTCTACACCGACTTCAAGGGCCGGTTCATCGGGAACAACACCGCCGTGCTGGGCGTGAAGTACGCGTTCTGAACCGCGCTGTCCACCCAAGGAGCACACATGAAACTCGTAACGGCCATCATCAAGCCATTCAAGCTGGACGAAGTGCGTGAAGCACTGTCGGGCATCGGCGTCCAGGGCATCACCGTCACCGAAGTCAAGGGCTTCGGCCGACAGAAGGGCCACACCGAGCTGTACCGCGGCGCGGAGTACGTGGTCGACTTCCTGCCCAAGGTCAAGATCGAAGCGGCCGTGGCCGACGACCTGGTCGACCGCGTGATCGAGGCCGTCGAGGCCGCCGCGCGCACCGGCAAGATCGGCGACGGCAAGATCTTTGTCTACAACCTCGAGCAAGTCGTGCGGATCCGCACCGGCGAAACCGGCAAGGAGGCGCTGTAACCGCGGCGCCCCCATAAAGATAGAGAGACGAACCATGAGAAAACTTCTTGCCTCCCTGGCCCTGGGCCTGGGCCTCCTCGCCGGCGGCGCGGCCGTGCAGGCGCAGACGCCCGCCGCGTCTGCGGCTTCGGCGCCTGCCGCCGCGGCACCCGCCGCATCGGCTGCCGCTCCAGAAGCGAAACCCGCTGCTGCCGCGCCTGTCGCTGCAGCAGCAGCTCCCGCTTCGGCACCCGTCGCAGCGACCCCGCCCGCGCCCGTCCCCAACAAGGGTGACACGGCCTGGATGACGGTCGCCACCGCGCTCGTGATCTTCATGACCATCCCCGGCCTCGCGCTGTTCTACGGCGGGCTCGTGCGCAGCAAGAACATGTTGTCGGTGCTGATGCAGGTGTTCGTGGTCACCGCCCTGATCTACATCCTGTGGGCCATCTACGGCTACAGCGTGGCGTTCACCGGCGGCAACCCGTTCATCGGCTCGTTCGACAAACTGTTCCTCAAGGGCATCACGCCGGATTCCGTCGCCGCCACCTTCAGCAAGGGTGTCGTGATTCCGGAACTGTCGTTCGTCGCCTTCCAGGCCACGTTCGCGGCCATCACCTGCGCGCTGATCGTCGGCTCTTTCGCCGAACGCATCAAGTTCTCCGCGGTGCTGATGTTCGTTGTGATCTGGTTCACGTTCAGCTACCTGCCGATCGCCCACATGGTCTGGTACTGGGACGGCCCGGATGGGATCACCGACGCGGCGTCGCTGGACAAGGTCACTGCAGCTGGCGGCTGGCTGTGGGCCAAGGGCGCGCTCGACTTCGCGGGCGGCACCGTGGTGCACATCAACGCCGGTGTCGCCGGCCTGGTGGGCGCCTATGTGCTGGGCAAGCGCCTGGGTTACGGCAAGGAGTCGCTGGC
>JBKJOM010000340.1:0-9418 GCA_046595775.1 Ramlibacter sp. | reverse complement strand
CGGCTCCATTCCAAAACGCCAGGACGCCGCGGGCAGCGACGCAGACCTGATGGTGGTTAGCGACGCCGTTACCTATGCGGACATGTTCGCGGCCCTGGAAGAAGCCGGTGCGCGCCTGGGCCGCAAGGTCAATCCGACCATCTATACGCGCAGCGAGCTCGCCAAACGCATCCAACAGAAGAACGCATTCGCTACCCGTGTACTGACGCAAGAGAAGATCTGGATCATCGGCAACGAGGAGACGCTGTATGGCTTCGCCACTCGATAACCTTGCCGGCCCGGGCAAGGCGCTGAAAGCTGAAGCGCCCGACGCCGCCGAGATCGACGGTTTGATCCGCAGTGGCAGGGCGCGGCTGCACGATGCTTCCAATCCTCACCTCTCCATCGAGAGCCGTTTCGATCTCGGCTACAACGCGGCGCACGCGCTGTGCCTCGCCGCACTCCGGCGCAAGGGCTATCGGGCGTCCAACCGGTACATCATCTTCCAGGTCGTGCCTCACACTTTGGGGTTGGGCCCCGAGGTATGGCGGGTGCTGGACAAGTGCCACACCACGCGCAACCTCGGCGAGTACGAAGGACTGCTCGATGTCGACGAGACTTTGGTGGCCGCCTTGATCGAGGCAACCTCCTCGGTGTCGAAAGCTCTTTAGGGCCTGGCTTTCGACAAGCGCATGCGGCCGGTCGACAGCGCAGTGCGAGATGCGTGCCCGTGCCACACTCGCAGCATGCAGATCCATCGTCGCGATTTCATCTCGTCGCTCGCGAGCCTGGCCCTGTTCCCGGCCTTCGCAAAGAACCTCACATTCCCACGCGTCCTCCCCGTTCCTGGCGGCGTCGCGTACATCCCGCTCGGCTCGTCACCCCAGCGCCCCACTGCAACCGCTGACGGCACGCCATTCCTCGTCGTGGGTTCACCTGCCGCCTGGACGGCTCTCGTCGGCATTCCCCTCTCAGCCAAGCCCGGTCCCGCGCGGATCGCCGTTCAAACCACGGGCACCGATCCACGCGCGGTCGACTACACCATCCGCCCCAAGCAATACCTGGTGCAGAAGCTCAAGGTCGACGGCAAGCGCGTCGATCTGTCCCCTGAAGATGAGGCGCGCGCTGATGGCGAGCGCACGCACATGCAGCAGTTCCTGGCGACGATCTCGCAGCCGGAGCCCGCGTCGTTGACGATGCGCGCACCGGTGGCGGGGCGGCGGTCCAGCTCGTTCGGCCTCAGGCGCGTGTTCAACGGCCAGCCGCGCTCGCCCCATTCCGGCATGGACATCGCGGCGGGCATGGGCACCCCGGTCGTCGCGCCGCTGGGCGGGCGCGTCATCGATACCGGCGACTACTTCTTCTCGGGCAACGCCGTCTGGGTCGACCACGGTGGCGGCCTGCTCACGCTGATGTGCCACCTGAGCGCGATCGACGTGAAAGTGGGCGATGCGGTGCGTGCGGGCGACCGCATCGGCAAGGTCGGCGCCACGGGCCGGGTGACGGGGCCGCACCTTCACTTCGGCGTGGTGCTGAACCGCGTGTCAGTGGACCCGGCGTTGTTTCTTTAAACAGGCGCAGCCTCCAGACTTTTGCGGCGACGGGCAAGGCCAGCGGAGCGGCCTAGCGTTTGTAAGTGGCCGCGCCGGCCGTCATCACGTAAGATGCAGCCGCTGCGCAGCTTGATATGCCGGGCCGCACTTCCACTTTCAGCGTGGTGGCGTCGGTCAGGCTCACCAACACAATGCGCTGCCCTTCCAGCGGTTCATAGCAATAGACCTGGCCGTCGGCCGTGACGCTCTCGAAGGCGCGGTTGACCGTGCCATTCATCGTGGGCACGAAGGTGGCGAGCAATGAGCCGGTCGACTGCGACACGCCGAGCGAAAACACCTGCAGAGTGTTGGGCGTGACGTAGTCGGGCACCAGCGCCGCATGCGAAGACTCGGGCGGGTAGGGTTGCGAGGGGTTGAACCAGTAGCCGCGCGCGGTGCCGGCCACATCGACCACGATGGTGCCGCCGGTGGGCGCGGTGGTGCGCTGCACCGAGCCGTCGAATCGGCCCAGCTTGGCGGCGATCTGCGCTGCCACGGCAGGCGTGTAGTAGGCGGTGGCTGGAACGATGTGGAATGTGTCGAAGCCGTCGTTGCCGTTCGAAGTGCCAAAGCGCGCGGGGTTCGCGAAGAACAGCGGAGCCAGGCGCCGGTCCTGCAGCCACCAGTCGAGCGTGATCGAAACGCCGCCGCCCAGCGTGCCGATCCGCTGGCCGGCCTTGACGTCGAACTTGAAGGTGCTCGATTCGCACAACGTGGTGTCGATGCCTGGCGAAGCCTGGTAGGTGCGGCAGTTCTGCGTGATGGGCCCGGCCGCGGCAAGCAGTTCCGGTGTGAGCGTCACCACGTGGCCAAAGCGCGCGCCCAGGTCGGCGCAGGGCTGGAAGAACACCGAGTAGTCGGCCGCGCCGCCGCCGCTGGAGCCCTTGTACAGGTGGGTGATGCGAATGTCCGATGGCGCCACCACGGGGATGGAGAGTTGCGGGTTGTTCGGCTGGCCGAAGGCCGTGGTGTAGAGGTACTGGTGGTCAGTCGGGAAAGTGTGGGCGCTAGGGTTCATGTGGCCCAGCGGCTCCCATCCCTTGACCTGGTCCAGCGCCACCGGCGGCACGGTGAAGATATCGGTGCCGGCAGGGCAGGCGGCCATGCCTGAAGAGAAGATGCCCCCGCTGTTGCTTGTGCTGCCGTTGTTGCCCGTGCTGCCCCCTGCCCCGCCACCGCCGCCGCAATTGGCCAGCAGTGCCACGGCGGCCAGCGCCAGTGCGATGCTCGCCGCGCGAGTCGTTGTGTTTGCCATGCCTCACCCCTCGTTGTGTGTGGCGAGTGTGCGAGCGATGCGTTGCGGCGCCACGCCCGCCGGTCGTGCCTTGCTGCCCGCTTGTCCCACGTGCGCGGCGGAAGCGGGCAAAGTTCACGCCTACTTTGGGTTCGTTACGAGCGCGGGATGCCATAGTCCGGGACATGTCCAGCACCCTCCACAGCCCCGCGGCCGACCGCAACAAGCAACCCATCCTCGAAGCCCTGCGGCAAGTGCTTCCGGCGCGCGGCACAGCGCTCGAGATTGCCTCGGGCACGGGCCAGCACATCACCTGGTTCGCCGCGTCCCTGCCCGAGTGGACCTGGCAACCTACCGACACGGACGCGAGCGCATTGCCTTCGATCAAAGCCTGGATCGCGCAATCCAACGTTGCCAACGTGCGCGCGCCCGTGCTGCTCGATGTGATGGCGCCGACTTGGCCATCGCAAGGCCCTGCGTTCACCGGCCGCTTCGACGCCATCTACTGCGCCAACATGTTGCACATCTCGCCGTGGCACACCTGCGCCGCGCTGATGCAGGGTGCCGCCCGCTACCTCGCGCCGGGCGGCTTGCTGATGACCTATGGCCCATACCTGGAGGACGACGTTCCCACCTCGACGGGCAACCTGGCGTTCGATGAGAGCCTGCGCGAGCGCGATCCGGCGTGGGGCATTCGTCGCATCGAAGACGTCAAGCGCGAAGCTGCAGACTCAGGGTTGACTTTGCGCGAGCGCCATTCGATGCCGGCCGACAATCTCCTGCTCGTGTTTGCGTGCGCGCCCGGACGCGGTCTTTAGCACTGCGCCGGCGCCCAGTAGTTGGGCGTCCACTCGGGGGGACTGTTCACGTTCCACACATGCGCGGAGACGCGCCTCGCAATGAACAGCTCGCCATGGCGCCGCACGACCATGCCAGGCGCGTAGCGCACCTGCGGTTCCCAGCGTGGCGCGCCGCACCAATGCCTGCGCTCCCCGCCTCGCCACTCGCCTCGCCACTCGTGCCTGTCACCACGCCATTCACGATCGTCGTAGTCGGCCACGTACGCGGGCCGCGGCGCATAGACGGGCGCCGGGGCCTGCTGCACAACGTAGACCTGCGGGTCCTGGTAATGCCGGGCATTGGCCGGGCCCGCGATGCCGAGCGCCGCGACGGCGATGGCGCCGGAAGCAAGGAGGGTACGAAGGATAGGTTTCATGATGCACCTCGTTTTGGGATGCACGCAGTCTGCCGCCGGCTTCCTGAACGACAAGTGAACGGTGGTGCCCTGTTTTTTTGGGATCTGTTCAGCAATGGTTCATGGACAGGCCCGCACCATGCATCCATCAGAACCGAAGGAGTGCCCCATGTCGATGACCCTGAGAATCAATGAATCGGCCCACTGGCGTGGCCTGGATGACTTTGCCAGCACGTCACCCGACGCCGACGCGTGGAGCCACGCCTACGCGATGGCGCAGTCTTGGGGGGCCGGCCCGCTGTACGTCGGCGAAGCGGGCTATATCGAAACCTACTATGCAGGCGGCCTGGACACCGAGATGGACGTGGTCGCTTCTTCCGCGTGGACCACGACCATCACAGGCATCACGCTCTACGACGGCGCGACCGCGTTGTGGCAGATGCAGGGCATCGTGGAGACCGACGTCGCCAATATCGGCCCCGGCGTGAACGACGCGCTGCTGCTGGTGGGCAACGACACGCTGATCGGCAACTCGTGGGACAACAAGCTCGAGGGCTTTGCAGGCAACGACTACATCGAAGGCGGCGGTGGCACCGACACGGCGGTTTTCTCCGGGTCGATCTACGACTATTCCTATTGGGTCGACGGCAGCCTCATCCGCACCTCGGGGCTGGACGGATTCGACACGCTCGTGGGCATGGAGCGGCTGGAGTTCCAGGACTACGGCGTTGCTTTCGACGTGCATGGCCACGCCGGCGAAGCCTATCGCCTGTACCAGGCCGCCTTCGACCGCAGGCCCGACGTAGGGGGCCTGGGCTACCAGATGGACGCGCTGGACGACGGGTTGTCGCTGTCGCAAGTGGCAGGCAACTTCATCCACAGCCCCGAGTTCCAGACGCGCTACGGCGCGTTGAACAACACGCAGTTCGTGACGCAGCTCTACGCCAATGTGCTGCATCGCGCGCCGGATTCGGGTGGACTGGCCTACCACGTCGGTCACCTGAATGCGGGCGCGTCGCGCGGCGACGTGCTGGTGGGATTCTCCGAGTCACCGGAGAACCAGGCCAACGTAATCGGCCAGATCGATCACGGGATGTTGTACGTGCCGCATTTCTGAGCGTGCGCGCCGGCGGCCGGGGTTACCCCGCTGCCGCCTGCCGCAAGTCTTCGGAGAATGTGGCAAACGCAGCCTCTTGCGCGGAAGGCTCCATCCGCAGCAACGCCGACGGATGCCAGGTGACGAACACGGGCAGCCCATCGGCACGCTGATGCCACTGCCCCCGCTCGCGGGTGATCGCGACGGGCCGCTCCAATAGCGAACGCGCAGCAGTGGCTCCCAGCGCCAGCAAAGCGCCGGGCTGCACCAGCGCGATCTCCTCCTCCAGCCATCGCGAGCACGCCAGCGCCTCGGCTTGCGTCGGTGTCTTGTGGATGCGCCGTTTGCCGCGCAGCTCGAACTTGAAGTGCTTCACCGCATTGGTCAGGTAGATGCTCGATCGGTCGATGCCGGCTCGCGCCATCGCGCGTGCCAGCAACTCACCTGCCGGGCCCACGAACGCGCGTCCGCGCAGGTCTTCCTGGTCGCCGGGCTGCTCGCCCACCAGCATCAGCGCAGGGCGCAGCGGCCCTGCGCCCGGCACGGCCTGCGTGGCCAAGGCGCCGATCGGGCAGGCGCGGCAACGTTGTGTGGCGATTCGCAATTGGTCGAGCGTTTCAATCGGCGCGTCTGCGATGACGGGCGGCATGGCGCGCTCCAGCTTCGTCACGCGCCGCTGCGGCTGCGTCGCGGGCTGCTCGATCATCACGCCGCTGCGCTCCTGCGCCTTCGCGGCCAGGCCGTCGATCAGCACCGCCTCGGGCAGGTTGTGCCAGTACTTGCGCGGCATCTCCTTGCGCATCATCGCCAGCTTGAGCCGCGCGGGGTTGAAGATGCTCTGGTAGTAGGTGAGCCAGAGTTGCTCGCCGGCGTCGGCCGGCGGCGCCTCGTCGCGGCGCGCACCCGCGCGAAATTGCAGCTGCTTGCCGTCCCACGCCACGCAGCGTTCAGACGTGAGGATGGCCCAGTGCATCTGCGTGAAGCGGCGCATGAACCACGGCGCATTCGCTTCAACGATGTGGTGCTCCGGCTCGAACCACGCCACATGCCGCACGCCACCCGGCGCGTCTTCATCGGGCACTTCGCGAAAGCGCAGGAACGCGCGCATCTTGTGGATGTCATGCCGCACCGCATGCGCCATCTGCCGCGCGAGCAACATGTCGGCGTCGAGCGGATCGTGGCGCAACGTGGCCTCGTGCGACAGGCGCCAGAGCAGGCGATACAACAACGCAAAGCGCTGCGGGTCGCGATGCAACGCGACGGTTTCGGCCAGCGCAATGAATGCGGACGGGACGGTCAGCGCCGGTGCAGTCGCAGGCACCGGCTCCGCCTGCGGCTGGTCGCTGAACAAGTCGTCGTTGCCGGCGCCTGTTGCCCAATGCACGTCTTCGGGCGCCACGCGCCTCGCCAGCAACACCCGCGCCTGCGCGCGAAAGCCCGCGAAATCGGTCTCGCCCGCCAGCTGCGCCCGCATGTCAGAAGAGCGCGGCCTGGACCGGCGGCGCGGCGGCAAGAGACCGGAAGCGTGCCGGGTCCACCACGCTCGAAGGCCTGTGGTCTGCCAGGATCACGAAAGGCATCACTTTTGACGTCGGCACATGCAGCCGCTTCAAGTCGTCGGACCGTACGCGGCGCACGCGGCGTGCGAGCAACAGCCTGTCGACCGCTTTGACGCCCAGGCCAGGAACGCGCAGCAGCAACTCGCGCGGCGCGCGATTGAGGTCCACCGGAAAGCGCTCCGGGTGCGCCAGTGCCCACGCGAGTTTGGGATCGACTTCCAGCGACAACATCCCCCCGGTGCCGGATGCGATCTCCGTGGCCTCGAAGCCGTAGAAGCGCATCAGCCAGTCGGCCTGGTACAGCCGATGCTCGCGCACCAGCGGCGGCGCCTTGAGCGGCAGCGACGATGAAGCATCGGGGATCGGGCTGAACGCGGAGTAGTACACGCGCTTGAGCCGGTAAGCGCCGTAGAGGTTGGCGCTGGTGGCCAGGATGGTCGCATCGTCGGCCGCATCCGCGCCGACGATCATCTGCGTGCTCTGGCCGGCGGCGGCGAACTGCCGGGCTTGCGCGCGCTTCGGCTTCGCGCCGGCGATGGAAGTCACGGGCGCGCGGGCCGCGTCTTTCGCCTCGCCGCGCGCATCGTCGATGTGGATGCGCAGCCGCGCCATCGATCGCTTGATGGCAGCGCCATTTTTCTCGGGCGCGAGTTCGGCCAGGCCCTGCTCCGTCGGCAACTCGATGTTGATTGAAAGCCGATCGGCATAGCGCCCGGCGCGCTCCATCAGTTCGGGCGCGGCGTCGGGGATGGTCTTGAGGTGGATGTAGCCACGAAAGTCGTGCTCTTCGCGCAGCACGCGCGCCACTTCGACCACCTGCTCCATCGTGTAGTCGGGGCTGCGGATGATCCCGCTGGAAAGAAACAATCCCTCGATGCAGTTGCGGCGGTAGAAGTCGAGAGTGAGGCGCACCACTTCGTCGGTGGAAAAGCGCGCGCGCGGCACGTTGCTGGTGACGCGGTTCACGCAATACAGGCAGTCGTACTGGCAGTAGTTGGTGAGCAGGATCTTCAGCAAGGAAATACAACGGCCATCGGGCGCATAGCTGTGGCAGATGCCCATGCCTTCGTTCGAACCCACGCCCTTGCCGCCTACGGAATTTCGCTTGACGCCGCCGCTCGAAGCGCACGAGGCGTCGTATTTCGCCGCGTCGGCGAGGATTGAAAGCTTGGTGTTTACATCCACTGGATGATCGTACAGTATTCCGCGCCAGCCCAGCTGTAACAAGGCTTCTGGGCGGAGTAGCTCAACAGGCTCGCAGGTGCTATTCATGGATTTAGTCCTACACGGTCGCTGCCTGGCTTTCTCTACCGTTGTTGTCGGCATCACCTCCACAACGCAACACCCCATGGCCAAAACACCCAAGAACGACCCTGCAGCCTCTGGCAAATCCACCGCCGCCAAGTCCGCATCCCGCAACACCGACAGCGGCCCGAGCCGCGTCGCGCCTGATGCGCATGGCGATGCGTCGGCCACCAAGGCCGCGCACACCCAGGCCCTCGCGGCCTCGATGCCGAGCAATCCCACCAAGGCCGGCGAGCACGGCTTTGCCAACGGCCTCGCGCCCCAGCCCGGGGCCCAATCCAAGCCGCTCTCGCGCCTGCCGACCGGCAGCACCTTGTCCGAAGAAAACTTTTCCGACAAGACGGGCGGCTTTGCACTGGATGGTCGCAACGCCACCATCGAGCCATTGGACCGCGTGCGCGTCGATTCGGGCGGCCGCGCGCTCACCACCAACCAGGGCGTGCGCATCGCCGACAACCAGAACTCGCTGAAGTACGGCACGCGCGGCCCGGTGCTGCTGGAAGACTTCATCCTGCGCGAGAAGATCACGCACTTCGACCATGAACGCATCCCAGAGCGCATCGTGCACGCGCGCGGCTCGGGCGCGCACGGCTTCTTCGAGTGCTACGAGCCGATCCCCGACATCACCAAGGCTGCGCCTTTCCAGGCTGCAGGCAAGCAGACGCCGGTGTTCGTGCGCTTTTCCACCGTAGCCGGCGAGCGAGGTTCCAAGGACACGGCGCGCGACGTGCGCGGCTTCGCCGTGAAGTTCTACACCGACGAAGGGAACTGGGATCTCGTCGGCAACAACATGCCGGTGTTCTTCATCCAGGACGCGATGAAGTTCCCCGACCTCGTTCACGCCGCGAAGCCGGAGCCGCATTTCGGGATGCCGCAGGCCGGCTCCGCGCACGACACGTTCTGGGATTTCGTCTCGCTGATGCCCGAGTCGACCCACATGCTGATGTGGGCCATGTCGGATCGCGCGCTGCCGCGCAGCTACCGCATGATGCAGGGCTTCGGTGTCCACACGTTTCGCTTCGTGAATGCGGAGGGCAAGTCGACCTTCGTGAAGTTTCACTGGAACCCGGTCCTCGGCACCCACTCGCTCGACTGGGACGAGGCGGTGAAGATCTCCGGCGCCGATCCGGACTTCCATCGACGCGACCTGTGGGAGGCCATCGAGGGCGGCGCGTTCCCGGAGTGGGAGCTCAGCGTGCAGATGTTCACCGAGAAGCAGGCCGAGAAATTCAGCTTCGACATCCTCGACGCGACCAAGCTGATCCCCGAGGAGCTCGTGCCGCTCACGCCCATCGGGCGCATGGTCCTGAACCGGAACCCCGACAACTTCTTCGCCGAGACCGAGCAGGTCGCGTTCTGCACCGCGCACATCGTGCCGGGCCTCGACTTCTCGAACGACCCGCTGCTCGCGGGGCGCATCCATTCGTACGTCGACACCCAGATCTCGCGGCTCGGCGG
>JBKJOM010000326.1:0-5453 GCA_046595775.1 Ramlibacter sp. | reverse complement strand
CACATGGAAGATGTTTTCGCAGAACGCCTTGAGCACCGGCTCGATGGCCTTGAAGTCCTCGACATCGGCGCCGACCATGGTGTTCAGCCTGCCCTCTTCCGCCTCCTTGGGCGTGCGGGCCAGCGGCGCGTCGATCAGCTTGGCTCCCTTCGACAGGAGGTCGGCGCGAACCTTCGCACCCGACGCCGGTTCGGCCGTCGACGTGTCCACCACGATCAGGCCGGGCCGCGCGGCGTCGAGCAGGCCGTCCTTGCCATAGACGATCTCTTCGACTTGCGGCGAGCCGGTGACGCAGAGAAAAACGATGTCGGATACCTTCGCGCATTCGGCGTTGGTCCTGGCCTCTTTCGCGCCGGCGCCGATCAAGTCATCCAGGTTGCTGCGGTTGCGGTTGACCTTGAACGTCAGCGGATAGCCCTTGGCCAGCAAGTTCTTGGCCATGCCGTGGCCCATCATGCCGATGCCGATGAAACCAATTTTTTGTGTCATGTCTTGCCTTTTGAATGTCTAGATGGTGGAGTGGGCCGCTTCGGCGATGCCGGTGCGCGCTTCATCCCAGCGAGTGATCAGGCGGGCGTAACGTTGCGCGATGTCGTCGATCACCTGCTCGTCGGTGGCCGCACCGGCAAACCACAGGGAAGCGGCGTCTGCAAAGATCGACCGGCCCACCGCGAAGCCGCGGCAGATAGTGTGGGGCGCTGCGATGCGGAAACTGCGCTCCAGCTCCTGCTCGCTGGCTTCCAAGCCGAGCACCAGCACGCCGCGACAGTGCCGGTCGTGCTCGCGGATGACGCGCGCGATGCCATGCCAGCCGCTGTCGCCTTCGCAAGGCGGCAGCTTCCACCAGTCGGGCCGGATGCCGGCGCGGTACATCTGCTCCATTGCGACGCCCACTGTGGTGTCGTCGCTGTCCATCTCGCGCGGCGGGATGACCTCGACCAGGAACTCGTGCCCGGTCGCGATGCTGGCCAGTTGCAGCTGCTGCAGGCTTTCCATCTGGGCACGGCGCAGGCCCTCGTCGTCGTGCGGGTGGTAGCTGACCAGGCACTTGGCCACATGCTCGCCCGGCCAGCTGCGCATTTCTAGCGCCAGGCCGTTGCCCGCTTCGAACACCAGCGGGCGCGAACCCGGCAGTTCCACCGGCCGCGCGACCCACCAGCCCTTGCCGGTAACGGAGGGCAGCACGTCCTCGCCGAAGCGACTGTCCAGGATCACGCCCACGCCGTGCCGAAGGCCGGCGCCGCGGCGTGCGCCCTGCGCGATCAGGCCTTTGAAGTAGCCAATGCGCTCGGGCGGCTGGCCGTGGCGCTGCGCCAGTTCTTCCAGCTGGCTGCGGTGGTCGAAGGCCAGCACCACCAGCTCGGCCCATTGCCGGGTGCGGGTGGTCACTCGGTGCAGATGCTCCAGCTGCGCGTCTTCACGCAACCGCCGGTTTGGCGAGCCATGGCGGACAAAGGCCTGCAACTCTTCCCAGCTGGCCATGGCCGGCGCGCAACCGTGGCGCGACACAACGATGGCGCCGCAGGCGTTGGCCCAGGTGCAGCAATCGGAAATTGGTGCGTCGCGCAGCCAGCCACGCAGGAAACCCGCCATGAATGCATCGCCCGCCCCCAGCACGTTGAACACTTCGACCGGGAAACCCGGGCCCTTGTGTCCCTGCTCGATATCGAAGGGAATGGCACCATCAAACACCACGCAGCCCATGGGGCCACGCTTGACCACCAGCGTTGCGCGCGTCAGCTCGCGCAATCGCCGCAGCGCAGCCAGCGTGTCGGTGCTGCCGCCTGCGATGTGGATTTCTTCTTCCGTGCCCACCACCAGGTCGCAATCGGGAATCACAGTCTGGAGATGGGCGCTGACTTCGCTGGAGGGAACAAAGCGCTGCTCCCCCATGCCCGGGCTCGTCAGGCCCCAAAGCACCGGCCTGTAGTCGATGTCCAGCACAACGCGCGTGCCGCGCGCCTTTGCCAGCGACATGGCGAGGTGGCAGGCCTTGTAGGTCTGGGGCTGCGACAGGTGCGTGCCGGAAATCAGCAGGCCGGTGGCCGAGGCGATGAAGTCGTTGTCGAAGTCTTCGGCGGAGATGCCCATGTCCGCGCAGTTGTCGCGGTAGAACACCAGCGGAAAGGTTTCCCTGTCCTGGATGCCCAGAAACACCAGCGCAGTGAGCCGCTTGGAGTCGGTCTTGACGTGGCTCACGTCCACGCCCTCGGCGGCGAGCGCTTCACGAACGAAACGGCCGTTGTGTTCATCACCCACGCGCGTCAGCATCGCCGGCTTCAGGCCCAGCCGCGCCACGCCTACCGCGGTATTGGCCGGCGACCCGCCCAGGTATTTGCTGAAGCTTTGCATGTCCTCCAGCCGACCTCCGATCTGGTCGCCATACAGGTCGACAGCGGCGCGGCCCATGCAAATGACATCGAAAATACGTCTCATGCCTTGCCCTTTCGCGGCATCTTCGGCTCGGGCTTTTCTGCCAGGTGGTGACCGGTGCTCATTACCAGCGCTTGCGCGAGGCACAGCGGGGCAACCAGCGACCGGAAGGGCTTGGTCGAATCGTCAGCCAGCTCGAAGCACACCTTGGCGTGCGCCACCAACGGCGACAGCGGGCCGTCAGTGATCGCGACCACAGGAATGCCTCGGGCGGCGCAGTGCAGCGCGGCCTCGACCACTTCCGGCGCGTAGCTGCGAAAGCTTGCCACCAACAGTACGTCGCGCTTGTCGATGGAGCGCAGGTTTTCACGCAACATGCCACCGGCGCCGTCCAGCAGGTGTGTCTTCAGTTCGAGCTGGCCGAGCGCATAGGCGAGGTAACTGGCGACCGGAAATGAACGTCGCTGTGCCAGGACATGAACGCGGTCAGCCCCTGCGAGCAGCCTCACTGCCGCCTTGAGGTCGGCCTCGCGGATGCTCTCTTCCAGGTGGCCGAGTTCGCCCACCGAATCGCCCACCAACTGGTGCAGGATGCCGGCCGGTGCGCGCTGGCCATTGAGTTGCTTGCGGCGCAGCACGTCGATGCGTTCCCGGTAGCTGGCCGAGCGCTCCACCAGGTGGCCGCGAAAGACCTGCTGCATGTCGGAGAAACCCCGGTAGCCCAGCGCATTGGCGAAGCGAATCATGGCCGAGGGCTGCACTTGCGTCGCTTCAGCGACGACGGCAACCGTGCCCAGCGCCAGCTCGGCCGGCTTTTCCAGCGCAAAGCGGGCAATGCGCTGCAGCTGCTTGGACATGTCCGGGTAGGCCCGGGCGATGGCGTCCTTCAGCTCGTCGTAATTGGTGGCGCTGTTCATGGATCGACGGGAATTCCGGGAAAGTACTAGAACGAATATTCTTGATTAGATCAATATTAGAACGTATATTCTGTTTTGACAAGATTGTTTTTCAAAGGGTTTTCCAGAATGTCTTCAACCCCGGGTCCCGCGGCCCTCTTTCCGCTGCCGATGGTGATTACGGTGGCCGTGCTGCTCTCCACGCCGCTTTGGCTCGCACGCGTGGGCCTGTACCAGTACCTGGCACTTGAAATCATGATCTGGATGCTGTTCGCACTGGGCTACAACCTGCTGCTGGGCACCGGTGGCCTGCCTTCGTTCGGCCACGGTGCCTATTTCGGCATCGGCGCGTACGCGTTTGGACTGCTGCAGCACAAGCTGTGGGCCAACCTCTGGTTCGACCTCACGGGTGCGGTGCTGGTGGCGGCCCTGTTCGGCGCGCTCGTGGCGCTGTTCATCTCGCACCGGCGCGGCATCTATTACGCCTTGCTCACCATCGCCTTCGGACAGGTGTTCTGGTTTGTCTCGGGCAAGTGGCACACGTTGACCGGGGGCGAAGACGGCCTGCTGGGCATCAAGCGCCTGCCCGCCGACTTTGGCTTCGTTGTGATCAACCTCCAGAGCAACGAAGCCCTCTTTTATTTCTGCCTGGCCGTCTTTGCATTGGCGATGATGGCGCTGTGGCGCCTCGTGCACTCACCGTTGGGCCGGGTCCTCAGCGCGATCAAGCAAAACGAGATGCGCGCCTCTTTCGTGGGCCACAACGTGTGGCTGTACAAGTGGCTGGCGTTCACGCTGTCGGCAGGCGTGGCCGGGTTGGCTGGTGCGCTGTTCGCGATGGCGCAGCAGTCTGCTTACCCCAACGTGATGAGCCTGCATAACTCGGGCTTCGTGGTCATGATGGTGCTGATCGGCGGCGGCCTGGTGAGCTTCTGGGGCCCGGTGATCGGCGCGGCCTTCTTCATCCTGTCGCGCGACCTGCTGGGCGCGTACACCGAAACCTGGCTGCTCTGGTATGGGCTGGTGTTCATGGCGCTGGTGCTGTTCAAACCCGAGGGCGTGGCCGGCATGTGGCAGGCCTGGCGGGCAAAGCGTCCGCGCTTGACCGTCGTCGCGCCCGTGGCCGTGCAGAAGGAGGCCAGCGATGCCGCTGTTTGAGGCCCAGGGCCTGTCCAAGCGCTTCGGCGCGCAGGTGGTGCTGCAGGACATCACGCTGTCGTTCGATGAAGGCCAGCTGGCCGGGATCATGGGGCCTAACGGCGCGGGCAAGACCACCTGCTTCAACGTACTCACCGGGCGCTTCCGCCCCGACCGCGGCCGCGTGACCTTCGAGGGTAAAGAGATTACCGGCCTGGCGCCGCGCGCGATTGCTCGCCTGGGCATCTCGCGCTCGTTCCAGATCATGAACCTGTTCAACGACTACACCGCGCTGGACAACGTGCTGGTCTCTACGCCGCATGTGCGCGCACAAGGCTTCAACTGCTGGCGCGACCTGGGCGCCGACAGCGCGGCGCAGGACATCGCGGCCGCCGTGTTGGCGCGCGTGGGCCTAAAGGGCAAGGAACACGTGCCGGCCAAGAGTCTTTCGTACGGTGAGCGCCGGGCGCTGGAAATCGGCGTGGCGCTGGCGGCGCAGCCGCGCATGCTTTTCCTGGATGAACCCACTGCCGGCCTGGGCGCCGAAGGCACGGCGCGGCTGGCCGACCTGGTGGCGAGCCTGAAGCGAGAACTCACCATCGTGATCATCGAACACGACATGCAATTTCTCTTCAAGCTCGCCGACAAGGTCTCGGTCATTCACTGGGGCCAGGTAATCGCGCAGGGCACGCCGGCCCAGCTGCAGCAAAACGAGTGGGTGCGCCGCTCCAACCTGGGGGCGCTGGCGTCATGAGCGCTGTCCTGAAACATTCGCCCGCCGACGCCATGCTGGCGGTCGATCGCATCAGCACCTTCTATGGCGAGACACAGGCGCTGTTCAACGTGTCGCTGGAAGTCGGGCGCGGTGAAGTGGTCGCGCTGCTCGGCCCCAATGGCGCCGGCAAGACCACCACGCTGCGCTCCATTCTTGGCCTGACTCCCGCACGCAGTGGCACC
Organism: Ramlibacter sp.; assembly: GCA_046595775.1. GTDB lineage: Bacteria > Pseudomonadota > Gammaproteobacteria > Burkholderiales > Burkholderiaceae_C > Ramlibacter. Next base: position 90 of record JBKJOM010000326.1, on the reverse strand, counting down.
GTGCGCTTCGACGGCCGCGATGTGACGCATGAGGCCACGCATGAAATCGCACGCAGCGGAATCAGCTGGGTGCCGGACGACCGACGCATC
>JBKJOM010000239.1:0-2678 GCA_046595775.1 Ramlibacter sp. | reverse complement strand
GCCGCATCCGGCACTTCCATCAACTCGTCGCTGCCGATTGCGTGGGCGCAGAAAGCGATATCGCGCGAAGTTTCAGCGACGCCCGCCAACCCCTGGTTCGCCTTGAACCACTGCCGCCTGTCGTCGACCAGGCTCACCAGCGAGATCGGTGTGCCGCAAAGAGTCGCCGCCAGGCGGACCAGTCCATCGAATAGCGGCTCCGGCTTGGTGTCCATGACCGCCAGCAGGCGCAGACGAGCCAGCCGGCGGCGTTCCTCGTCGCCTGGCACGGTCGGCGCGGTGCTTGCGTTCATCGGTTCGCCTTCAGACGTCACCCCAAACTTCGCGCGCGGTTTGCACGACCAGCCGCAACTTGCTGCGCTGGTCCTCCACGGCGATGTTGTTGCCGTGCACGGTCGAAGAAAAGCCGCATTGCGGCGACAGCGCCAACTGTTCCATCGGCGCGTATTTGGCGGCTTCGTCGATGCGGCGCTTGAGTGCATCCTTGCTCTCGAGCTGGCCGAACTTCGTCGTCACCAGGCCGAGCACCACCGTCTTGCCCTTGGGCAGGTAGCGCAGCGGCCGGAAGTCGCCGGAGCGGTCGTCGTCGTACTCCATGAAGTACGCGTCGATGTCCATCTCCTTGAGCAGCGCCTCTGCCACCGGCTCGTAATTGCCTTGCGCCGCGAAAGTGCTCTTGAAGTTGCCACGGCACAAGTGCATCGCCAGCAGCATGCCGTGCGGCTTTTGCGCCACCACCTTGTTGATGAAGCCGGCGTAGCGGTGCGGCAGCTCGTCGGGGTCGTCGCCGCGCTGGCGCGCCGCTTCGCGCATCTTCTCGTCGCACAGGTAGGCAAGGTTGGTGTCGTCCATCTGCACATAGCGGCAGCCCGCTTCGTAGAGCGAACGCAGCTCATCGCCATAGGCTCTGGCCACATCGTCGTAGAACGTAGGGTCCAGCTCGGGATAGGCCTGCTTGCTGATGCCGGCCCGGCCGCCACGGAAGTGGAGCATGGTGGGCGAGGGAATGGTCACCTTCGGCGTGTGGCCCGCCGACACCTGCGACTTCAGGAACTCGAAGTCGGGCTTCTGGATGTCCTTCGCGTGGCGCACCTTGTCGACCACGCGAATCACGGGAGGCGCCAGCTCCTCGGTGCCGTCGGGCTTGCGAATCGTGACCGGGATGTCAGTCTTCACACCCCCGAGCTGCTCGAGGAAGTCGAGGTGAAAGTAGGTGCGGCGGAATTCACCGTCGGTGATGCTCTTGAGGCCGACATCCTCCTGGAACTTCACGATCTCGGCGATGGCCTTGTCCTCGACCTCGCGCAACTGCGCCGGCGTGATATCGCCCTTGGCCTTGTCTTCGCGGGCCTCGAGCAGGTATTTCGGGCGCAGGAAGCTGCCGACGTGGTCGTAGCGGGCAGGCAAATTCATCATGGGTTTCGTCTCCTTGGTTCTATAAATCCAGCACCAGTACCGGCGACTTCGCCCGCGAGCAGCAGGGCGTGAACTGGTCGTTCTTCGCCTTCTCCTCGTCCGTGAAATACATGTCGCGATGATCGCACTCGCCTTCGAGCACGCGGGTGATGCAGGTGCCGCACACGCCTTGTTCGCAAGAGGTCAGCACCTCCACGCCTTGCGCGGCCAGCGCCTGGATGACGGTCTGGCCGGCAGCCACGGGAATCACCTTGCCGCTGCTCGCGAGCTTGACCTCGAAGGCGCGGTCGGCGCTGGTGTCGTGCTTCTCGGCGGCGAAGTACTCGACGTGCACCTGGTCGCTGGTCCAGCCCATGCCTTGCGCAATCTGGGTGACGTAGGTGATGAAGCCGGACGGACCGCAGACATAGAGGTGGGTGCCGGGCTCCGGCAGGCCGAGTACGGCGGGCAGGTTGAGCATCTGCGCGCGGGCGCCGTCGTCGAAGTGGAACTGCACGCGGCCGGCAAACGGCCCCGCCGCGATCTCTTCGCGGAATGCGGTGCGCTGCGGCGAGCGGGTGGAGTAGTGCATCTCGAAGTCCGCGCCGAGGGCGGCCAGGCGCTGCGCCATGCACAGCAGCGGTGTCACGCCGATGCCACCGGCAAACAGGATGCTGCGCTGCGCGTGCGCCATCGGGAAGTGGTTGCGCGGCTCGCTGATAGAGAGGGTGTCGCCTTGCTTGACGTCTTCGTGCATGGAAACCGAGCCGCCGCGCGACATCTCGTCGCGCAGCACGGCGATGCGATAGCGATGGTTCTCGGTGTCGTTGTTGCACAGCGAGTATTGGCGAGTCAGGCCGTTGGGCAGCACCACGTCGATGTGCGAACCGGCGCTGAAGGCGGGCAGCGGCGCGCCGTCTTCCCGCGCGAGTTCAAAACTGGCGATGCCTTCGGCTTCCTCGCGCCGGGCTACCACCGTGACCTTGAGTTGCGTCATGCGGCCTGCTGCTGCGGTTGTTCCGCCGCGATCCAGCGGTCGATGATGCGGCGCGACTGCACGCCCCCTGTATCGATGTTGAGCATCAGGAGCTTTCGGTCGGGATTGCGCGCCAGGTTGCGTTGCTGCGCCTCGAGCACCTGCGTGTCTTCGGCGAACACTCGGGCCTGGCCGTCCTTGATCTGCGCCGTGAGCGCCTTGTCCTTGACGTTGAAGTTGCGCGCCATGCCCCAGAAGTACCACATGCTGGTTTCTGTTTCGGGTGTGAGGAAGTCCACGACGATGC
>JBKJOM010000286.1:0-2631 GCA_046595775.1 Ramlibacter sp. | reverse complement strand
GACGATGTTCGAGAAGGTGGGCGTGCCCATCCTCGGCATCGTCACCGCCTTGCGCGCATCGATCAGCGCGATGTCCTGCGGCGTGGTGACGATCACCGCGCCCGTCATCGGCACGCGCTGCGAGAGCGTGAGCTGGATGTCGCCGGTGCCCGGCGGCAGGTCGACGATGAGGTAGTCAAGGTCGCGCCAGTTGGTCTGGCGCAAGAGCTGCTCCAGCGCCTGCGTAGCCATCGGCCCGCGCCAGATCATCGCCTCGTCCTGGTTTACCAGGAAGCCGATCGACATGACCTGCACCCCGTAGTTCTCCATCGGGTCCATGGTCTTGCCGTCTTCGCTCTCCGGCCGCCCGTCGATCCCCATCATCATCGGCTGGCTCGGACCGTAGATGTCAGCATCGAGCAGCCCGACCTGCGCGCCTTCCGCGGCCAGCGCCAGCGCCAGGTTGGCGGCGGTCGTGCTCTTGCCGACCCCGCCCTTGCCGGACGCAACGGCCACGATGTTCTTCACGTTCGGCAGCAGTTGCACGCCGCGCTGCACCGCATGCGAGGTGATCTTGGTGGTGAGATTGACCGATACATTGCCCACACCCGCCACGCCCTTGGCCGCAGCGATCAACGCGGCGCGCAACGCGGGCATCTGGCTTTTCGCCGGATAGGCCAGTTCGACGTCGAACGCGACATCTCCCCCATTGACCTGCAGGTTCTTGAGGGCGCGGGTGCTGACGAAGTCGGTACCAGTGTTGGGGTCCTTGACCGCGCCCAGCGCGGCCAGCAATTGCTCTTGGGTTGCCATGGTGTTCCTGTCTTATCGCGCAGTGTAGCGAGGACCCCAGCGCGCAGTCCTGGTTACACAGCCTTCACCAGGAATTGAAGGTAGTCTTCCAGCCGCTTGTCTTCCGTCACCTGCTCGGGCGGCCAGCGACTCAGTGAGCTTGATTTCGGTTTTGCATTGGGGGCAGGTGATGGTGGGTTCGGTCATTTAACGATCCTTTTTTGCGGGCCTGAACCGGCCAATCGCTTCAGAGCATCCATGCCCACCAGTGAACGCATCTGCGTGATGGCAATGGCGTTCAGCTGCACCAAACGATCCTTGGCTGGCAATCCTTGGTGAATCAGCACAGCGTTGATGCTTTCCAGGTTTGACAGCACGACCAGTTGCTCCAGGGTGGCGGCGTCTCGCATGTTGCCCGGCTGGTCGGCATTCGCCTGCCGCCACTGCGCTGCCGTAGTGCCAAACAGGGCGACGTTGAGCAAGTCGGCTTCGCTGGCGTAGACGATGCTGGTTTGTGCCGCTGTCAGTCGCGGCGGTAGAAGCCGCTCCTTGATGGCGTCCGTGTGAATCTTGTAGTTCACCTTGGACAAGGTGCGTTGAAAGCTCCACTCCAGCGAGGTCGCGCGGGATTCTTCGTCCTTGAGGCGCTGGAATTCCTTGATGAGATAGAGCTTGAATTCCGGGCTGAGCCACGTGCCGAATTCGAAGGCGATGTCTTTGTGGGCATAGGTTCCGCCGCCGCGCCCCGACTTGGCGTATATGCCGATGGCATCGGTGGCCTCGATCCACTTCTTGGGCGACAGTGAGAAGCTGTTCAGCCCCGCCTGGGCTCTAAACCTATCGAATTCGAGGGGTTTGAACGTCGGGTTGTAAATCTGCTCCCAGATACCCAGGAACTCGATGGTATTGCGGTTGCGCAGCCAGCCGTAAAGAACACTCTCATCCCCAAAGCGCTTCACCATGTCGTCAACGAGATGTAGTCCTGCTCGTGCAGGCTGACGACGGTGACATTGGCCCCTTTGACAACGATGGTGCGGCTTTTCATTGAAGGCCCTTGCCGCCCGCGATCGATTTGCCTGCGCCGGCAAAGTGATATTGGCGGTTGTTGCCCGACGATTCGCAAGAGGCCATGGCGTGCTCAATGGCCCGCTCGAACCGCCACCACTGTCTGTACCCGAGCAGGGGCTGCAGATCGCGGGCTCGCGAGTATTCGGCACTGTGCTCGTTGGTTTGTCCTAGCGACTCGAACCCGGTTGGCACCGGTGTCATTTCATTGGAACTCACGGCGCATCTCCCCTTTCCACTCGTCAGCTGCGGACTATGGAGGAGTGCTGGCGTTTTTTACAGTACCCTCCTTGCAGGCTTGCGCCAAGCCTGCGCCCGGCGAACATTGCTGCATCGTTAAAATCTCGGGTTCCCCTGGAAACACACATGCCTCAGCGCCAGCTTTTCGTCACCACCGCCTTGCCGTATGCCAACGGCAAGTTCCACATCGGCCACATCATGGAGTACATCCAGGCCGACGTCTGGGTGCGGCACCAGCGAATGCAGGGCAGCCAGGTGCACTTCGTGTGCGCCGACGACGCGCATGGCGCGCCGATCATGATCGCGGCCGAAAAGGCCGGCAAGACGCCGCAGGCTTTCGTGGCGGAGATCGCGGCGGGCCGCAAGCCCTACCTCGACGGTTTCCACATCGCCTTCGACAACTGGCACAGCACCGACGCTCCGGAAAACCACGCGCTGGCGCAGCAGATCTACCGAGACCTGAAGGCCCACGGCCTGATCGCCACCCGGACGATCGAGCAATTCTTCGACCCCGAGAAGAACATGTTTTTGCCGGACCGCTTCATCAAGGGCGAG
>JBKJOM010000259.1:0-21348 GCA_046595775.1 Ramlibacter sp. | reverse complement strand
ACCTGGCGATGACCTGGTGCGGTTGACCGAGCTGATTCATGCGGCTTATGCGCCGCAGGCGGCAAAGGGCCTGCGTTACTGGGGCACGCACCAATCGGTGGAAGACACCCGCAGGCGCTTCGAATCCGGCCAGGGCTTTGTCGCGGAATGCGAAGGGCAGTACGCCGGCACGATCACCGTTCGTCCGCCGCAACCGGAGTCTCCGGTCATGCTGTACCGCGACCCGCATACCTGGACCATTTGCCAATTTGCCGTTTCACCGGCGTGGCAGGGCAGGGGTCTGGGCCGTGCCCTGCACAAAGCCGCCGTGGCCCACGTTTCGACCCGCGGTGGCCGGGCCATGGCGCTGGACACGGCGGAACCCGCCCACGGACTCATCGAGATCTATCGAGGCTGGGGTTATGAGGTGGCGGGAGATGTCGACTGGCGGCCTCACACCAACTACCGGAGTGTCGTCATGCGCAAGGCGCTGACCGGCAACTGAGCCGGCCGTCGCAGGACGGCTAGAACCGCGGCAGGTCCTTGAGGCAGCGCCCCGGCGGCTCGTCCGCCAGCATCAGTGTCTCTATGCCTTCGGGCAGGACGTCCACCTTTACTTCCGGGCCCAGGCGCAGGCGCCCTGCTTCGTCCGGGAAGACGCTGATCACGGTGTCGCCTTCCACCAGCTTGTCGACAACCTCGGTGACGCGCGTGGGCGTAGGGCCTAAATCCCAGCGCGACTGCGTGGAGTCGAACAGCCCCATCATCGCCTCGACGATGTGGTGCCCCGCGTAGCGCAGCGCGGTGATGCCATATTTGGCGTTCTCAGCCATGCAGGGCATTGTGGTGAGCGTGTGGCCGGGCGGCATAGGTCAAGCGCGACAACGACCGTGGGACCCTGCCTACGACGCGCTAAACTTCAATGGCGCAGCGCGCTCCAGCATGAGCGGCATGTCCCCTATCCTCACTACCACCTCACCGGCGGCCGCACTGGGCAAGACCCATGCGAGGCGCCTGAGGGAGATTTTCCGATCCGCCGGCTGGCCGTGCCAGGACCCACTGGAGATCGAGCTGTTGGCTGCCGGCATGTTGCACCGCGTGCACTCGTCCACCGGCCACGAATCGTTGCGCGTGACCGACGCCGGCGTGCAACTGCTCGCGGCCACGCTCACTTCCAATCGTCGAGCGCTTTCCGCGCATGAATCCCTGGTCGAACGCGTCGCGCTCGAAATGTCGCGTGCCGGGCGCATTGCGTGGCGCGGCATCTCACTGCGCGCCCAGGTTCCGCAAGACGACGAGCACAAGCCACTGCGCTGGTGTGTCGCCAAACCCGACGTCTTCTCGATCCGCAATACCTCCGTTGCCAACTATGTTGAGCCCATCGTGCACGAGGTGAAGGTGCGCCGCGCGGACCTGCTGGGTGATTTGCGGAACGTCGCCAAGCGCGCCGCCTACCTCGACCTCGGGGAGTGCTGGTACGTGCTGGGCCAGGATACGAAGGGTCGCCCGATTGCCGCCGTCGATGAGGTGCCGCCCGAGTGTGGCGTCATTCACTTGGAAAACGGACGGCTCTGCGTCGCGCGCGCAGCACCGCGCAAGTCGCGCAACAGCCTGCCCTTCGGTGTCTGGATGGCGTTGGCAAAAGCAACACCAGTGGCGCCCCCGGAGGAAGACCCGCAGAGCTTGTTGGGAACGCCGGTCGGCTGAAGCTTATTGCCTGGGGTGCTCGGTGGAGTCGGGCGTGGGTGCCGTCGTGTCGCGTCCCCCCGGATCGGCTGGATTCGACAAGGGCTCCGGGTTAAGCGGCTTCGGCGCCTCCGTCGGTGGAGGATGCGCAGGGGCAGGAGCCTGGCTGGCGGTGTCGTTCATTCCTGCCCGGTGTCGCGTGCTGGCCTCGTCCCACTCTCGCGCGAAACGCCACGGTCATCGCTCGGGATGTCGTCTTCCTGCGCCAGCTCGGGTTCTTCCTTCTCGGTGCCGAACTGCGGCGGGACGGAGCCCGCGTCGATCGGTGGGTTCATCGTGCTTTCCTCAAGGATGGACCGGGTGGGTGCGGGGCGCTTCCGGTTCGATGGGTGGCAACTGCTGGCCGAAGTCGGGTTCGACCGGCAGGTGCGAAGGATTGGGCATCGGCGGTTGCGCGCCGGGTGCCGTGGGTTCGGGCTCGACAGGATGCGTGGCCATCGGGTGAGTATGTTCCTAGAAGTCGCTTTTGTCCCGCAACACCGGCTCGCCCGGAGTCGTCACGGTCGAGGGCTCGCTGCCTTGGCGCGGCGAAGGTGGCAGATTGCCGGTGGGTGGCGAGAAGCCGTCATCGAACTGCGGTTCACGCTGCTCGGCGTGCAGGCTGGGATCGACGTCGTAGGGGATCATGCAAATACTCCTTGAATTGCATGCTCGCATCGCGCAATACACAAGCGACTCGGAGCGAACGCCGGGTGCGTGTCGGACCGCGCCTTGGGAGGTTCAGGTGTCGTGCGCGAGGCGCTGCGCTTCGCGGCGCACCACCGTGCTCGGCTCGTGTGTGTACGGCAGGCTCGGCAGGCCGATGAGGGCCTGCAGGTGCGCGTGCGCACGATCCATGTCGGCGCCAATCATCGCCAGCGCCACTTCGTGGCTCGGCTCATTGCGCGCGATCTCCAGGTACGCGGCACGGAAGCGCTGGTAGTCCGCTTCTGCGCGAGCCACTTCCTGTTGCAAGGCATGCACTCGCGCCTCTTCGCCACGGCTATATCGCATCCTGCAACTCCCTGGAATCTGTACGGACGCCCTCCGCGTGACCGGTGGGGCCACGTTGGTCGACAGTCAATGCAATGTGGCGCAAGTGTCTGCTCATGCAACCCAGCATAAGAATCGCAACAATCGAAACGTGTAGGACAAGCGTGACACAAGTCGAAGGTCCCCACCGCCGGGACTCGCAACGTGGAAGAATCGTCGCGAGCAAACTCATCGCGAAACTTTTCATGCAAACCCCGCGCGCGCCAGTGGAACGATTCGAAGCCCTCGACGGCTGGCGCGGGATCTGCGCTTGCCTCGTGGCTCTGCTGCACTTTCACGGGTACAGCCCCATCTATACGACGGCGCTGGTGCGCAACAGCTATCTCTTCGTCGACTTCTTCTTTGTGTTGTCCGGATTTGTCATTGCGTACAACTACTCGTCGAAGCTGGGCTCGTGGCAAGGCGTTCGCCAGTTCATGTTCCTGCGGCTCGGGCGCCTGTACCCCTTGCACCTGTTCGTACTGCTTTGCCTGGTGGCGTACGAGACGGTCAAGCTGTTTGCGCATGCCGATGCTTTCACCGGCGACCATCGCCCTGCCGCCGTCTTCACCAACCTCCTGTTGATCCAGAGCCTGGGCGTTCACGACAGCCTGACCTGGAACGGCCCGGCCTGGTCGATCAGCACCGAGCTATGGGCTTACATCACCTTCGCGGTGGTGAGTGCGTGGATCGGGATGCGCAACTGGATGCTGGCGGCCACCGCCATCGTCGCGCCGCTGCTGCTTTTGCACCTGTCGACATCCGGCATGGACACCACCTTCGACTGGGGGCTGATCCGCTGCCTGTTCGGGTTCGCTCTGGGCGTGGCGTGCTATCGCCTGCACGCGGCGCGCCCCGCGGCCCTGCGTGCACCGGGGCAGTCCACCATGACTTTGCTCGAAGTCGCCATCGTGGCGGCGGTCGTGATGTATGTCTCCGCCGCAGGAACCTCGCCCATGTCGTTCATGGCGCCTTTTGTCTTTGCAGTCGCCGTGCTCATCTTTGCGATCGAAGGTGGCCTGGTGAGCGAGCTCTTTCGCAATCGCGTGCTGCGGTGGTTGGGCACGCTCTCCTACTCGATCTACCTGACGCACTACCTGGTCGTGCTCATCCTTCCGTCGGTGGTGAAGCGCCTGGTGGGGCAGGACCTGTGGACACCGATGCCGCTCCCGGGCGGGCAGTTCGTGATGGCGTTCGGGAGGAACAACGTCGAAGGCACGCTGCTTTACATGGCGATCCTCGGTTGCACCATCGCGCTCAGCGCGTTCACCTATCGCTGGGTCGAGACGCCGGGCCGCGAATGGAGCCGCAGGTGGCTGACCCGCCCGGCGCGTGCGCCGCAGGGCGTCGTGCATCCTCAGTGAAAACTGTCGTCGCAGCCTGAGAGGACCTAGCGCCCGAGTCCTACAGAGCGCGCCGCTGAGTTTTCCTACGATCTTGGCACCGCAGCATATTCCACTCGAACCGGTGTTCCCGGAAGGTGTTGCGCAGGATGTTGGCGCATAGCTCGATCGGGCCACGGATGAGGCCCCCGCGAGGCGAGTGCGTGACGCAGAATCGTTCGCAACCCGTTGTACAGGAGAGCCAGATGCACAGATCACTGACCGCAGCCGTTCTCTGCACCTTTGCATTGACCGCTGCCGGTTCCTGCATGGCGGCGAACGCGAATCACGATGTGCCGATGGCCATGCAGACCGCCAAGCCAGCCATCGTCAAGTCCACCACCGCCGCCGCCCCGAGGCAGGGCACCGAATTGATCAAGACCGCCGCCGCCGGTACGCGCGACGATGCGCCACCGGTGGTGCGCGATGCCACCTCGCAGGGCAAGGGCGATCCCGATCATCCGCGCCGCGGCGGCACCGCGATGCTGCTCGCTGCGCTGGCACTGATGACGGGCATCGCCCTTCGCCGCTTCGGCGCTGCCGGCCGATGACCACAGGCGCTCTCGGGGCGCTGGCCGAACGCGCGCTCAAGTGGAGCGCGTTGACCACCGTGGCCCGCTTCGTCCTCCAGTTCGCAGCGCAAGTGGCGCTGGCACGCATGCTCGGGCCAGGCAACTTCGGTGTGTACGGCATCGGCATGGCGGTGCTCACCTTCGTCGGATTTCTTTCGGGTGCGAGCTTCAGCTACAGCCTGATGTTGCTGCCCAGCGTTTCGCGCGACGACATCCGGTTCGCTTTCACATGGCAGATGGTTACGGGTCTGCTGTCGGCGGCGGCGATGTTCGCTGCGGCCCCGGCGCTCGCCGTCTTCTTCGGCGATCCGCGCGTCGAAGGCATGGTGCAACTGCTCTCGCTCGCAAGCTTGTTGATGGCCGCAGCGGCGCCCGCAACGTACCTGATGCAGCGCGACCTGAATTTCCGCGTCCTCGGCCTCATCCAGCTGGCGAGCTACGCCGCCGGCTACCTGGCCGTCGGTGTGCCGATGGCGCTGGCGGGCTACGGCGCTTATGCGCTCGGTGCGGCATGCGTGGTGCAGGCCGCTGTTGCGCTCGTTGCGTCCTACGCTGCAAAGCCCCATCCGGTGCTGCCCTTGTTTCGCCATGCGGGCGGCGGCGAGGCGCTGGCGACGGGCCGTGCGGTGTTTCTCACCAACGTCGTCAACTGGCTGCTGGGCAACCTGGACCGCGTGATCATCGGCCGCGTGCTCAACACGCAGGCCGTGGGCGTCTATACGGTTGCGTACAACCTCGCCTCGATCCCGAACGTGCTGCTGGTCGGCGCGCTGCAACCCGCATTGCTTGCAACGGGCGCGCGCATGCAGGATGACCGCCAACGCCTCGCGCAGGGCTGGCTGATCGCAATCGCCTGCGTGTTTGTCCTCGCTACACCCGCCGCGCTGGTCATGGCGCTGCTCTCCGCCGACCTGGTGGGCCTGCTGTATGGCCCCGCCTGGATGGAGACGGCGTGGGTGCTGGGCGTGATGTTCCTGTGCCTGCCCGCGTGGGCCGCCTGGGGCCTGTCGACGCCGGTGCTGTGGAACACCAACCGCAAGCACTACGAATTCATGTTGCAGCTGCCGTTACTGGCACTGGCCGCGCCGGCCTGGTGGTTCTTCGCGCCGTCGGGCGTGCACGGCGTGGCGATCGTGTCGGCCGTGGTGATCTTCGCCCGCGCGCTCGTCATCGTCAGCGCCTCGCTGCACGCACTCGATGTTCGCTGGACGGCACTGCTGCCCTCGATCGGCCGCGGCCTTGCACTCGCTGCGTGGTGCGGCGCGGCCGTGCTTCTCGGCCGGCACCTCTGCGCGGGCTGGGCCTTCCCGGGCGCCGGGCTGTGGGGCGGTAGCGCCTTCGCAGCGCTGGCCGGCCTGCTCGTTCTCTTTGTCGCACCGGGCCTGCTGGGCCGTCAAGCGCAGACCGCCCTCGCCCGCATCGTTCCCCGCTTCGGCGCGCGCTTTGCGCCGACCGTTGCCGACCCTCGCAAACCCGCGCTATGAAGATCATCCGTACTGCCGGCTTCCTGCACTGGGCCCTCCCGCTCATGTTGGCGCTGGTCGCCAGCGACGTGATTCTCTCGGGCCGGGACCTCTCGCAGATTTTCCTGGAGCTGGCCGGCATGGCCGAGTCCGGCAAGCATTGGGCGATGCCCTGGATCCAGCGCGCCGTGTCGCTGGTGCTGGTGCTGATCTGCGGCGAACGCATCGCGGCGAACATCGGCGAGCGCAAGCTTCCGCCGTCACTGCTGCTGATGTGGGCCTACATCATCTACTGGGTGGGAACGGTCGCCGCGCCTTCGCTGCTGGGCGCGCACGCGCGGGTGTCCCACGAGTACGCCTATGCGCTGGTCATCGGCGTTGCGATGGCGCTGGTCACCACGCAGGACATCGCGAAGATCGTCGACTACGCACGGGACGCGCTGTTCGTGCTGATGCTGGTCGGCGTGGTGTTGATCCTCATCGATCCCTCGATGGTGCTGGACACGTCTTACAAGCAAGGCCTCCTGCCCGGCGTGCCGCGCCTGGGTGGCGTGGCGCCACACCCTGTGGCGCTGGGCATGTTCGCGCAGACTGCGTTGCTGCTGCTCTGGGCCCGGCCCTACCAGCGCCGCTGGCTCACGGTCACCGCATGGGTGCTCGGCCTCTCGGTGCTGTTCTTTGCGCAGTCCAAGACCGCCTGGATCGCCTTCATGTTGTGTTCCTTCGCGATGTTCTGCGTTCGCAGCGGCCCGGGCGTGTGGCGCCGTTTCGGCGATCCACGCGAAGGCTCGTTCGGCATCGTCCTGTGCCTGGGCGCTATGGCTGCGGGGCTGGTGCTGCTGGGCGTTGTGCTGTTCGGCGACGTCGGTGGACAGGTCGCCGACTTCCTCGACACCTCGCAAGGTGCGCAGCTCGTCTCGATGACGGGGCGCGACCAGATCTGGGCGATCGCGTTCGAGGAGTGGCAAGCCCACAAGGTGTTCGGCTACGGCCCCAGCCTGTGGGACGACGATTTCCGGCAGTCGATCGGCATGCCCAACGCCACCAGCGCGCACAACCAGTTCATGGACACCCTTGCGCGAGCCGGAACCATTGGCGCGATCGCGCTGGTGATCTATGCCGCCGTGCTGCTGGTGCTGTCGTTCAAATACGCCAGGCGCACTGGCGGGCTGTCGGTCGCGCTGTTCCTTGCGCTGGCCCTGCGATCGGTCAGCGAGGTGCCGCTGCTGCTCTTTGGCTACGGCACTGAGTTGTTCATCCACCTTCTGCTGGTGGTGGTGCTTTCTGCCGCGGCTTCGGTGCGCGCGCCGGTGACCCAGTCCCGACCCCGGCCCGTCTACGGGATGGCAACATGAAATTCTCCGTCGTCATCCCGCTGTACAACAAGTCGCGCTTCATCGAAGGCGCGGTGCGATCCGCGCTGGCACAGACGCTCTCGCCGCTCGAAGTGATCGTGGTGGACGACGGCTCGACCGACGACAGCGCCGACCGCGTGGCCCGCATCGAAGACTCGCGCGTGCGCCTGGTGCGCCAGGACAACGCAGGCGTGTCTGCCGCGCGCAATCACGGCATCGCCATCGCGCAGGGCGACTGGGTCGCCTTCCTCGATGCCGACGACTGGCACCATCCGCAATTCCTGGCCCACCTGCGCAAGGCACACATCGCCTGCCCCGAGGCCGACATGCTCGCCACCGGCTTTGTCAAGATCAACGACCCGCAGGGCCAGCCGATCGAGACCTGGGACCTGGCCGAGACATTCTGCGAAGTCGAACTGATCGACGATCTTCGTTCGCGCTGGATGAAGGCGCACCCCTTCTTCACCAGCAGCGTTGCCGTGCGCGCGCAGCGCCTGCGCTCGATGCAACCCTGCTTTCCCGTCGGCGAGTCGTATGGCGAAGACCTGGACCTGTGGTTCCGCGTCGCCGACGAAACGCCGGTAGCGCTGTGCCATGCGGCGCTCGCGGCTTATCGGATCGACGTCGCGGGCTCACTGACCGGTGCAGCAAGCGCCCTCGCGTTGCCCGCCTTCCTGAAGCGCATGCGCGAGCGCGCCATCAGCGGCGAAATCCCGGCGCGGAACCGGCATGTGGCGCTCTGGTTCGTCGCGCAGCAGGAAATCACGATCGCGCGCGAACTGCTCGCCGCCGGCGAGCGCCGAGAAGCGTTGCGCTGGCTGATGCAAGCACGCGACGCCGCGCGCGGACGCCGGTGGCAGATCACCGCACTGATGGCGCTGCTGATGCCGGCCCAGGTGGCCGGGCGCTGGCAACGCTGGCGCCTGCGCAGCGCCGACACATTCGCCCAGCAAGGGACATTGCCATGACCGACACTCCCCGCGCGCCGCGGCGCTGCCCCGTCAGCATCATCATCAAGGCGCTGAACGAGGAGAAACACATCTGCGCGGCGGTCGAGTCGGCGCTGGCCGCAGTGGCCGACCTGGGCGGCGAAGTGATCCTGGCCGACAGCTGCTCGGGCGACCGCACCGTGGGGCTGGCTGCGCAGTATCCGATCCGCATCGTGCAACTGGCCCTCCCCCAAGAGCGCTGCTGCGGTATCGGCCCGCAACTGGGTTACCAGCATGCCCGCGGCGAGTACCTGTACATCATGGATGGCGACATGCAGATGGTGAAGGGCTTCCTGGAGGAAGCCCTCAACTTCCTGGCGCAGCACCCCGAAGCCGGCGGTGTTGGCGGTCGCCTCGTCGAGTTGAACAATGAAAGCCTGGAATACCGTGAACGCGGGCTGCGCGCCGCGGCGCACCTGAACCCGGGCGAAGTCGACCGGCTTGATGGCGGTGGCCTGTATCGCCGGCGCGCGGTCGAGGAGTCCGGATTTCTCTCGGACCGCAACCTGCACAGCTACGAAGAATTTGACCTTGGCGCGCGCTTGCGCTCGCTGGGCTGGAAACTGTGGCGCCTGCCGGTGGCCGCGGTCATGCACTACGGCCACGATGCCCCGCCCTACCAGTTGCTGGTGCGGCGCTGGCGCGCGAAGTATGTTTGCGGCGGTGGCGAGTTGGTGCGCGGTGCGTTGGGCGAGCCGCACTTGAAGCTGGTGGCGCGCGGCGTGCGCGAGCTCAAGATCTACGCGGGTGTGCTGCTCTGGTGGGCCGTGCTGCTGTCGGTGCCGCTATGGCCACTGCCCGCCATAGATCTGGTGGCGTGCTTTGCAGCGCTGGCCGCAGCGCCTTTTGCCATCATGGCCTTGCGCAAGCGCTCGGTGAGCCGGGCGGTGTACTCGGTGGTCTCGTGGAGCTTCAACGCAGCGGGCATGGTCCGCGGCCTGTTGCGGCAGCGGGTTGATCCGTGCGGCCTCGTAGCCAGCCGGGTGCTGCATGAGCCGCCCCGTTCAGCCGAGCCGCAACAGCGCCAGTACTACGCGTGAAGCAGGCGGCATGAAACAGACTTACACCGGCCTGCAGATCCTGCGCTTCGTCGCCGCCATGCTGGTGGCGGTGATGCACATCACCCAGGCCATCTCGATCCACATCACCGGCCGCGGCGAGTCGGTGTACTGGGGCACGGGCGCGGTGGGCGTCGACATCTTCTTCATCATCAGCGGCTTCGTGATGATGATGTCCACCGCCAAGATGCCGATGCAGGGGCCGACCCGCACGGCCAACGCGTGGGTATTCATGAAGCGGCGCATCCAGCGCATCGTGCCCCTCTACTGGGTCTACACACTGCTCAAGGCCGCCGTGCTGATCGCCGTGCCCGCGCTGGCCGTGAAGTCGACCATCGACCCCAGCCACCTCGCTGCATCGCTGGCCTTCATCCCGACGATGGCGCCCTGGGGTCTCATCCAGCCGACCCTGCCGGTGGGCTGGACGCTCAACTTCGAGATGTTGTTCTACGTCGTGTTCGCCGCCGCCATCGTGCTGGGCGCGCCGCGCATCCGCTGGTGCCTGGCCGTGTTCCTGGGCGTCTTCCTCGCGGGCCGCCTGATGCCCACGTCGGTGCCGCTCGCCTTCTATGCCCAAAGCATCATCTTCGAGTTCATCATCGGCGTCGCCTTCGCGCAGATGCTGATGCGCTGGGGGACTGGCCCGGTCAGCGCAGGCGCCCTGTTGCTGGCTGCCGGTACCGTGTTCACCTTCTTCATGGGTTGGGACTCAGCCTCCGACCGTCTCTTCCCCTGGGGCGTGGGCAGCGCGGCCATCGTGCTGGGCACGCTGTGGCTGGAACGCGTGGTCAATGGCAAGGCCTGGGCGAGGCCGCTCGCCTTCCTGGGTGACGCCTCGTATTCCATCTACCTGTCGCACACCTTCGTGGTGCCGGCCAGCGTGATCGTGCTCAAGAAACTGGGCATCGTGGACCCCACCGCGGTCTTCGTCCTGACCTCTTTTGCCGTGATGGGCGCCGGCGCCGTGTCGTACCTGTGGCTGGAAAAGCCCCTGATCGCGATTTCCAAACGTCTCCTGTTCCGGCCCGCGCGGCCCGCTTATCCGCATGCAGCAAACACCGCTCCCAAGTGACACCTTGTCCTTTCCGGCCGCCATGGAAAGGAGTGATCGCTTCATCTACATCGCCTGCCCCTGGTCACCCGCTGGTGGCGGCATGTACAAGGTGGGCGACTACCTGATCCAGGCACAGGCCAGGGACACGCCCGCCGACGCCGCGCAACTCCGCGCGCTCGACACGCGCGGCCCCGGTTCGGCCCTGGCATCGTTCTGGATGCTGCTGGTCGCGATGTGGAAGATCATGCGTGGCCGTTTCGATGGCAACCTGGCCGGCGTGCACGTCAACATGGCCGAGCGCCTGAGCCTGTTCCGCAAGGGCATGGTGGTGGTCGTCTGCCGCGCGCTGGGCGTGCCGGCTGTCATTCACCTTCACGCGCAGATGCAGCGCTTCTACCGTTCCCTGCCGCGTCCGCTGCAGGCCGCGGTGCGCTGGATGTTCTCGCTGGCTTCGGCAGTGGTGGTCATCGGCTCGGCACCGCGCCGCTTCGTGATCGAGGACCTGCGCGTGCCGGCTCGTCGCGTCGAAATCGTCATGAACGGTGTTCCCGGCCCGGCTCGCCTCGAGTCTCGCGCCGCTTCCCGGAAGAAGCGCGTCGTTTTCGTCGGGCGCCTGTGCGAACCCAAGGGCGTCTCTGACCTGCTGCATGCAGTCGCACGCGCCGACCTTGATCCGTCGAAAGTTGAAGTGATCCTCGCCGGTGGCGGCGATGTGGCCGGCTACGAAGCCAAGGCCCGGGAACTCGCCATCGACGACACGGTCGAATTCTCCGGCTGGTGCCACCAGCACGAGGTGGACGAACTTCTGTCCCGTGCCGACCTGCTGGTGCTGCCGTCGCATGACGAAGTGCTGCCGCTGGTGGTGCTGGAGGCGCTGGCCAATGGCGTCGCCGTGCTGTGCACACCGGTCGGGGAGTTGCCGATGGTGCTCACCGATGGCGAGGACGCCTGCTTTGTCCCCGTGGGCGACGTCCAGGCGCTGGCCTCCGCCTTGCAGAACCTGTTGCTCGATGGAGCACTGCTCAATGAGTTGGGACGCAAGGGCCGCGAGTTGTATGAGCGCCAGTTCTCGTTGCAGCGATTCTTCTCGAGCGTTGCGCGCGTGCACCACAAGCACTTCGGCGTGGCCGGGCACCTGCCGGAAGTCGCTGGGGTCCAGGAGCCGCCACGGTGATCGGCACCGCTCACGCAATTGGCCAGGGCGCTGTGCTGCACGCAGATGTGTGCATCGTGGGCGGTGGCGCTGCAGGCATCTCGCTGGCCCTATCGCTGGGCGGGCAGGGCCTGGAGATCATCCTGCTCGAATCGGGCCACTACGAAGCGCACGAACCCACGCAAGCGCTGTACGCTGGTGAAGTCGCCGACGAGAAGTTGCACAGCCCACCCGACAAGTACCGGCAGCGGCGCATGGGCGGATCCACCACAATCTGGGGTGGGCGCTGCATGCCTTTCGATGCGATTGACTTCGAGCAGCGCAGCCAGGTGCCATACAGCGGCTGGCCGATCTCGCTGGAAGACCTGCTGCCTTTCTACCCCGAGGCCAACAAGCTGGCCGAGGCGGGACGCTACGCCTACGACATGGATGAAGCGCTGGGCGGCAAGGCCCCGCCCATGATCCGTGGCTTTGCGAGCGACGTGGTTTGTACCGACGGCATCGAGCGCTTCTCCTGCCCGACCGATTTCGGTTCGCGCTATGCGCGGCGCTTGAAGGTTGCGCAGGACATCCGGGTTCTGCTGGGCGCCAACTGCACCGCTCTGCACCTGGACAGCGTGGGACGCAGCGTCCGCGAAGTCGATGTCGCCACCTTGCAGGGCAGGAGCTTCAAGGTTTCCGCACGTTCAATCGTGCTGGCCAGCGGTGGCCTGGAGACCGCACGCTTGATGCTTGCGTCGAACGACGTGGCGCCGGCGGGTGTCGGCAACGAGAACGACGTCGTCGGCCGCTTCTACCAGTGCCACATCGCGGGCAATGTGGGGTCGCTCGAACTCAAGGGCAATCCGGATGACGTGCGACACGGCTATGAAGTCTCGCCCGAAGGCATCTATTGTCGTCGGCGCCTGTCGATCCGCGCTGTCGAGCAGCGTCGCCATGGCCTGGCCAATTCTGTCGCGCGCCTTCACTTTCCGCGCATCACCGACCCGCGGCATCGCAACGGCGTACTCTCGGGCCTGTTCCTGGCGCGCAAGTTCATCAGCTACGAATACGGCAAGCGCCTGAACGACGGCGCACCGCCCACGCTTTCGACGTATGCGCGGCACATGGGCAACGTGCTGGCCGATCCGCTGGATACCGTGGCCTTCCTCGGCCACTGGGTCACCAAGCGCACGCTGGCCGCCCGCAAGTTCCCGTCCGTGATCCTGCGCAACCGCAGCAACCGCTTCAGCCTGGAAATGCACGGCGAACAGATTCCGCGCGCCGACAGCCGCGTGACGCTAGCCGAGCAACGCGATGCGCTCGACATGCCCAAGCTGCGCATCGATTGGCGCTACAGCCAGGACGACATCACTTCCGTCAAGCGCACGCTGGACCTGATGGCCACAGAGTTCGAGAGCACCGGCGTGGGCCGCCTGACCTATGACGAAGGCACGCTGGAGGAAGACCTGATGCGCTTCGGCGCCTACGGCGGCCACCACATCGGCACCGCGCGCATGGGCACCGATCCCCGCACCAGCGTGGTCGATGCCAACTGCAAGGTGCATTCGGTGAGCAACCTGTTCGTGGCCGGCAGCGCCGTGTTCCCGACGTCGAGCCAGGCCAACCCCACGCTCACCCTGGTGGCGATGGCGCTGCGCCTGGGCAAGCACTTGTCGCAGCGACTGGGAGAGGCGGCATGAAGGTCCTCGTATTGGGTGGCTCGGGCTACATCGGGTCGCGCCTGTGCTCGATGCTGGAGGGCAGCGGCTGGGCCACGCCCATCAGTGGCTCGCGCGGTGCAGCGCGCGGCATCGGTTCGGTGCAAGTCGACACGACGAATATGGAATCGATGCGCGCTGCGATGCGCGACGTCGATGCTGTCGTCAATTGCGTCGCTGGCAGCGCGGAAGCCATCGCGCAAGGTGCGAAGGTGCTGCTTCAGGCCGCCACCGATGCCAGCTGCCAGCGCATCGTTCACTTGAGCACCATGTCGGTGTACGGCGCACTCGAAGGCCAAGTGGACGAGCAATCGCCGCGGGACCCCTCGATCGGCTGGTACGCGAAAGCGAAGTGCGAAGCCGAGGACATCCTTGCGCAGTTCAAGGGCTCGCTCGTGGTGTTGCGCCCCGGGTGCGTCTGGGGACCGGGCAGCGAGCTGTGGGTCGGCCGCATCGGGCGCCTGCTGCGCGCCCGCCGGCTCGGCGACCTGGGCGCCGTCGGTGACGGCTGGTCGAACCTCGTTGCCGTCGATGACGTGTGCTCCGCGATCCTGGCGTCTTTGCAACTTGAAACGAGCGGTGTGCCGCGCATCTACAACCTCGGCGCGCCCGATGCGCCGCGCTGGAACGACTACTTCATCGACCTGGCGCTCGCCCTGGGCGCAACGCCGGTTCCACGGCTGACGTCCCGCCAGCTCCAGCTCGATGCGAAGCTGGCCGGGCCGGCGCTCAAGATGCTCGAAATCCTCTTAAAGAAAATGGGTCGCTCCGTCCAGGGCCTGCCCGATCCGTTGCCACCGGGCCTGCTGGGTGTGTTCGAGCGCCATCTGCACCTGGACAGCGAGGCGGCGCAACGCGAACTCGGCATCCAGTGGACGCCTTACGAGCAGGTGCTCAAGCAATCGGCTGCGTGGTTCCTGCAGCGGCACGCCGGCGCTGTGCAGCGCATCGAACCACTGTCGATGCGCGCCTGAATCAAGTCCCCGCGAGGCCGGGGAAGTAGACTGTCGCATGGCCCGCAAGAACAAATCGAAAGACAAGCCTTCACAGGAAGAAGCCTGGTCACGCCTGCGGCTCGCCGCTGCCGACCCTGCCTTCTCCCTCGCGGCGATCCAGCCCGGCGACAAGCCCTTCTCCAGCGGCGACAAGCAGTCCGACCGCGATCGCGTGGAGCAATTGGCGCTGGAACTGGATGAGCTGCAGAACCTGCTCTTCGCCGACCGCCGCTACAAGGTGCTGGTGGTGTTGCAGGGGACCGATGCGAGCGGCAAGGACGGCACCTTGCGCTCGGTCTTTGGCCGCATGAGCCCGCTGGGCGTTCGCACCGTCGGCTGGCGCGCGCCCAATGAGCTGGAGCGCGCGCACGATTACCTCTGGCGCATCCACCACGAGGCGCCGGCCGCCGGCGAGATCGTGGTGTTCAATCGCAGCCATTACGAGGACGTGCTGGTGCCGGTCGTCAACGGCTACATCGACGACGCACAGACCCAGCGGCGCTATGCGCAGATCAATGACTTCGAGCGCATGCTGGTCGAGAACGACACCGTGGTGCTGAAGTTCATGTTGCACATCTCGCGGGACGAGCAGCGCAAGCGCCTGCAGGAGCGCCTGGACGACCCGACCAAGCGCTACAAGTTCCAGCGCGGCGATCTGGAGGTGCGCGAGCACTGGGACGCCTACCAGCAGGCTTATGCGCGGGCAGTGGGCGCCACCGCCACGCCCTGGGCGCCCTGGATCGTCGTGCCCGCAGACTCCAAGACGCACCGCAACCTGATGGTCGCACTGGCGCTGCGTGCCACGCTGCGGGCCCTGCAGCTGCGCTATCCCGACGACGACCCGGCGCTAGCCTCCCTGAAGGTTCAATGAATACGCCGCGCATCCGACTTGGGCATGGGGTCTTGTCACGTTTTCGTCATCTTGTTGTCATAAGCTGGGCGCGATGAACGAGAAGGAATTCACGCGCCGCCTGACGCTGGACACGATGGACTCGTGGGACGAGGAGCTGGAGCTCGAGCTGGAAGACCGCCCGTTCGACAGCGAAGGCCACGAGATCCCGCTCACCGAAGCGCAGAAGCAGGAGCGCCACCGCTACTTCAAGGAACTGCTGCGCCTGCAGGGCGAGCTGGTCAAGCTGCAGGACTGGGTGGTGGCCAACGGGCAAAGGCTCGTGATCCTGTTCGAGGGCCGCGACGCCGCCGGCAAGGGTGGCGTCATCAAGCGCATCACCCAGCGGCTGAACCCGCGTGTGTGCCGCGTGACCGCCCTGCCCGCGCCCAACGATCGCGAGCGCACGCAGTGGTACTTCCAGCGCTATACCCAGCACCTGCCCGCGGCCGGCGAGATCGTGCTGTTCGACCGCAGCTGGTACAACCGCGCCGGCGTCGAACGCGTGATGGGTTTCTGCTCCGACGAGCAGTACGAGGAGTTCTTCCGCTCGGTGCCCGAGTTCGAGCGCATGCTGGTCCGCTCCGGCATCAAGGTGGTGAAGTACTGGTTCTCGATCTCCGACGAGGAGCAGCACCTTCGCTTCACCGCGCGCATGCGCGACCCGCTCAAGCAGTGGAAGCTGAGCCCGATGGACCTGGAATCGCGCCGGCGCTGGGAGGACTACACCCGCGCCAAGGAAGTGATGCTGGATCGCACCCACATTCCCGAGGCGCCGTGGTGGGTGGTGGAAGGCGACGACAAGAAGGCCGCGCGCCTGAACTGCATCGACCACCTGCTCTCGCTGGTGCCTTACACCGAAGTGGCCCACCCCGTCGTGAACTTGCCCGAGCGCGTGCGCAACAAGGACTATGCGCGCAGGCCGGTGCCCAAGACCATGTTCGTGCCCGAGAAGTACTGAGGCGCCCGGCTCTCGCGCCTTACTCGCGCACTTTGCCGCGCGTCGCCTTGACTTCGGAGCGGATCGCCTTCCCCTCCAGCCGCCGCTGCTTCGAGCCGTAGGTCGGCTTGGTCGCCCGGCGCGTCTTCGGCACGAACGCGGCTTCCGCCACCAGGGCCTCGAGACGCGCGAAGGCCTGCGCCTTGTTGTCGTCCTGGCTGCGCGAGGTCTGCGCCTTGATCACCAGCACGCCGTCCTTGGTGACGCGCCGGCCCGGCAGCGCGAGCAGCTTCTCCTTGACATACGCGGGCAGCGATGATGCAGCGATGTCGAAGCGCAGGTGCACCGCGCTCGACACCTTGTTCACGTTCTGCCCGCCCGGGCCTTGCGACCGCATGGCGGTGAACTCGACCTCTTCGATCGACACGCGAATAGGTTCCGGCTCGCTCATCGCTTGCCTATCCATGAGATCCACAGCGCGGCGGCTTCATCCGCGTCCATCGCGCGTCCCTGCATCATCACGTCGGCGGGCACCCACTGCGGAAACGGCACTTCGGTGTTCACGTGGCGGCCCGCAGGCGTGTGTTCCTGCTGCACCTGCGAGATTTGCCCCGGCGCAAAGCGATCGGCCAGCCGTACCAGCGAGGGCCACAGGCGACGGTGCACCAGCGTGACCTTACCGCCAAGCAGGCGGCACACCAGCACATCGCCCGAGTCCGTGACCGCATTGAGGATGGCGAAGATGTGGCGGCCTTGCGGATGCGCCCACCAACTGCCCTTGATCGGCTCGCCGGCGATGGCTTCGGTCAGGCGCGGTGCCGGGCCCTTCGCGGAGACGAGGACAACGCCCTGCTCGCGCACGAAGGCCAGCGCTGCAGTGGGGTTCACGGCTGTGGCATCACGCGCCCGGCTTCAGGCGCTTGCCGATCGCCACGGCCACGTTCCTCAGGATTTTCGGCATGGGTCCTTCCCGCTGTTGATTCGGCGGATTCAGGCCGCCATCCGCGCCTGGTCCTGGGCCTCGATGAAGGCCTTGCGAAACTCCATCGGCGACGAGATGCCCGCCACCGGCGCCTGCGGGTTGCCCGCACCGGAGATCAGCAGCGTGCCGAAATTGAACAGGCGCCCCATGATTTCCTGGTCGACCTGGATGCTCTCGACCTTGTTGATGTTGATCTCGATCGTGCGCCGGCGGATGAAGCCCGATTTGACGATGATCCGCCGGTTGGTGATGGCCAGCTCAGTCGTCTTGTATCGCACGTAGGCCCAGATCAGGAAAATGAGGCCCACCCCGATCGGCAGCAGCACGATGCCCAGCGCGATCAGGTGCCAGAGTGACCAGAGGCTGATGTGCCCCTGGTGGACGATCTTCTCGTCCTTGACCAGCGCGCCTTCAACGTAACTTGTCATGCGAAGTCCCGGAAGTTTGAGCGGCTCATTGAAGGGGGCGATCCATGAGCCGCGCCGGCAAGGTCGGTGACCACGAACTCGCCGCCATCCGCCGGGCCCGCGTGTGTTCCACCCGCTGCGCGACGGCGCCTGCGACATCCGCGACGGTGCGCAATTGCAATGCCACCTGGGCAGGCACTTTTACCTTCCAGTGCCTTTCCACCGACGCCAGGAATTCGTTCGCATCCAGGCCGTCCATCGAACCCAGTCCCAGGTCCACCGCGGGCTTGTCTTCCGGCCGGATCAGCGTCACGTCGAACGACACCATCGGCGCGAGCAGCTTTCTCGCCGACACCGCAATTTCGCCTTCCAGTTGTGAAGGAAACAGGGACGAGAAAGATTCGTCGTCCAGCGGCTCACGCCCGCGCAGGCGATGCCGCACCCGGCGGCGCGCCGCGAATCGCAACGTAGCAATCAGAACCAGCCCTGCGGCAAGCAGTCCAACCCATACCGGCCATTCCATGGATGCGCCCTCCTGCGCGGACTATAGCCGTGCAGCGCTCAAAAGAAGCCTTTTAGAAACGGCAGCCGCGAAGATCAGCCAGATGGCCTTGCGCGCCAAGGAAGTCACGATACGGAGATACCCTCATGGCCAATGTCCGCCCGGTGCGTTGCCTCTTCAACCACCCGCCGGCGGCTGCCACAACTCGACCTTGTTGCCCTCGGGATCGATGACCCAGGCAAACTTGCCGTACTCCGAATCGTCGGTCTTGTCGAGGACGTTGCAGCCTTCCGCCTTGAGCGCCGCGACCAGTGCATGAACATCATCGACGCGGTAATTGACCATGAACGTGGCCTTGCTGGGCGCGAACTGGTCGCCACCTTCCGGACCGATGCACCAGGCGGTCGTTCCGCCGGTGGGCTTGCCGTCCGCGTCCGTCCAGTCGAATGCGGCACCGCCCCATGGCTGCACGTCGATGCCCAGGTGAAGCTTGTACCAGGCCTGCATCGCGGCTGGATCCTTGGCCTGGAAGAAGATGCCACCGATGCCTGTGACTCGTTTCATGTGAACCTCCAGTATTCAGTTGTGCTCAATCGGTGTTCTGCGCGATGCGCCACAGGACTCCGGATGGATCGATCACGATGAAGTCGCGCATGCGCCAGGGCTGTTGCACGATCCCGGTCACCTTCACGCCGTACTTCGCGGCGATGTTTGCGTCGCGAACGCGGTTGAACCACGCATCGACGTCCTCCACCAGCAAGTGCATCATGAAGTTCTCAGCGAGTGCTTCGACGTAGAAGTCCTGGAGCAGGAAGCTGACCTCGCCATGATGAAAATAGGCGATGCCGTCCGAGTCAGAGGCTTTGACAAAGCCAAGGTCTTCGTAGAAGCGCTTCGAGAGCTCGAAGTCCCGGGCCGGAACGAACGCCTTGATCTCGACCGCTTGCAGGTTGCTGCTCATGCCTTGACTCCAAAGCGAATCTCCGACCGTGCCTTCGCCTTTGCGGCCTCGGCTTGTTTGGCACGAGCCAGAGAAGCCAGGCAGTCGGCCTGCCATGCAAGCTCGGGCTCGAAGGAATCAGGGTCGGCGACTGCCCCGTACCCGCCTTGCCCATAGACCATTGCATACGCGGCGTACTCTGCGGCCTGCAGGGCCTCGCCTGCCAATGCATTGGCAACCGCATAGGTTGCCGAGACCGCCGCATGGCCGCAGCCGTCGATCGACCTGGAGCCTTGGTGATGATTGGCCAGGCGAGCAGCCTCTGCGATAGCGCGAGCGAACGCCTCGGGGTCTGTCGCCCCATCAAGGTACTGGCCAAGCACCCCAAGGCACTCGACGACAGCAGGCTCCTCCAGCAGGTGCGCGACCCGCTGGGTGCACGCATAACCGAACTCGAGGCGAATGCGCTCGTTCGAGGGCGAAGCGAGATCGATTTCCCGGGCGACTTGATCGAGTGCGTTGATCATGCCTGGCGTATCCAGTTGAACGAACGCACGGAAGTCAGGTGCCCGCTTCGCGCCACACCATGAGCGCCAAGCCCCCGGCTACGATAAGCCCCGGCCCGCTCCACCAGACCGGAATGGCATAGCCGATCGCGTTAACTTCCCAGCCGAAGAACAGGCGCAACAAATGGACGAGCGCTACCAAGGAGAAGACGACGACGGCGATTGCTGTAAAAGGCTTCACGATCAATCTCCTTTAACGATGCTTTGTCCAACTTCGCGGGCCGCCTACTGCGGCCTGGACACAACGCCTTCGACGACGTCGGTGTTTTGCGAGTCGATGATTTTCCACGCCCCGTCCAGTTGCTGCAATGTATTGACCAGGATGCCGTTTCGCGCCGGCAATTCGTCACCCTCGGGGGAGAGATGTCCTTCGAGCGTCCAGCGGCACCGCGCGATTGCGATGCCAGGCATGGGGAAACGGGTGGCGACCTCCCGGATGCTCAATCGGCTGTTCCTGAACATCGTTTGATGGGTGAACTCGTGGGCACCCTGAATCTCGGCGCGTCCCTTCCACCAGAGGCCGACGACATTGACGAACTCTGCATCTTCGGCAAACAACTGGGCGAATGCACTCATGTCGTGGCGGTTCCAGGTGGCAGCAAAGGCGTCCACGATGCGAGAGACTTCAGCGACTTCCGACGACATGGGCGATCCCCTGGGGGTTGAACTACCGGCTATTCAGGAATGGCGGCATGGACATCGATCTCGACTTTGAGCGACGGGAAAGCCAGGCCCGCCACGATCAGGAAAGTCTGGGCCGGCGCAGGCTCCGGGAACGCCTGTCGCAGCGCCTTCCCGATGCGGGCATAAGACTCGGGTCGCTCTGCAAGGTAGCACGTCACCTTCACGACGTCCCGGCCCGTGGCGCCTTGGGACGCAAGGATGGTGATGATGTTGGCTATGGCTTGTTCGAACTGTTCGTCGATGCCCTCGGGGAAAGTCCCATCGAGTCGATTGCCCACTTGACCGGCAAGAACCAGCTGCTTGTAGCCAGGCGGCACCACGGCCAGGTGGCTGTAGTAGGCAACGGGCTTTGCGACACCCTCGGGATTCAGGAATTCGATTGGCATGGGTTTCTCACAGGTGCTCCTCACGCTTTGCGCTGATAGTGCCACGTCGAAGCTCGTACCTCAATGACGTCGCCGCTTTGCATCTCCAGCTGAAAGCATCCGGGCTCCGGGTGACGCACCGCTTTCACAAGGCTTGAGGGACCCGAGGGTTGCTGGCGTGGCACGATCAACTCGGTCACTCCTGCGAAAGCCAGCTCCTGCACCTGCGAAACGCGGACCGGTTCAAACAGGATCCGGCAAGTCGCGCTGGGCCAATGCACAGCAACGGTCTGCAAGATGGCGTCGTGCAAGGAGAGGGAGGTGAATTCCATGCGGCTTGAGATTCGCGTCAGGTCACCACGCTACCTTGAGGAGTGCATGCGGGCCCGGGCATGGAGGTGTAGGTCGCGCTTGCCGTCTCGGTGTCCGTCGTGAGCACCGAGATGTCGGTGAGATAGAAGCGTGCCTTCTTGATACTCGGGTCCCCGCGCCAAGTCTTCTCGAAAATCACTCGGATAGCTTCGCGACCAACGAAGTCACCGTCGTTGAACCGAAAGTGGGCGCGTTCGTCAATCATGTCCTGAATGAGCGCGAAGTCCTCACGTTCAGCGACCTG
>JBKJOM010000257.1:0-6494 GCA_046595775.1 Ramlibacter sp. | reverse complement strand
GGAGGTGGCTTCGTCGACCTGCTCGCCGAAGGTCATGGTGCCAAGGCAGATCGGAGTGACCTTCAGGTCGCTCTGGCCGAGTTGGATGGTTTGCATTTGTCTGACAGGAAATGGGGGCTGCTAGGCCCAGCATCTTAGGACTTCGTGGCGGGGGCCGCTTGGAGTGCCTGAATACGGACTCCCGTACGCAGAAGACGCAGAAGTTGCGCAGAAGAAGACAAATGAAGTGAATACCAATGAAGAGAGACTTCATTGATTGATGTCTTCACTTTTGTCCTTTCTTTTCTTTAACCTTTTTGCGCCTTCTGCGTAACTTCTGCGCCTTCCGCGTACGGGAGTTGGAGCCCGCCTTCAGCCGCGTTCAAAGTCGATAAAGCTCTTCGCCGCATCCACCGAAACCAGCCGCACCCGCAAGCCATCACCCACGTCAACGCCGTCGAAGCCGCGCACCAGCCGTCCCTCCAGCATCGGCGAAGCGATGCGAACGAACACGCCCTTCGTAGACGCGCCGGTGACGATCGCGTCGAAGGATTCGCCGATGCGATCCTGCAACAGGAAGGCGCCTGCGGCCTTCAGCACCTGGCGCTCCACCTTGGACGCGTTGTCTTCCTGCAAGGTGCAGTGGCGCGCGATTTCGCCGAGTTCGTCCAGCGAATACGGTGGCGCTGACCGAGCCAGCGCGGCTTTCAGCAATCGCTGCGTCACGAGGTCCGGAAAGCGCCGGTTCGGTGCCGTCGAATGCGCGTAGTCGTTGACGGCGAGGCCGAAGTGTCCCTGCCCTCTCTCACCGGCGGCCGTGGCGCTGTACTCGCCCGATCCCAGCATCTTCACCACAGAGAGCGACAGCTCGGCAAAGCCTGCCGGGTCCTTCAGGCGCTGCGCGGTGAGGAACCGGTCGAGCGCCACGGCATCGGGTTCGGTGGGCAACTGCACGCCCTTGCCCGCAGCCAGCACTTCGATGCGGTCCCAGCGGCGCGGCGCCTGCAGGAAGCGCCGCAACGCCGGAAAGCCCTGCGCGGAGAGAAAGCGCGCGGTGGCGCCGTTGGCCGCGATCATCAGGTCCGCGATGAGGTCTTTCGCGCGGTTCTTGTCGTCTGGCCGCAGGTCGACCAGGCGCCCGTCGTCGAACACCGGCCGGGGCGAAATGGCGCCGAGGTTCAGCGCGCCGTGTTGCTGCCGCTGCGCGCGCAACTGCCCTGCGACCCGGTCGTGCAGGCGCAGTTGCTCCTCGAGTCCCGGCACGCGCGCGATCGCTTGCAGCGGTTCGCCGTCGTCGAGCCAGGCGGAAACGCTGCGATACGTGAGCTTGGCCAGGTTGAACACTTGCGCAGCGTAGATGTCCGATGAGGACACGCTGCCTTCCGCCTCCACCCGCATGTCCACGACCACGGCGAGCCGCTCCTGGCCCTCGTGCAGCGACGTGAGACCGGTGGACAGCAACTCCGGCAACATCGGGAATACGCCTGCCGCCGTGTACACCGACGTGGTGTTGCCCGAGGCATGTTGGTCGATGGCGCCGCCCTGCCCCACCATGCAGTCGACATCGGCGATCGCGACCATCAACCGCGTCGCGCCACCGGGCAGCGCCTGCGCCACCGACAACTGGTCCAGGTCCTGCGTGTCGTCGTTGTCGATCGAGAACCAGGTGAGCTGGCGCAGGTCGCGGATGTCGCCGCGCTGCACCGGCACTTGCTGTGCAGCCTGGGCCTCATCGAGCGCCTGTTGCGAGAACACGGGGTCGAGCCCGCGCGCACGCATCGCGTCGCTGGCGATGCGGCGCAGGTCGATGGACAGCTGGCTCGTCACTTGCCGGCGCCCCGTGCCTTTTCTTCCTCGCGCAGGCGCAGCACGCGGCGCTGCACCTTCCCCGTGGTGGTCATGGGCAGTGCGTCGATGAACTCGATCTCCTTCGGGTATTCGTAGGGCGCCAGATTGCCCTTCACATGCATTTGCAGTTGCGCGACCAGCGTGTCGTCGCCCTTGACGCCCGGCGCGAGCACGACGAAGGCTTTCACGACCGCGCCCCGCTCCTTGTCGGGCTTGGGCACTACGGCGGCGTTGACGACGGCCGGGTGCTTGACCAGGCAGTTCTCGATCTCGCTCGGGCCGATGCGGTAGCCCGCGGCCTTGAACACGTCGTCGGCGCGGCCCTGGTACCAGAGGTAGCCGTCGGGGTCGCGCATGGCCAGGTCGCCAGTGCGGCACCAGTCGCCGGTGAACTTGTTGCGTGTCGCGTCCTCGTTCTTCCAGTAGCCCAGAAAGAAGATCGGGTCGGGGTCACCGTGCACGTCGAAACGATTGACGGCTACATCGCCGGCGACGCCCGGCGCGCACTCGTTGCCCTCGTCGTCGATCACAGCCACGCGATGACCAGGATAGGGTCGGCCCATGCTGCCGGGCCGCGCCGGCCAGCCGACCGATTCGGTATGGGTGTTCATTGCGCAGTTGCCCACCACGTAGTTCATCTCGGTCTGCCCGAACATCTCGTTGACGATCACCCCGAGTTCATCGCGGCAGTAGGCGAACACCGCGTCTCCCACTGCCTCGCCCGCGCTCATCAAACCCCGCAGGTGCAACTTGAATTGTGCGCGCGGCTGGGGATACGCCTTCATCATCGCCTTGAGCGCAGTGGGAAAGAGAAAACTGTGCGTGACGCCGTGTTGCTGCATCAACGTGAAGGCGAGTTCGGGGCTGAACCGCGCGTTGCAAGCGATGATCTCGCGGCCGAAGTACAAGGTTGGCAGGAGCGCATCCATGAGCCCGCCTGTCCACGCCCAGTCGGCCGGACTCCAGAAGATCGCATCGCTGGCGTTGCGTTTGCCGTCGAAACCGAACCAGTTGTGGCTGCATACGAACCCGGGCAAGTTGCCGATCAACGCGCGATGCGGGATCAAAGCGCCCTTCGGCGGCCCCGTCGTGCCGCTGGTGTAGATCAGCACCGCGCCTTCGTCGGCCAGCGTGTCCACGGCCGTGAACTGCGCGCTCTGCCGGGCCGTCATGCGGGCGTAGTGCACATCGGACTTCTGCGCGGCGTCGCCGACACCGATCACCGTCCGCAGTGCCGGGCACTGTGCCCGCACCTCCGAGACTGCGGCGAACGAGTTCTCGTCGCAGATCGCCACCACTGCGTCACTGTCCTGCAGCCGGTACTCCAGCGCATCGGGGCCGAACAGGATCGACAGCGGCATCGCCACGGCGCCCATCTGCAGCACCGCCATGTACGCCACCGCCGTCTCGAAGCGCTGTGGCATCACGATGGCCACCCGGTCGCCGCGCTTCACGCCCAGCGATACCAGCAGGTTGGACAGGCCGTTGGCCAGCAAGTGAAGTTCCGCATAGGTGAGCGTGCGCGAGTCCGGCGCTGCGCCATGCGCCCGGATCGCGACGCGCTGGCCCGCATCCGCCTGCGCCGCCCAGCGCCCGGAGCACACCTGGGCAATGTTGAACCGCTCGGGCACCTGCCAGCCGAAGCCGGCGTGCATGCGGGCATGGTTGTCCCTGCGTTGACTGACGCTCATCGGCCTGTCTCCTATGATGGACCTCAATGTAGCGCTACCTCGTGCCATGTACCAACCGAAGAAGACCCCCCGCAACCAGTTTGTCCCAATCCGCGACCTGAAGGTGCACGCTCTGGTGTGGGGCGAACCCGCCCCCGGGAAGGTGCCCCTGGTGATGGTGCATGGCTGGATGGACGTGGCCGCCTCCTACCAGTTCATGGTGGACGCTTTCGCCGGCGACCCCTATGTCATCGCGCCCGATTGGCGCGGCTATGGTCTGACCGAGTCGCCACCCACCGACAACTACTGGTTCGCCGATTACCTGGCGGACCTGGACTTCATCATCGACCACTACTCGCCCGACGCGCCGGTTGACCTGGTGGGCCACAGCATGGGGGGCAACGTGGCCATGATGTATGCGGGCTCGCGGCCGGCCCGCATCCGCAGGCTGGTCAATCTTGAAGGCTTCGGCATGGCGGCCACCAAAGCCTCGCAGGCGCCCAAGCGCTACGCCCAGTGGATGGACGAGCTCAAGGCCTTCCGCAAGGGCGAACTCGACCTGAAGCCTTATGAAGAAGCGGCAGGCGTCGCGAAGCGCCTGATGAAGACCAACAAGCGCCTGCCCCAGGACAAGGCGGACTGGCTGGCCACCAAATGGGCGCACGCCGATGCGAGCGGCAGCTGGCGCATCCTGGGCGACGCTGCCCACAAGATCACCAACGCCCAGCTGTACCGGGTGGACGAGGCACTGGAAATCTACAAGGCGATCACCGCGCCCACGCTGGCTGTGGAAGCCAGCGACGACAGCCTCAGCCAATGGTGGCAGGGTCGGTACACGCTGGCGGAGTACCACGAACGTTTGAAGTCGGTGCCCGACTGCCGCATCGCCCGCGTCGAGGAGGCCGGGCACATGATCCACCACGACCAGCCGGAGATCCTCGCCCGTCTGGTCGAGGAGTTCCTGGCCTGATCGGCACGGCCGGCTCGGGCCCTTAGCTCTTCCACCCGCGAAAAATTACCGTTGTGTTGGGGTTCGGCAGCCCAACAGGTAACAGAGCTTGTCGTAGGAATCGTCCTACCTTACCCTGCGGTCACCAAGTGTGTTCGAGGTGACGAATGCGTAGGATTTGTTGGGGACTGTTGCTCGCGCTGCTCGTGCCTTGCACAGCAATGGCGGATGAGTTCGACCAGGGTCTGGCGACGCTTTGGGAGGTGCTGTGGCACCAGAGCGGCACGCCGACGCGCATCGTGCGCTGGGAGAACGACCTGCGGGTGAAGTTCTACGGTGTCAATGTCGCCCAGCACCGCGAGCACACCTTGCAGGCCTTGCGCACCGTGGCTTCCGAAGCGGGCATGAAGCTCATCGACGTGACCGGCACAACGGACGAGCCGACGGCCAACGTCATGGTCGAGATCACGCCCGACAACTCGCTCGAAGACAATCAGCCATGCGTGACCTACCTCGATTTCAAGGTCGAGACCCGCATCGATTCAGCCACCGTCCAGATGCGTGGCAAGGACGCGTGGCGTTGCGCCTACCACGAGGCCATGCATGTGATGGGCGTGCGCGGCCATCCCGCAGGCCAGACGGTGCTGAGCTACTTCCCCTGGAAGATCGATGGATTGATGCCGCTGGACCGCGTGATGCTGCGCGCGTGGTACTCGCCCCGCATGGCCGGAGGCATGACCCCTTTCGAAGCCCTGCCGGTTCTAGCGGATGAGTTGGTGGCGACGGTGCCTGCCGCCAATCGCCAGGCTGCTTCGGTGGCGCGCGGCCAGTTCTACGCCGACACGATCCGCCAGATGCATGCCTATGCCAATGGGCAGGGCGACATTCCGGGCGTGGTCAAGCGCTCGGGCAAAGCGACAACCGACGGTGTCCGTTATGGCCGCGGCGAGATGAGCTATTTCCTGGGCATTGCGTATCTGGAAGGCGCCACGGTGTCGCGCGATGCGACGCAAGCCGTGCGCTGGCTCGAGCGCGCGGCGACCATGGGCAACCGCGGCGCACAGGCCAAGCTCGGCGGCAAGTAGTTGGGCCGGTCGACCGGGGGGCGGCGTGACACAATCCGGGGTTCACCCGGAACACGCCCCCAAAACAATCATGGACGCAGAACACATCAACCAGATCGGCACGCAGCTGGTCGACCTCTCCGCGCGCACGCAGGCGCTTCGGGGGTATCTTTGACTTCGATGCCAAATCGGAGCGCCTGAGGACGGTCAACGCGTCGCTCGAAGACCCGCAGGTCTGGAACGACCCCAAGAAAGCCCAGGAACTGGGCAGGGAAAAAAAGCAGCTCGACGATGTGGTGGGCATGCTCTCCCGGCTGGCCACCGAACTGTCGGACAACCTCGAGCTCTTCGAGATGAGCAAGGAGGAAGGCGACGAAGCGGGCCTGCAGACCATCCATGGCGAAGCCGCCGAGCTGGCCAAGTCGGTGGAAGCGCTGGAATTCCGGCGCATGTTCAACAACCCCGCCGACCCGCTCAACGCATTCCTGGACATCCAGGCCGGCGCCGGCGGGACAGAGGCGTGCGACTGGGCCAGCATGTTGCTGCGCCAGTACCTCAAGTACGCCGAGCGCAAGGGCTTCAAGACCACGGTCGAAGATGAAACCGCCGGCGACACGGCGGGCATCAAGAGTGCGACGATCAAGCTCGAAGGCGACTACGCGTATGGCTTGTTGCGCACCGAGACCGGCGTGCACCGCCTGGTGCGGA
Source organism: Ramlibacter sp. (assembly GCA_046595775.1). Taxonomy (GTDB): domain Bacteria; phylum Pseudomonadota; class Gammaproteobacteria; order Burkholderiales; family Burkholderiaceae_C; genus Ramlibacter. Next base: position 276 of record JBKJOM010000257.1, on the reverse strand, counting down.
AGTCTCCTTTCGACTCCTCGGGCGGGCGGCACACCAGTTTCGCCAGTGTGTTCGTCTACCCGGAGATCGACGACTCGATCGAGATCGACATCAACCCGGCCGACGTGCGCACCGACACCTTTCGCGCCAGCGGCGCCGGTGGCCAGCACATCAACAAGACCGATTCGGCGGTGCGCCTGACGCACATCCCGACCAACATCGTGGTGCAGTGCCAGGACAGCCGCAGCCAGCACAGCAACCGCGACGTGGCGCGAGCGCAGGCGCTTCCACGCCACG
>JBKJOM010000149.1:0-3390 GCA_046595775.1 Ramlibacter sp. | reverse complement strand
ATGGAAGCGATGGGCCTGCACGTTCCCGGCACTGCGTTCGTGAACCCGCAGGACGGCCTGCGCGACGAGCTTACGCGCGAGGCCGTGCGCACGGCCCTCGCCGTCACCCGGAAGCGCCGCTTCGCGCCGATCGGCCGGCTGGTGGATGAACGCGCGATCGTGAATGCGATGAGCGCGCTGCTGGCGACCGGTGGCTCGACCAATCACCTGATCCACTGGGTGGCCGTCGCGCGGTCCGCGGGCATCACGATCGACTGGGACGATTTCGCGCAACTGTCCTCGGTCGTGCCCCTGTTGTCGCGCGTCTATCCGAACGGCACAGCCGATGTGAACCAGTTCCAGGATGCGGGTGGTCCGGGCTTCGTGATCCGCGAACTGCTGGACGCCGGCTTGATGCACGAAGACGTGTTGACCGTGCGTGACGGCGGGATCCGCGAGTACACGCGCATTCCGGCCTCCGATGCGGGCGGCATTGTGTGGAAGGACGCCGGACCTTCGGCTGACCTCACCACCGTGCGCCCGGCTACCGAGCCCTTCAGCGCCACCGGGGGGCTCAAGCTGCTGACGGGCAACCTGGGTCGCGCGGTGATCAAGGTGTCCGCGGTGCCCGATGACCGGCATGTGATCGAAGCGCCTGCTCGCGTGTTCGATTCACAAGAGCAATTGCATGAGGCCTTCCGTGCGGGCGAGCTCGAGCGCGATGTGGTGTGTGTGGTCCGCTGGCAAGGGCCGCAGGCCAATGGCATGCCCGAGCTGCACAAGCTCACGCCGCCCCTCGCGGTATTGCAAGGCAAGGGTCATCGCGTGGCACTGGTGACCGACGGGCGAATGAGCGGTGCGTCTGGCAAGGTGCCCGCCGCCATCCACGTCTCGCCCGAAGCAGCGGTGGGCGGTCCCCTGGCCAAATTGCGCGACGGCGACATCGTGCGCGTGGATGCGGAAACCGGGGCGCTGCAGGCGCTGGTGCCGGCGCCCGAGTGGGAAGCCCGCGCAACCGCGGCGATGCCAGAATCGCTGAAAGTGGCGAACAGCCGGGGCATCGGCCGCGAACTGTTTGCCGCGTTCCGGCGCAATGCGCTGTCGGCGGAAGAGGGGGGCTGCACATGGTTGTGAAACTCACGGCGCTGCAGGTGATGAGCGATGCGCCGGTGATCCCGGTGATCGTGCTGGATGACGTCGCGCATGCGGTGCCGCTGGCGCGCGCGCTGGTGGCGGGCGGCATCCGGATGCTGGAGGTGACCTTGCGCACCCCGGCCGCGCTGGCCTGCATCGAAGCGATTGCGGAACATGTGCCCGAAGCCATCGTCGGTGCCGGGACGGTGCGCAACGCTGCTGACGTGCAAGCTGCATCGATGGCCGGCGCGAAGTTTGCAGTGAGTCCCGGCTTCAGCCACGCGGTGGGCCGCGCCTGTCATGACTTCGACCTGCCCTTGTTGCCCGGCGTCGCCACCGGCAGCGAGATCATGGCTGCGCTTGACGGCGGCTGGCATTACCTGAAATTCTTCCCGGCCCTGCAAGCCGGTGGCATCGAGATGCTGAAGGCCTGGAGCGGCCCCTTTGCTGAAGTGCGCTTCTGTCCGACCGGGGGAGTGAACGTCGGCAATGCCCCGGAGTTCCTGGCGCTCCCCAACGTGGTGTGCGTCGGCGGCTCCTGGCTGACTCCGCCCGATGCAATTGCACAGGGCGATTGGGGACGGATCACGCAGCTGGCGAGCGCCGCGGTGCTATTGCGGGCTTGACCCGACATCCTCACGCGTCGCGCTGGATCAACTCGATCTTGTAGCCGTCCGGGTCGGTCACGAAAGCGATCACGGTCGTGCCGCCCTTGACCGGCCCGGCTTCGCGCGTGACGTTGCCGCCATTGGCACGGATCTTTTCGCAGGCGCCGTAGGCATCGGGCACGCCCAGCGCGATGTGTCCATAGGCAGTGCCCAGTTCGTATTTGTCGACGCCCCAGTTATAGGTAAGTTCGATCTCCGCGTGCTCCGGATTGGTGCCGTAGCCCACGAACGCGAGCGAATACTTCTGGTCGGGCCTCTCGGTGGTGCGCAGCAGTTGCATGCCGAGAACGTTGGTATAGAAATCGATCGAACGTTGCAGGTCACCGACGCGCAACATGGTGTGCAGGAGTCTCATGGTTTCATTATGCGGTTATGCTGGCTGGAACATGCTCGCGCTGCCTGTCATCCGTCTGGCGAACGTGGACGATGCCCATGCCATCGCCCGGCTGTCGCGCGACGAAATCGAGCATGGGCTCGGCTGGAGCTGGACCACCCCGCGCGTGATGCGCGCGATCCGCGACCGAACCACCAACGTGGCCGTCGCGCACAACGGCGATGAGGTAGTAGGCTTTGGCATCATGCGCTACGGCGAGCGCAAGGCACACCTTACCTTGCTGGCGGTGCGTCCCGACCAGCGCAAGCACGGCCTGGGCCGTCACCTGATGGATTGGCTCGAGAAGTGCGCGCGCACGGCTGGGCTGGAGCGGATCGATGTCGAAGCGCGCAGCGACAACCCGGTGGCGCTGGCCTTTTATGCGTTGCAGGGCTTCGAGCGGGGCGGTGTCACCCCCGGCTACTACGAAGGACGCATCGACGCAGTGCGCATGAGCAAACCCCTGCAGCCACGGCCGGCCTGAGCTGGCGGGCCGCTGGACCTGCTGCCAGCAAAGTTTCACGCAATCCCTATACTCTGACAGCCCCCTTGCGTCGGCGTCCCGGGTCACCGCAACGGCGGTATCGCGACCCTCGCGGCTCCTCCTCAAAGAAGAATCCCATGCCACTGTTGCGCGCGCTTCGTTTGCCTTTGTTTTCGACTGGCGTCATTGCGGCATCTCTGCTGGCCGGCTGTGGCCAGGACAGCAATGCGCAGCCCGGTGGTGGCGGCATGCCGCCGCCCGAGGTCGCAGTGGTCACCGTCTCGCCCGGCGAGGTCGCACTGGTGACCGAATTGCCCGGCCGGCTTGAAGCCTCGCGCGTGGCACAAGTGCGGGCACGCGCCGCCGGCATCGTGCTGCAGCGCCTGTTCAAGGAAGGCAGTGACGTGCGCGCCGGACAGCCCTTGTTCAAGATCGACCCGGCGCCCTACGCCGCTGCGGCCGCCAGCGCCAATGCTTCGCTGGCGCGCGCTGAGGCCAACCTGGGTCAGGCCGCATCGCTCGCGCAACGCTACAAGCCACTGGTCGAAGCCAATGCGATCAGCAAGCAGGAATACGCCAGTGCGGTCGCCGCCGAAAAGTCGGCGCAGGCTGAAGTCGCCGCCGCCAGGGCCACGGTGCAAGTCGCCGGCATCAACCTGAATTACGCGACGGTGACAGCACCGATTTCCGGCCGCATCGGCCGCGCGCTGGTGACCGAAGGCGCGCTGGTGGGGCAGGGCGAGGCAACACCG
>JBKJOM010000094.1:0-3265 GCA_046595775.1 Ramlibacter sp. | reverse complement strand
GGACGCCCCGATTTTTATAATCACTGCCGGGGCGCAACCTGGAGCCCTATGCCTTCTGAATTACCCGCCGGATCGTCCGGTACGCCTTCCCAGTCTTCCCGCCCGCCCCTGCACTGGGCGCTGCGCGGATTGCTCTGGATACTGGGCATCGGCCTGGCCGGCCTGGCCTCGATCCTGATCGTGGTCGGCGTAGCACTGGCCGTGGCTTACCCCAACCTGCCGGACATCTCCGAACTCCTGGACTACCGGCCCAAGCTGCCCTTGCGCGTCTATTCAGCCGAAGGGGTGCTGATCGGCGAGTTCGGCGAGGAACGGCGCAACCTCACCCCGATCGGCGACATCCCCAAGGTGATGAAGGATGCCGTGCTGGCGATCGAGGACGCCCGCTTCTATTCGCACAGCGGCGTGGACTACCGCGGCCTGATGCGCGCCGGTCTGGCCAACCTGGGCCGTGCCAAGAGCCAGGGCGCTTCCACCATCACCATGCAGGTGGCGCGCAACGTCTACCTGTCCTCGGAGAAGACTTTCACGCGCAAGCTGTATGAGGTGCTCCTGACTTTCAAGCTGGAGCACCTGCTGTCCAAGAACCAGATCCTCGAGATCTACATGAACCAGATCTTCCTGGGCAACCGGTCCTATGGATTCGCGGCGGCGTCGGACGCCTATTTCGGCAAGCCGATGAAGGACCTCACCATCGCCGAAGCCGCGATGCTGGCCGGCCTGCCCAAGGCGCCGTCGGCCTACAACCCCATCAGCAACCCCGCTCGCGCCCGTTCCCGACAGCTCTACATCATCGAACGGATGCTGGAGAACGGGTTCATCACCGCAGAAGACGCTGACGCCGCCAAAAAGCAGGAGCTGAAGGTGCGAAGTGCGACCGATGTTAGCGCGCGCGCGCACGCCGAGTACGTGGCCGAGACCGTTCGCCAGCTGGTTCATGCGCAGTACGGCGACGACGCGTACACCCGGGGCCTCAACGTCTACACGACGGTCAATGCCGCGCAGCAGGAAGTGGCCTACCGCGCCCTGCGCAAGGGGATCATGGACTACGAGCGCCGCCAGATCTACCGCGGCCCCGAGGAGTACATCGACCTCCCCGAGGGCGCGAAGGAAGCCGAGGAAGCGATCGACGATGCCTTGACCGAACACCCGGACAACGGCGACGTGATGTCCGCCGTGGTGCTCGAGGCCAACCCGAAAAAAATCGTCGCGGTGCGCCAGAACGGCGAAAGGCTGGAGATCACCGGCGAGGGACTGCGGCCGGCGCAGTCGGGCCTGTCGGACAAGGCACCGCCCAAGATCAAGGTACGCCGCGGCGCGGTGATCCGCGTGGCCAAGACAACCAAGAACGCCTGGGAGATCACGCAGTTGCCGGAAGTCGAAGGCGCCTTCGTCGCGCTCGATCCACGCGATGGCGGCATCCATGCGCTGGTCGGCGGCTTCGACTTCAACAAGAACAAGTTCAACCACGTGACGCAGGCGTGGCGCCAGCCCGGGTCGGGCTTCAAGCCCTTCATCTATTCGGCCGCGCTGGAGAAAGGCTTCACGCCGTCCACAGTGGTCAATGACGCACCCCTCTTCTTCGACGCCGGCGTCACCGGCGGGCAGCCCTGGGAACCCAAGAACTACGACGGCAAGTTCGAGGGCCCGATGCAGCTCCACACCGCCCTGGCCAAATCCAAGAACATGGTTTCGATCCGGGTCCTGCAGGCCGTGGGCACGCAGAACGCGCAGGACTGGATCAGCCGATTCGGCTTCGAGCCCGAGAAGCACCCGCCCTACCTGACCATGGCCCTGGGCGCCGGCTCCGTCACGCCGATGCAGATGGCCACCGGCTACGCGGTCTTCGCCAACGGCGGCTACCGCGTCAATCCTTGGCTCATCACCAGGATCACCGACCAGAAGGGCAAGACGCTGGTGGAGAGCCAACCGCCGCTGCCCAACGAGTCGGTGCGCGCCATCGATGCGCGAAATGCCTTCATCATGGACAGGCTGCTGCAGGAAGTCGCCCGCTCCGGCACTGCGGCCAAGACGCAGGCCGCCCTCAAGCGGCCGGACATCTACGGCAAGACAGGTACCACCAATGATTCGATCGACACCTGGTTCAACGGCTTCCATCCCACGCTGGTGGCAATCGTGTGGATCGGCTTCGACACGCCGCGCTCGCTGGGCGACCGCGAAACGGGCGGCGGCCTGAGCCTGCCGGTGTGGGTCACCTTCATGGAGACCGCGTTGAAAGGCGTGCCAGTGATGGAGCCGGCCGCGCCCCAAGGCGTGATCAACGTCGGCGGTGAGTGGTACTACGAGGAGTACGCCAGGGGTGGCGGCGTGAGCAATGTGGGCGGCGCATCGATCGATGGTGTGACGGGGGCGGCAGGCTCGCCCGCTGACAAGCCCGCCCGGGGCGAAGCCGCCCCGCGCTCCTCGCAGGACGAGCGCAAGAGCATCCTCGACCTGTTCAGGAATTAGGCAGCGGAACTAGCTTGCAAAGGCGAGCGGCTGTCCGGCCTGCTCGCTCGCGTAGCGCGACAGTCCGGCAAAGAACTCGCCATCGCCCTTGGTGTCCATCCAGGCCGAGCCGTCGAACTTGTAGTGGAAGCCGCCAGCGCGCGCGGCCATCCAGATTTCGTGCAATGGCCTTTGCATGTTCACGATGATCTGGGTGCCGTTGGCGAACGAGAGCGTGACCATGCCGCCCACACGCTGGTTGTCGATGTCGGAGTCGGTATCGTCGTTGATCGCGTCGCAACACGCCTCGATGCGGGCCAGCAGCGCCTCGGCGCGGTCCATGAATTCGGGGTCGGTCATTACAATTTCACCATGTTCAATGTTCGCCAAATTCTAGTCAGGCCCTTCGTACCTCGGCTTGCCCTTGCCGCAGGTGTGGTCGCAATGCTCGCCGCGTGCGGCCAGCGCGGGCCGCTGTATCTGCCCACCGACCCTGCAGCCGCGGGCCGGGCTACCCTGTCGGAAACCCTCCGTCCCGCTGGTGCCAACGCACCGGCCGCTCCTGCCTCCGCGCCCTCGGCGACAGGCATCGCCAACCCCGTCCGCGTGCCATGAACACTTCCTTTCCCGGCCAGCCGCACTTCGCCATGCATGGCGGCGAACTGTTTGCCGAAGGGGTGAGCCTGGCCGATCTTGCGCGCGAATACGGCACGCCGCTTTTCGTCTATTCAAAGGCCTCGATGCTCGATGCGCTGGCTGCCTACCAGCGCGGCCTGGCCGGCCGCAAGGCCCGCATCCACTACGCGATGAAAGCCAA
>JBKJOM010000328.1:0-14304 GCA_046595775.1 Ramlibacter sp. | reverse complement strand
CGTGATGGTCGATGTACTCGCCCAGCACTTTGACCTTGGCGTCGAACATCTCGTCCGCTTCGCTCGCAGACTGGATTTGCGCGATCAAGTCCTTGGCGCTCTGGTGCTCCACTTCGGCTTCGTCCAGCAGGTCGGTCTCCTTGATTGCCTCGCGCAGCGCCGGGTAGAAGATTTCTTCTTCCACCTGGGCGTGCGCCGTCAGTTCCATGCAGATCTGCCGCGCGAGGTCCATCTTCTTCTGCGCCGCGCTCCGTGTGCGCGAGCCGGTCAGCTCCTCATAGTCCTTGAACAATTTCTTCACGTTCTTGTGATCGGTGTCGAGCAGGTCGCACGCGTCTTTGCCAGCACGGGTTGCCATGGGTGTACTCCTTGGTTGGGGAGGGTAGATGATGAAATTCGCGGAGCGCGCGATTTGTAGGACAAGGTCGGCAGTGCGCAGCGCGACGCGCCGACGCAGGCTCGGCCATTACGCTAAGCTTGCGCAATGCTCGAACTTCCCACCTACGAAGACGTCTGTGCCGCGGCGCAGCGCATCGAAGGCCACGCGCATCGCACACCGGTCCTGCGCTCCACCACGGCCGACCAATTGCTTGGCGCCCAGGTGTTCTTCAAGTGCGAGAACCTGCAGCGCATGGGCGCCTTCAAGTTCCGTGGCGCCTTCAACGCACTGTCGCGCTTCACGCCCGCGCAGCGGGAGCGCGGTGTGATCGCATTCTCATCGGGCAACCACGCGCAGGCCATCGCGCTGGCGGCGCGGCTGCTGGGCATGCCGGCCGTGATCCTTATGCCGCTGGACGCGCCACGGGCCAAGGTCGACGCCACGCGCGGTTATGGCGCCGAGGTGATCAGCTTCGACCGCTACACCCAGGACCGCGAAGCGTTGACACGCGGCATCGCGCAGCAACGCGGCATGACGCTCATCCCGCCCTTCGACCACGCAGACATCATCGCGGGGCAGGGCACGGCGGCAAAGGAACTGATCGAGGAAGCTGGCGAGCTCGACTTCCTGTTCGCACCGCTGGGCGGCGGCGGCTTGCTGTCAGGCACCGCGCTCGCCGCGCGGGCGCTCTCGCCTGACTGCAAGGTCTATGGCGTCGAGCCGGAAGCCGGCAACGACGCGCAGCAGTCCCTGCGCAAAGGCGAAATCGTGCACATCGAGACGCCCAAGACGATTGCCGACGGAGCGCAGACACAGCACGTGGGCCAGTTGACGTTCGGAATCTTGCGCCGCGACGTGGACGCGGTGCTCACCGCTACCGATGACCAGTTGGTCGAAGCGATGCGCTTCTTCGCCGGGCGGATGAAAATGGTCGTGGAGCCCACCGGGTGCCTCGGTTTCGCGGGCGCGCGCCACGGCGGCTTGCCGATCGCGGGCAAGCGGATCGGGATCATGCTGTCGGGTGGCAACGTGGACCTGAAGCGGTTCGCGCAACTGGTGGGCTGAATGCAGCGTCACGCGATTCCGATTTCGAAACACGGCGTGAATCCGTTCCCAGTGGTTTGCGCACCGCTGGTGGCGAGAACCCGTGATGCGCTCGCCACTGAAACCGCGAAGGTTGCGGCCTGGAAGCCGGACCTGCTGGAGTGGCGCGTGGATTTCTTCTCGGGTATCGGCGACACGAACGCAGTGCTCGCAGCGGCCAATGACATCCGCAATGCGGCCGGCGGTATCCCTATCCTCTTCACCCGGCGAAACAGCCGCGAAGGTGGCGAGAAGATCGCGCTCGACGAGCCCCGGGTCATCGACATGTACCGAGCGGTCTGCCAGAGCGGCCTCGTCGACCTCATCGACTTCGAGATGGACAACGATGCGGCCCATGTTCAGGCCGTGCGCGAGATGGCGAAGGATGCAGGCCTGCCGCTGATCCTCTCGTTTCACGACTTCTCGGCGACACCCCCGGCGGCGGAACTGGTCCGGCGATTCGCCAGGGCACAGGCACTCGGTGGCGATGTCGCCAAGGTCGCGGTGATGCCGCGGGCGATGGACGACGTGCTCACCCTGCTCGGAGCGACGCAAACGGCAAGCACGGAGCTTTCGATCCCCGTGGTCAGCATGGCAATGGGCGGTCTCGGCGCCGTGACGCGCATGTGTGGCTGGGCCTTCGGTTCGGCGATGACCTTTGCGGTGGGTGAGAGCGCTTCAGCGCCCGGTCAGATGCCGATCGAGGACGTGCAGGCAGCGATAGCGATGCTGCGCAAGGCCTACCGCGGGTAAGCGCCTTCGCTCGTCAGCGTGAACACGCGGTCGGCGCGCGCAGCCGCCGGTTCGGAATGCGTCACCAGCACCATCGAGGCACCCTGGCTTCGCGTCTGCGCGACCAGTACATCCATCACCTTGGCGGCGGTCGTCGGGTCCAGGTTGCCGGTCGGTTCATCGGCCAGCAGCAGCGATGGCCCATGCACCAGCGACCGCGCGATGGCCACCCGCTGGAGTTGCCCACCGGACAACTGCTGTGGCAGGCGCTCGCCCAGTCCCTGCAGGCCTACAGCGTCCAGCATCGCCGCGACCCGCACCGGATCGTGCCGGTCCAGCAACATCAGCGGCAGGCCAATGTTCTGCGCGACGTCCAGGTGCGGCAGCACGTGGAAAGCCTGAAACACGAAGCCGATGTGTTGGCGGCGCAGCAGGGCGCGCGCGTCGTCGACGAGTGTTCCCAGGTCCTTGCCGTCCAGCGTCACCGAGCCTTCGTCCCAGGTATCGAGCCCGGCCATGCAGTTGAGGAGCGTCGACTTGCCCACGCCGGATTCCCCGACGATGGCAACGAATTCTCCCTTCGCCACTTCGAGCGTCACGTTCGAGAATACCGTTGCCGTGCCGTAGCGCTTGGCCAGGTTGCGGATCACGAGGCTCATGAGAGCACCCCGCGCACTGCGCGCAACAACTCGTCCTGCGCGCCCGGCACATCGCAAGCGATGACGTGGCGCTGCGGCATGTTGCGCAACCAGGTGAGCTGCCGCTTGGCGAGCTGCCTCGTGGCGAAGATGCCCTTGTCGCGCAGTTCGGTCATCGGCCACAGGCCGTCCAACGCTTCCCAGGCCTGGCGGTAGCCGACGCAGCGCATGCTCGGAAGATCGGGGTGGAGGTCACCACGCGCGCGCAGCATCTTCACTTCGTCGACGAAGCCCCGCGTGAGCATCGCGTCGAAGCGTTGCGCGATGCGGTCATGCAGCCACGCGCGTTCTTGCGGCTCCAGCGAGAACAGGGGCATGCCGGTCATGCCGGCAATCCTGTTGCCGTGGAAACTGGAAATCGGCTGACCGGTGGCGCGCAGCACTTCCAACGCCCGCTGGATGCGTTGCGAATCATTGGGGGCGAGCCGAGCCGCAGTGACGGGGTCGCCGTGTGCGAGTTCCGCGTGAAGCGCGGGCCAGCCGTCGCGGGCGGCCTGCGCTTCGATCTCGGCACGGATCCCAGGTTGCGCGGGCGGCATCGCATCCAGCCCTTCGAAGAGCGCCTTGAAGTACAACATCGTCCCGCCAACCAGCAGCGCGAGTTTGCCGCGCGCGTTGATCTCCCCGACCAGCCGCGCCGCGTCCGCCGCGAACTCCGCCGCGCTATAGGCCTCTGTGGGCTCGCGAATGTCGATCAGGTGATGCGGTGCCACTGCGAGCTCGGCCGCCAAGGGCTTCGCGGTGCCGATATCCATGCTGCGGTACACCAGTGCCGAGTCGACGCTGATGATCTCAGCGCCATGCTCGCGCGCAATGGCCAGGGCCGCGGCTGTCTTGCCCGACGCGGTCGGGCCTGCCAGCGCGATGGCGCGCGCGTTAGAAACTGCGCTGCTCGCCATGGCGTTGCAGCAGCGACAGCTCCAGCACTACGAGGCCGGGCGACATGTTGCGTGGAGTCGTGGGCGCTGGCATCGGGGGAGGGTAGCAGATGGCCCACGGCGGCTTTCGTCGGCACATGCCGCCGCAAATAGCGGCGTCACCTACAGGCTGAACATCTCCGCCAGCGCCTGCTTGTACTGGTCCAGGCCCACCGCCATGGTGCTGTGGTGGGAGCCGCCCTCCACCAGCAGAAAACGTTTTCGCCCCGTTGCAGCTTCATAGAGCCGGCGCCCGAATTTCTGGTCGATCAGGTTGTCGTTTTCGCCGTGCACCACGAGCAGGGGCGAGCCCACCTTGGCCACTTTGGTCACCGAATCGAAACGTTGCGTGATCAACGGGCCGATTGGCAACCAGCCCCACTTCATCGAGCTGGCCACGTCGGGGATTGAAGTGAATGTGCCTTCGACGATGGTGCCGCGCTCGTCGTCGACCTTGGACGCCAGGTCGATGGCCACGGCGCCGCCGAGTGAGTGGCCGAAGATGTAGCGTGCCCGCTGCGGGTACTTCGCGGCGAGCCAATCCCAGGCCGCGCGGGCGTCTTCATAAGCAGTCTCTTCTGAGGGCAACCCGGCCGAGCTCTTGCCAAAGCCACGGTAGTCGATGGCGAGCACCGAGAACCCGAGATCCTGCAGGCGGCGGATACGCGGGGCCGAGCCTTCCACATTCCAGCGCGCGCCGTGCAGGTACAGCAGGATCGGTGCGTCATTCTTCGCGGCAGGCGCTGTGGCCCACAGGCCATGCAGCCGCGAGTGCTCGCCGGTCGCCTTCGAATCGAACTCGACCCAGACGTTCTCCATGTCGCGCGCGAGTTCGGCCGTGCCGCCCCAGCTGCGGTCGCTGGGCTGAAAGATCCAGTTGCGCTGCGTCTGGTCGAGCGTGGAGCAGCCCACGACGAGGCCCACCGTGAGGGCCAGTGCGGCGAAGAGGGTTACGCGCTTCATAGCCATGACTGATCAGTGTTCCGCTGAAAAGTTCGGGGTCTGGATCATTTCTGCCGGGGCTTCACATGCTGCAACAACCACTGCGCCAGCAAACCCGCAAGGTGCGATTCCGGCGGCGCAGCGACTGGCAGCGTCTCGAACACGCCGTTGATCCGCAAGTGGGCCAGGCCGTGCGCCAGGCTCCAGCCGGACAGGGCGAGCGGCATCGCATCATCAGGGGCCACATCGCGCGACGCTTCCAGCAGGATGAAGAAGGACTTCTCGCCGGCTTCCTTCAGGCCCGGGTACTGCTCCTTCGCGGCGAGCAAGGGGCCGAACATCAGCCGGAACCGCGTCGGGTGCCGCGCCGCGAAATCGACGTAGGCCACGCAGATCGCGATCAGGCGATCGCGCGGCGTCGGCCCCGCGGTTACGACCATCGCTTCGCCCAGGCCCGCGAAGCCGCGCTCGGCAACTGAGGCCAGCAGCGCCTCGCGGCTCTCGAAGTGGTGATAAGGCGCGCCGTGCGACACACCCGCCTGCCGCGCCACCTCGCGCAGTGTCAGGCCTTCGGGGCCGTGCAGCGGCAGCAAAGCCTCGGCCGCGTCGAGCAGGGCATCGCGCAGGTTGCCGTGGTGGTAGGCCGTGCGGGCCTTGGCGGGCTTTGATCTTGACACGAGAAAGATCGCAGTCTAGCATCAAGCCGCAAGAGAAAGCGAACGGGAGTTCGGTGTTTGAGTTTTGTAAGATCAACAGAGGCCAGTCACGCCATGTACCACTTCGTCGTCGACCGCAAAGTGCGCCGCGCCTTTCGCGACATCAATGCCGGCCATTACGCCAACATCGTCTCGCAATTCGCGCCGCGGCATGAGCACGTGATGTTCGGAGAGCACGCGTTGGGTGGACGTCGCCGCACGCTGGCATCGACCGGCCAGTGGTACAAGCGGCTGCAACGGATGTTGCCGGACCTGCGCTTCGACGTGCAATCGGTAGCGGTGAGCGGCTGGCCGTGGGACACGCGAATTTTGGTGAGCTGGGCCGACGCCTTCAGCCTGCCGGACGGCTCACGCGGCAACAACCAGGGGGTGCACGAGCTGCGCATGGCATGGGGCAAGGTGACATCGCTGCAGGTGCATTGCGACACCGCGCGGCTGCAGGCGTATTGCGAACGGATGGGGCAACTGGGGCTGGCCGAAGCAACGGCCGCGCCGATTTCGGACTAGCGACCTCGCAGGAACAGCGCGTCGAGTTCGCGCACCGTCATCTGGCGCCACGTCGGGCGGCCGTGATTGCACTGGTCGGAACGCTCGGTCTCTTCCATTTGCCGCAGAAGCGCGTTCATCTCGTCGATGGTCAGTTTGCGATTGGCGCGCACCGCGCCGTGGCAGGCCATCGTTCCCAGCAACTCGTTCTGCGCGCGCTGGATGACGGTGCTGGCTTCGTGCTGCGCCAGCTCGGCCAGCACGCTGCGCGCGAGTTCGACCGCATCGCCGTGGGCCAGGCTGGTGGGCACGGCGCGCACCGCCAGCGTCTTGGCAGAAAAGGCCGTGATCTCCAGGCCCAGCGCGTGCAATGCGTCGGTGCAAGTTTCTGCAGTCGCGATCTCCTGGGCCGTCGCGGCGAAAGTGGCCGGGATCAACAGCGGCTGGCTCGCAATCCGGGCCGTATCCATCTGGCTCTTGAGGCGTTCGTAGACGATTCGCTCGTGCGCGGCGTGCATGTCCACGATGACCAGGCCCTGCGCGTTCTCGGCCAGGATGTAGATGCCTTGAAGTTGCGCGATGGCGCGACCCAAAGGCCAGGCCACTTCATCACGCGGCGCAGTTTCGCTGACGGAAACAGTGGAAGGAACAGTGGGCGACCAAAGGGCGGACAAGTCCGACACCTTGTTCCCGAGGTCCATCGCAGGCTGTCGCCACTGAGCCGGCGCGAACGAAGGCGCCACCGCAATCACGGGTGAGGCCATGGCCGCGGAGGCACGCGGCGCGGCCAGTGCGTTTTCCATCGCGTGACGAACCGCCTGGTGAACCTCGCGGCTGTCACGAAAGCGCACTTCGATCTTGGTGGGGTGCACGTTCACGTCCACCCGAGCCGGGTCGATCTCCACATACAACGCGTAGACCGGCTGGCGATGGCCATGCAACACGTCTTCATAGGCGCTGCGCGCCGCATGCGTGAGCACTTTGTCGCGCACATAGCGACCGTTGACGTAGGCGAACTGCTGGTCGGCTCGCGCCCGCGCCGCATCCGGAATGCCGGCGCGACCGGTGACGCGGATGGTACCCGCGCTGTAGGTGACTGCCACGCTTTGTTCGAGCATGTCCTGCCCCAGCACGTCGGCCAGCCTCTGCTCGCGCGTGGCGATCCGCCACTGCTCGACCAGCTTGCCTTCGTGCCAGATCGCAAAGCCGACATCCGGGCGCGCGAGCGCGTGGCGCCGCACTGCCTCGACGCCATGCGCAAGCTCGGTGGCGTCGGACTTCAGGAACTTGCGGCGCGCCGGGGTCGCGAAGAACAACTCCTTCACTTCCACCGTGGTGCCGATGGCGCGGGCCGCGGGCCGCAGCTCGCCGGTGCGCGCGTCCAGGGCCAGGGCGCTGGGTTGATCGGCAGTGCGTGACAGCAGGCGCATCTCGGCAATCGAGGCGATGGCGGCCAGGGCCTCGCCACGAAATCCCATGGTTCCCACGGACTCCAGGTCCGACAGGGAGGCAATCTTGCTCGTGGCGTGGCGCCGCAGCGCCAGGGGCATTTCGTCCCGGGCGATGCCGCTGCCATCGTCTTCCACCGAGATCAGGCGCACGCCACCGGCCAGCAGGCGCACCGTGACCTGCGTGGCACCTGCATCCAATGCGTTGTCCACCAGCTCGCGCACGACGGAGGCCGGCCGTTCGACGACTTCGCCCGCCGCGATCTGGCTCACCAGCTCATCCGGCAATTCACGGATCGGGCGGCGCGGGGCGGGGGAAAGGACGGCACTCACGCCGCCATTGTAGGAACACCGCCGGTTACGCCCCGTGCGGCAGGGATAATCCCCGCTCATGGAACTGCTTGCTTTTGCGCTCGACTTCATCATGCATGTCGACCGCTACCTCGAGAACTTCGTCGTCAACTACGGGGCGTGGGTGTACGCGCTGCTGTTCATGATCATCTTCGTGGAGACCGGCGTGGTTGTGATGCCGTTCCTGCCCGGTGACTCGTTGCTCTTCGTGGTCGGTGCGATGTGCGGCGTGGGCCTCATGAGTTACCCGCTCTCGGTTGGCCTGCTGATCGCGGCCGCGGTGCTGGGCAACCAGAGCAATTACACGATCGGCCACTTCTTCGGTCCACGCGTCTTTCAGTGGGAAGACTCGAAGTTTTTCAACCGGAAGGCCTTCGACCAGGCCCACGCGTTCTATGAAAAGTACGGTGGCATCACCATCGTGGCCGCGCGCTTCATGCCTTTCCTGCGGACTTTTGCGCCCTTCGTCGCGGGCGTGGCCCGCATGACGCGCAGCAAGTTCAGCTTCTACGACGTGACGGGCGGCGCGCTGTGGGTCGGTAGCATCGTCACTGCCGGCTACTTCTTCGGCGGCATTCCGTGGGTGAAGGCGCACCTGGACAAGATTATCTGGGCGATGATCATCATTCCGGGCATCGTTGTCGTCGTGGGTGCGCTGAGGTCACGCTTGAAGGCGCGCTCGGCCTGAGTTTGTTCTCGTTGCCTGCGTTGGGGGCTCAGGCCGGCGGGAGCCCTCCACCGTCCATGTTCCCCCGCCGTGTGGCCTTCGCCACACGAGCTCCTTCCTTTACTTCCGGGTGGAGGGCTCCCACCGTCCTGCGCCGCCACGGTTCATATGCACGCGTAGTCAGCGGCGAGGCGCCACCCGGCTTTCCAGCGGGGCAGGGATGTACTCGGGCCGGACCAGGCAGCCTTTGCCAAAGCGTTCCTCGCCTTGCGCGCACAGCCGCGCTACCGATCCCGGCGTGGGCCTTTCGCCGCCGTCAATCCATCGCAGCAGCGCCGTGAACATGGTGGGATATTCGGGATCGCTCAGGTAGCTGTGCTCCCGCTCTTCTGTGAACACCTGGACCAGCTTGTCCGCGCTTCCTGCACGATCGAGCGCCTGCCGGTAAGCCGATTCGAGCTCCACGAAAGCCGTGGGGTCGTCGATCGCGTGCAGCGTGAGGACGGGCAGGCCCACCTTGCCCGTGGGTGCGCTGTCGCGCGCGAGGTCCGCGACCGCCTGCGGGTCGGCCGCATACCGCGCGACCCCCGCGTTCAACGCCGTGTCGTCCGAGGAGCCTCTGTACTCCACACGGGTGTTGTCGAAAGGGTTGCGGCCGCCAAGCAGGCGTAGCGTGAGGTCACGGAATAGCCACGTCGATTGCTCCATGTGGCGCACCAGGGAGTCCTCGCGGATGCGCACAACATTGACGATGTCGGCGAGATTCCGCTGCTGTTGCGAGGTGCGCTGGGCGGCCGGTAACCGCGCGCCGGTGCATTCGTTGACGCGCTCTGTCAATTCCGCCAGGGTCAGCTTCGAATCGGCGGGCAGGCCCATCCACAGCGGATATTGCTTCTCGTCCGGTCGCGGGTGGTTCCTGCAGACATGCTGGTAGACCACGCGCAAGTCGAAGCGGAACTCGAGGTAGCGCGTGCCGCCGCCGAGCATGCCGTTGGTGAGCAGGACTGCGTCGTACGAGCTGCCGGCGCGCTCTGCAAGCTTGGCCGCGACGCCACCGCCGTAACTCTGCCCATGCAGGATGGTGCGCCGCGCCGGGCCGAATCGCTGGACAAACAGCTGCCTTGACGTCTCGACGTCCTCGCCCGCTGCGGTCCATCCATAGCCGCCGCTGCGATAGCTGGACGCAATCCAGGCGTGACCCGCGCGGCCTGTGATGGCCCAGCGCTTCAGGTCGGCCAACACGCGCTTTTCGCTGGTTTGGTCCAGGTCAGGCCCGCCGTGCGCGTGAACTACCAGCACTTCCCGGTCCCATTGCGGCGGAATGCCAACGGCGTACCACGCGCCCTTGACATCGACACCGGTGAAACAGCGACTTCCCACCGGCCACTCCGCGGGGCAGTCCTTCTGGATCGGCGCCGGCACAGTGTTGGCTCGAGTCATCGATGGTGCGCCGCAGCCGAGGAGCAGCGCCGCGGCGAAGGAAGCCAGATAGATGTTCTTCATGGTGGATGGTGGTTGTCTCGGGGTCCAATATACATAAGCACGCGTATCATTTGTTGCAGGAGACCGCGCGAATGAACGCCCCCGAACAAGACCTTTCCCGCTGGAGCCGACTCGGCTCCAGCCGCGTTCCGTTCTGGGTTTACACCGACGCGCAGCTCTACCAGCAGGAGCTACAGAAGATCTTCTATGGCGACCACTGGTCCTACATTGGTCTGGAAGTCGAGATCCCGAACACTGGCGACTACAAACTCAGCTGGCTGGGCGAGCGGCAGGTGATCATGGTGCGGGATCGTGTTGCGCCTAAGGATCGCGGCATCGACCATGGCATCCGCGTTGTCGAAAACCGTTGCGCGCATCGTGGCGTGCGCTTCTGCCAGCAACCGCATGGCAATGCTCGCAGCTTCGTGTGCCCTTACCACCAATGGACGTACAAGTTGAACGGCGACCTCGCGGGGCTGCCGTTCAAGGACGGCGTCCGCGTGAAGGACGAATCCGGCGCGGAATGCGTCTACGGTGGCATGCCGGCCGACTTCGACGTGAAGCAGCACGGCCTCACGAAGCTGCGAGTGGCGGTGCTGCACGGCCTCGTGTTCGCGACGTTCAGTGAAGCGGTCGAGCCTCTCGCGGACTACCTGGGCCCCGACCTCATGCCCTGGATCGATCGCATCTTTGCCGGCCGCCAGCTCACGCTGCTGGGCTACAACCGGCAGCGCATCCCTGGCAACTGGAAACTGATGATGGAGAACATCAAGGACCCGTACCACCCGGGCCTGCTCCATACGTGGTTCGTGACCTTCGGCTTGTGGCGCGCCGACCAGAAGAGCCGCATGGTGATGGACGCGCATGGTCGCCACGCGGTGATGATTTCGCGCCGCAACGAGGGCGGCGAGAACAAGACCGTGACCGAGGGCGTGACTTCATTCAAGGCCGGGATGCAGTTGCATGACGCGCGCTTGCTCGACGTCGCGCCCGAGGCCTGGTGGACGGTTGACGATCCCGCCAATCCGGGCCAGTCGATCACGCCGACGGTCACCATGATCACCTTGTTCCCCAGCCTGATCATCCAGCAGCAGGTCAACTCGCTGTCGACGCGCCACATCGTGCCGCGCGGCGAGGGCGAGTTCGATTTTGTCTGGACCCACTTCGGCTTTTCCGACGATACGCCCGAGATGACGCAGCGCCGACTGCGTCAGGCCAACCTGTTCGGGCCGGCAGGGTTTGTGAGCGCCGACGATGGCGAGGTGATCGAGTTGAGCCAGCGCGGCTTCGCGCAGCAAGGCGAAGGCGGCGAGACACTGTGCGAGCTGGATGGCACGGGCACCGGGCCTAGTGAGCACATGGTCACCGAGACCCTGATCCGCAGCATGTACGCTTACTGGCGCAAGGTGATGGGCTTATGAGCGCGAAGGATCGATTGCTGTTGCAGGCCGAGATCGATGAACTGAATGCTGCTTATGCCGACGCGCTGGACGAAAAGCGCTTCGATGAGTGGCCGCTCTTCTTCACTGAAGACGGCTGCTACAAGGTGCAGGCGCGGGAGAATTTCGACCGCGGCCTGCCGTTGGCGCTCATCGCATTGGAGAGTCAAGGGATGATGAAAGACCGCGTGTACGGAGTCACGCAGACCATCTACCACGCGCCCTATTACATGCGGCATGTGATAGGACCGGCCCGGGTACGAGACGAAAATAGCTGGAATCTGACCCCCGTTATTTTGGCCCAGTCCAATTACGCGGTGTTCCGCACGAGGCCGGGCGACGCAAGCGAGGTGTACAACGTGGGCCGCTATATCGACGAGATCGTTCGTTCCGAAGGCGGCCTGAAATTTTCAAGCCGGACTTGCGTGTACGACAGCGAGATGGTGCTCAACTCGCTGATCTATCCGATCTAGCGGTCGGGGTGGGCAACAACTGCCGCGCCATCGCCAGGCGGTTGGTGTGGCGCAGGCGAGTGGCAATTTCGAGAGCCATGTTCGCAAGGAGCTGCTGCACCACTCGCGGTTCGTTTGACGCCAGGTCGTCGAAAGCCGCGCGGCGCAGGACGCCAATGACCATGTCTTCTTGCGCAAGCACCGTGGCAGAGCGGGGAGCCCGGTCGAGGAAGCCGATCTCGCCAATCGTCGCGCCCCGGCGCACGCCCGCCAGCCGCATATCCCGGCCATCCGCGGATCGAACGACGATGCTGGCCGAGCCCTGCAACACCAGCATCAGTTCCTCGCTGGCGTCGCCGGCCGTCACAATGCAGTCGCCCGCCGCATACAGCTTCTGTTCCATCGCGGCCTCCAGGCGGCTGCGCTGAGCGTCGTCGAGGCCGTTGAACAGCGAAACGGCCTCGAGCATCGAAGTCACGTCCCGCTGCGCCTCGGCCCCGTACAACTTCACCACGTGGTTTTCCGCCTGCTCCATTGCATGGTCGAGGTCGTCCACGAAGCGCGCACCGGGCATGGTTTCGCGCAGTACCGCGCCTACGTTGCCCGATTGCATGTCCGCGCCCGCGTGCAGCAGGGCAATGCCTCGCGAAGCCGCCAGGCGATCAATCTTGCGCACGCCGTAAGCAACGCCGCTCTCGACGTGGCGCACGCGGGACCAGTCAATGATGGCGCAGCACACGCCTTCCAGGCCGGCCCGCAGTTCCGTCTCCAGCTGGTCAGCCACTGCGAAGAACAGGTCGCCTTCCAGCTCGAAGACCTTGATTTCGCTTCCGTGCGATTCGAGCAGCCGCAGGTCGGCCCGCGCCCGGGCGCAGTTGGAGTGCAACTGGTCCCCCGTCCACACATGGCGCACGGGGCGGCTGGCATTACGGACCGCGAAGAGCACCAGCCCCAGCAACAGGCCCACGAACACTGCAGCGACCATGTTGAACACAACCGCGCATGCGGTGACCGCAGCGATCAGCGCGAGATCCGCGCGCGCGTTGGCCTTCATCGGCCGGCGGCGCAGCCAATCGGCCAGCAAGTGCATCGAGGGCTTGTCGGTGATCACGAAGGCCTCGAAAAGGAGTGCCCCGCAAAGCGCGGCAAGCGGTATCCAGGCCAGAATGCCACTCAAGTAAACGGCCCCGGTCACGCCCGCGCACATCAGGATCAGCCCAGGGCTTAGCTTCGTGGTGCGCGCGGCCGCGATCGAGGATTGGGCAGAGCCGGACACGGGCACGGCGCCGATCGCTCCCGCGATCGCGAGCACGACGCCGTTCCAGACGGCCCCGAGCTTGCGCGATGAGCGCCGAACGTCGTCAGCCTGCGTCATCTGCTGCGCCGTGAGGGTTGTGTTGATGAAGACCATGGTTCCGAGGATGGCGGCATTCGTTGCGATCTCGAACCCGACCGCCCAACGCTTCACGCCCGGCGCGACAAGAGCAGGGAAGTCGGCCAACATGAAGGGAAGGGTCATCGTCCAGGTGCCCGCGCTGACAACCGGCATGGAGCGCCCTGCGGTCTGCCACAACACGCCGATCACCAGTCCCACCATCAGCGCACACGCTGAAGCCGGCCACCGTGGTCTCCAGCGTCGGACGGCCGCGCTGGTGCAGAACACCACCATGGCGATCGAGAGTGCGGCGAGCAGCGCGCCGTCTTGTCCCGCAAGATGCCATAGGCTCTGGGTCTGCGATACGAGCAGCACCACGGCGATGCTGTTGGCAAAGCCCGCGAACACCGGCGGCGGAATGTAGCGAGTGAACCGGTCGACCCTGGCCAAGTACAGCGCACCCACCCAGAGTCCGGCAAGGGCGCAGGTGACGCATAGTAGGGCCAGGCGTATGCCGACCGTGTCCTGCAATGCCCAGGCGGGCAACTGCCTTCCGAACTGCTCCAACATGGCCGCCAGCGTGGTGGCTTCGAAGAATCGCGCCGCGAAAACCAGGGGCCGAGCCGCGCCAGCCGTGGAGAAATGCACCCACGCCAGCGCGACCATCACGGCAAAGACGCCGCTGGCCAGCACGTCGGGACCCATTCGGCCGAAGACCAGTGCCGCACTGCCCAGGCTGACCGGAATGAAGTAGGCCGCCCCGTCCAACGCCCCCACCAGGGAGCCCATGCGTTGGGTCGGGGGCTGAAGCGGGTCGGGATCTAGCGGATTGAAGGAACTGGTGCCGGGCAAGATGTGATGCGGCTGTGAAAAGCAGCAAACACAAACGTTACCAAATGCGTGGGGCGGCGTCCATGAATCAACCGTGTGCCCGCAGTGACTGATGTTGGCATGCCACCGATTAGCACCGCCGTACTACACCGCGCGGCTGCGCGCCAGCGGTGGATTGCGCGCGAAGTAGCGATGAATGCCGCGCATGATCGCGTCCGCCAGCTGGTCCTGGTAGACATCGCTGCGCAGGCGCACCTCTTCTTCCGGGTTGCTGATGAAGGCGGTTTCCACCAGGACGCTGGGGAT
>JBKJOM010000290.1:0-7463 GCA_046595775.1 Ramlibacter sp. | reverse complement strand
ACGAGATTGGCCTGCCCGCTGACCGCATCGTGCGCATCGGCGACAACAAAGGTAAAAAATACGCGTCCGACAACTTCTGGATGATGGCCGATACCGGCCCGTGCGGCCCGTCGTCGGAGATCTTCTACGACCACGGCCCGCATATCCCCGGCGGCCCGCCGGGCTCGCCCGAGCAGGACGGCGACCGCTACATCGAGATCTGGAACCACGTGTTCATGCAGTTCGACATGCAGGCCGACGGCAGCGTGAAGAACCTGCCCGCACCCTGCGTCGATACCGGCATGGGCCTGGAGCGCCTCGCGGCCATCCTGCAGCACGTGCACAGCAACTACGAGATCGACATCTTCGACACGCTGATCAAGGCGGCTTCGCGCGAGACAGGGGAGAAGGATCTGCTCAACCCTTCGCTGCGCGTGATTGCCGATCACGTGCGCGCGACTTCTTTCCTGGTGAGCGACGGCGTGATCCCGTCGAACGAAGGGCGCGGCTACGTGCAGCGCCGCATCATCCGCCGCGGCATCCGCCACGGCTACAAGCTGGGCAAGAAGACTCCGTTCTTCCACAAGCTCGTGCCCGACCTGGTCGCGTTGATGGGCGAAGCGTATCCGCGCTTGAAAGCCGAAGGCGAGCGCATCACCGAAGTGCTCAAGACCGAGGAAGAGCGCTTCTTCGAAACACTGGCCAACGGCATGGAGATCCTCGACGCCGCATTGGGCGGCGACCAGAAGGTGCTGCCCGGCGATGTCGCCTTCAAGTTGCACGACACCTTCGGCTTCCCGCTCGACCTGACGCAGGACGTCTGCCGCGAGCGTGGCGTGACGGTTGATGAGGCCGGCTTCAACGCTGCGATGGAAAAGCAGAAGGCGGCGGGACGCGCTGCCGGCAAATTCAAGATGGACCGCGCGCTGGAGTACGCGGGCATCGGCAATGCATTCACGGGCTACGAGAAGCTCGAAGAACCGGCGAAGGTCGTGGCCCTGTACAAGCAGGGCTCGCCCGCGCAGGAACTCAAAGAGGGCGAGCAGGGCGTCGTGGTGCTCGATGTCACGCCGTTCTACGCGGAAAGCGGCGGCCAGGTGGGCGACTGCGGCGCCATCAGCGCAGAGGGCCTGCAGTTCGGCGTGGAAGACACGCAGAAGATCAAGGCCGATGTGTTCGGCCACCACGGCACCATGACGCAAGGCATCCTCAAGGTGGGCGATGCAGTCATGGCCAGCGTGGATGTTCCGCGCCGTCAGGCCACAGTGCGCAACCACAGCGCCACGCACCTGATGCACAAGGCGCTGCGCGAAGTGCTGGGCTCGCATGTGCAGCAGAAGGGCTCGCTGGTTGATGCCGACAAGACGCGCTTTGACTTCACGCACAGCCATGGCGTCACGCCCGAGCAAATCCTGGAAGTCGAGCGGCGCGTGAACGAGGAAATTCTCGCCAACCAGCCGGCGCTGGCGCGCGTGATGGAGATCGAAGCCGCCAAAGCCACGGGCGCCATGATGTTGTTTGGCGAGAAATACGGCGACAGCGTGCGCGTGCTGGACATCGGCTCCAGCCGCGAGTTGTGCGGTGGCACGCATGTGCAGCGCACGGGCGACATCGGCCAGTTCAAGATCGTGAGTGAGGCGGGCGTGGCCGCTGGTATCCGTCGCATTGAAGCCGTGACGGGATTGAATGCGCTTACGTTTGCGCAGGAACTCGAGGCGCACGGCTCTGCTCTGGGCGGCTACCTCAAGGCTGCCGGCAAAGAACAAATTGCGCGTGTGATCCAGCTGCAGGACCACGTTCGCTCGCTCGAAAAGGAAGTGGCGCAGCTCAAGGGCAAGCTGGCTTCGTCGCAAGGCGACGAGCTGGTGTCGCAGGCTGTCGACGTGAAGGGCATCAAGGTGCTGGCCGCGCGGCTGGAAGGCGCGGACGCGAAGACGTTGCGCGACACCATGGACAAGCTCAAGGACAAGCTCAAGTCCTCGGCGATCGTGCTGGCCGCTGTCGAAGGGGGCAAGGTGCAGATCGCGGCCGGCGTCACCGCCGACATCATGGGCAAGGTGAAGGCCGGCGAGCTGGTGAACTTCGTCGCGCAGCAAGTGGGCGGCAAGGGCGGTGGCAAACCCGACATGGCCATGGCCGGTGGCACCGACGCTAGCAAGCTCGACGGAGCGCTGCAATCGGTGCGCGCCTGGGTCGCGGAAAGGGCCTGACCGTGCGCCCCGCCCGCGCTTTCGCCGGGTGGGGATGCGTGTTGTTGGCGCTGGCTTGTGCTTCTGCTCCAGCAGCGGAAGCAACATTTTCCAGCCTTGACGGCACGCCCCTCAAGGCACACTACTTTTTTCCGGCCGGCGCGCCGAAAGGTACCGTGATCGCTCTACACGGTTGCGGCGGGCTTTATGCCACCGCCGGCAAGCGCCAGGGTGAGCTGAACGCGCGCCATCGGGCCATGGCCGACATGTTGGTCGCGCAAGGTTATGTGGCGGTCTTTCCCGACAGCTTCACGCCGCGCGGCGAGACCGAGATCTGCACCCAGCGCTTTGCCGCCCGGGACATCGACCAGAAGCAGCGGCGTGCCGACGCACTCGCGGCCGTCGCGTGGGCGGATTCCCAGCCCTGGGCGGCAGCGGGACGAATCGCACTGCTCGGCTGGTCGCACGGAGGCAGCGCGGTACTGGCAGCTACAGATGCCGGCAACAGCAGCGTCAAGGTGCAGGCTGTGCGACCGGTGGTCGCCATCGCTTTCTATCCCGGCTGCAGCGCTTCGCTTAAATCAGGCTACCGCGCATCGACCAAGCTGGTGATCCTGATCGGCGAGAAGGATGACTGGACGCCACCTGAACCCTGCCTCGCGCTGGGCCGTGCAGCCCATGCCGAAGTTGTGACCTACCCCGACAGTTATCACGATTTCGACAACCCGGGAGGGCGCGTTCAGGTGCGGCGAGATGTGCCCAATGGCGTGCGTCCGGGCGAAGGCGTTCACGCGGGTGCGAACCCTGCGGCGCGCGAGCAGGCGAACCAGAAGGTGCGCGAGCTGCTGCACGAGGCTTTTCGCTAGCGAACGACTTTCCCGTCGGGCGTGATCGTCACCAGGTCGATCGCGCGGACCGAGTCGCGCACCCCGGCGCGCAGGTTGATGCGAAAGCCCCCCACGTCGTAATCCGTCATCGAGGCCATCGCTCTCTGCAGGCCGGCCTTGTCGAAGCCCTTGCCGGCACGCTTCACCGCCTCGGCGAGCGTCTTCGCGGCAATAAAGCCTTCGAGGCTTTCGTAGGAAGGGCTCTGGTCCGAGTTGTCGATGGCGGCCAGGTACTCCTTGACGATCGGCGTGGCCGAGCTCTTGGGCGAGGGCACCACCTGCGAGACCACCACGCCGCCGATCTCTTTGCCGAGTGCAGTGAACAACGGGTCGATGCCGACAACGGAGAAGTTCAAGAACGCGCCCGCGTATCCCGCCTTGCGCATCTTGCGGATGAAGGCCGCCGTCGAGTTGAACAGCGAGACCTGGATGATGGCCTGCGGCTGCAGCTTGAAGAGGGAAGCAACGGCCGCATCCACCTTGTCGCTGTTGACCGGTACGAAGGCCGAGCCCACCAGCGGCGGCAGTTTCTGCTCGGCCAGCGCCTGCGTGACGGCGGCCAGGCCCGCCTTGCCCATGGCGTCGTCTTCCGCCAGCACGGCGATGCGCGTCTGTCCCAGCGTGGCGCAGTGGCGCACCATCTTGAACGCTTCGTCGGCAAGGCTGGGGCGCACGTGAAACACGTTGGTATGCGCGGCGTCGCGCAGGTTGTCGGCGGCCGCGAAGGGGGCGAAGAAGATCGCGCCTTCCTTCGCCGCTACCTCGGCACCGGCTTCGCTGCTGCCCGTGCCGACAAATCCGAACAGCAGGTCCGCGCCTTCGGCGAGAAGCTTCTTGGCGT
Organism: Ramlibacter sp.; assembly: GCA_046595775.1. Lineage (GTDB taxonomy): Bacteria > Pseudomonadota > Gammaproteobacteria > Burkholderiales > Burkholderiaceae_C > Ramlibacter. Next base: position 3,567 of record JBKJOM010000290.1, on the reverse strand, counting down.
TGGCCCCGGCTTTGGCGGCGACGTAGCCGTCATCGACCTGCCGCAGTTCGAAGGCGTAGCCCGGGCTGGGCTTGCGGCCGTTGAAGTTGTCGACATACAGCTTGGCACCGGCGGCAAAGGCCAGCCCGATCTCGCTGGCCGCGCCGGTCAGCGGCACCGACTGGCCGAGGATGATCTTGCGGCTGGCGGTGGTCTTGGCTTGCGGCCAGGCCAGCGTGGGCACGAGGGCGGGCAGGGCTGCGACGGCTGCCGAAGCGATCCAGGTTCTGCGGGTGGTGGTCATGCGTTTCTCCTCGGCCGAACTGATGCACAGTCGATGCCTGAAGATACGCTTGAGCCAGAACGGGGGCAAGCCGGCGCTGCGCCAACTTCATGCAAGATCGACATGACCCGCGCCGGTGTTGGCTATACGGGGTGTCTTTGGGACGGTTTTCAGCGTTTGCGAAACACCACGTCCCAGACACCGTGCCCCAGTTTCAGGCCCCGGTTCTCGAACTTGGTGAGCGGACGGTAGTCCGGCCGGGGCGCGAAACCGTCCGCTGTGTTCTGGAGCAATGGCTCGGCCGACAGAACTTCCAGCATCTGCTGCGCGTAATGCTCCCAGTCGGTCGCGCAATGCAAGTAGCCGCCGGGCGCGAGGCGACTGGCCAGCGTCGCGATGAAAGGCGCCTGCACCAGCCGCCGCTTGTTGTGGCGCGCCTTGTGCCACGGGTCGGGAAAGAAGATGTGCGCGCCAGCCAGCACGCCCGGGGCGAGCATGTGGTCGACGACCTGCACTGCGTCGTGCTGCAGGATGCGGATGTTGGTGATCTCCTGCTGCGCGATTCGCTTGAGCAGGGTGCCGACACCCGGCGGATGCACCTCGCAGCAAAGGAAATTCTTCTGGGGCATCAGGGCGGCGATGTGCGCTGTCGCCTCGCCCATGCCAAACCCAATTTCCAGGATGGTGTCGGCTTGGCGGCCGAACAGTTGCGCGGGATCGGCAGGCGTGGCCGAGTAGGGCACGATGAAGCGCGGGCCCAGTTCGGAGACGGCGCGGGCCTGCCCGGTGGTGGTGCGGCCGGCGCGCAGCACATAGCTGCGGATGCCGCGTGGGTGGCCAGGGAGGGCCGGTTTGTTGGTGTCGTCGATCACTGCAGGATTGTCCCCCACCGCGCAACCCACTCGGCAAGCGCAGGGACCACCGGACCTGCATGTGACGGCAGCCCCAGAACTTGAGCCGCAGCATTCAACGCCGCCATTGCATTGCCCGTGTCCACCGGTTGCGCGCCGTTCTGCTTCGATAGTTTCTCGCCCTTTGCACCCAGCACCAGCGGCGTGTGCATGTAGTTCGGCGTGGCAACCCCGAGAGCACGTTGCAGCAGGATCTGCCGCGCGGTGTTGTCCGCGAGATCTTCGCCACGCACGACATCGGTGATGCCTTGCACGGCATCGTCCACCACTACTGCCAGCTGGTAGGCCCACAAGCCGTCGGCGCGCCTGAGCACGAAGTCGCCGACTTCGGCTTGCACATCCTGCTGCTGCGCCCCGATGCGGCGATCGTTCCAGTGGACCACGCCTTCATCGACTTTGAAACGCCATGCGCGCGCCGGCTTTCCGTGCAACCCATGGCGGCAGGTTCCCGGGTAGACCAGTTCTGCGTGGCGCAGATGCGCGTGACCTTGCTCGGCGAGTGCAGCCTCGATGTCCTTGCGCGAGCAGCCGCAGGGAAAGCTGAGTTGCGCCGCGACCAGTTGCTGCAAGGCAGTTTCGTAATGGTCGCCGCGCGCTGATTGCCAGAGCGGGGGCTCGTCGGGCACCAGGCCGCAGTCGGCGAGTTGGGACAGGATGAAGTGGTCAGCACCGTCAACGCAGCGCGGCGTGTCCACATCTTCGATGCGCACCAGCCAGCGGCCACCGGCGGCGCGTGCGTCGAGCCAGCTGGCCAGTGCGGCGACGAGAGAGCCCGCATGAAGGGGCCCGGTGGGCGAGGGCGCGAAGCGGCCGGCGTAGCGCGCTGCCACGGTCGGTCAACGCCCGCTATGCACCGCCAGCGCGAGTTCCAGGCCGGAGACGAAGGCGTTTTCCACGCGATGGCCCAGGCACCAGTCGCCGCAGACGCCGAGGCCCTGGCCCTTGTTCCAGAGATGCGATGCGCCCAGCGGCACCTGCGTCTTGGCCCAGCGCCAGCGCATCACCTGCGCATCGGCCGGCTCGGTGCGGATGCCCGTCACTTCGGCAAAGGCCTTGAGCAGCTTGGCCTGGATGCGGGCCGGATCGTCTTCAAGGTGTTCCTGCGACCACGCGGCGCTGGCCTGCACCGTCCACCGTTCGATGGAAGCGCGGCCCGGCTTGGACGATTCGCGCGCCAGCCACGCGATGCGGTGGTGCGTGCTGAGCGCAGCGTTCCACTGCGGGCCTAGGTGCGAGAGGTTGGGCTGCACGGCCTGCGGGAAAGCCGCCATCAAGGTCCAGCATGGCGCCACTTCGACGCCACTCAGTTGCTTTTGCCACGCCGTGCCCAGTTTCGACTGCAGCAACAGTCCAGACGCTTGCGCGGCGGGGATGGCGATCAGCACAGAGTCAAAGCCGCCGAAGACGTGCACCGAATCGTTGGGCCCGGCCGTCTGCAATTGCCACTTTTCGTGATGGAGCGCGTCGGCTTCAATGCGCGACACGCGAGTGCCCAGCTCGATGCGGCCCTGCGCCGCGAGCGGCTGCGCCCAATGGCGCGCCACCGAGTCCATCGCGGGTGCGCCCACCCAGTGGAATTCGCGCGCGGGCAATGCGGCTTCGGCCACGCGGCCTGCCGGGTCAAGCACGCGCACAGCGTTCGCGCTCCAGGGCTTGCGGGCGCCGGGGCTGGTGGCCAGCGCCGCCTCAAAGCGCGGATCGCGCACGGTGAAGTATTGCGCCCCGGTGTCGAAGCTGCCGAAAGGCGTGTCGGTGACCGAAGTGCGGCCCCCCACATGCGGGGCCTTTTCGAACACCGTGACTTCGTGGCCCGCCTGCGCCAGCGTCCGTGCGCAGGCGAGGCCCGCGATGCCTGCGCCGATGACGGCGATGTTCTTGCGTTTGGAGGTCATTCGCTTCATTGTGGCACGCGGTGTTCTTCGAGCAAGGCACGCCGCGTGGTCGTGCTTTGGAGTTGCTTTAACCACCATTGCAGCGCGCGGCCGGGTTTGGCTTCGCTGCGCCAGGCGTACGACAGGCGCACATGCCGCGGCGTGCGTTGCGTCTGCCGGGACACCAGGCGGCCGGTTTCCAGGAAGGGCCGCGCCATCGGCTCGGGAACATAGCCCGCACCCAGGCAGCGCAGCATTGCATCGAGCTTGGCGCGCATCGTGGTGACCGTGAGCACGTCCTGACCGGCCAGCAGGCCCACCGTCACGGCGGCGCCGCGCTGCACCGAATCGGCGACGGCGATCGCGCGGTGCTTCTGCACGACATCGTCCTTGATGATGCCCTTGCCCTTCGCAAGGGGGTGATGCGGCGCCATGGCGTAGACGAACTCCAGTTCCCCCAGCGGTTCATGGGTCACGCCGCTCACGGTGCCGGTGTCCCCGGCCACCCCGATCGCGAGATCGG